>CAUTPO010000037.1:0-17666 GCA_963540475.1 uncultured Treponema sp. | reverse complement strand
CTTACTTCCGTTTCCAATGCCCCTAGTTCGCTTTTACAGGTCAATCAGCTTCATTTTCCGGCCGCTCTTGAATTTATTCGGCAATCGGACTAAAATATACCTATTAATGTCTTAGGAGGGTGTTATGTCCGATATTATTTACATCGAAGGCCGCGAGGTTTTGGATTCACGGGGGAATCCCACCGTTGAGGTAGAAGTCCAGCTGAGCGACTACAGTTTCGGGAGGGCCTGCGTGCCGTCCGGAGCTTCCACCGGAGAATATGAAGCGCTGGAAATGCGCGACGGAGATAAATCGCGCTATTTGGGAAAGGGCGTTTTAAAAGCAGTCGATCAGGTCAATACCGTCATTGCCGAAGAACTCGACGGGGCAGATGCCTTGGATCAGGCCGAAATCGATCAAACGCTGCTCAATCTTGACGGCACGGAAAACAAGTCCAAATTAGGCGCAAATGCGATGCTGGGCGTTTCTATGGCTGTTGCACGGGCGGCCGCCGACAGCTTGGGCCTGCCCCTGTACCGCTACCTTGGCGGAGCACACACGCTGCAAATGCCGGTACCGATGGCAAATATCATCAACGGCGGACGGCACTCCGACAATAAAATCGATTTTCAAGAATATATGATAATGCCGGTCGGCGCCGATTCCATTCGGGAGGCGGTTAGAATGACGGCCGAAGTTTTTCACATTCTAAAAGATATTTTGAAAAAAGACGGGCACGTTACGGCCGTAGGCGATGAGGGTGGCTTTGCTCCCAACATCGAAAATGTTCAGGCGCTCGATTACATAATGCAGGCTATCGAAAAAGCGGGATATAAACCGGGATCGGATATCGTTATTGCACTGGACTGTGCTTCCTCCGAACTCTACGATGCAGGCGAAAGAAAGGGCTACAAGTTTTGGAAATCAGAACCTTCAAAACTGTTCACCGCCGATCAAATGATAGAACTGTTTAAGGACTGGATAAATAAATACCCAATCGTTTCCATCGAAGATCCGCTTGATCAAAACGATTGGGAAGGCTACGCCCGTATGACAAAAGAATTAGGAAACAAAATCCAAATTGTCGGCGACGACTTTTTTGTAACCAATACAAAACGGCTCGAACGCGGCATTGCCGAAGGTGCGTGTAATTCCATCTTGATAAAACTGAACCAGATCGGAACCGTAACCGAAACGATAGACGCAGTGCGCATGGCACAAAAAGCGGGATATACCGCCGTCATTTCCCATCGTTCGGGTGAAACCGAAGACGCCTTTATCGCAGACTTGGTCGTTGCCCTCGAAACGGGTCAAATCAAAACAGGCTCGATGAGCAGAAGCGACCGCATTGCAAAATACAATCAGCTTATGAGAATCGAAGACGAATTAGGCTGCAATGCACGGTATGCAGGTATTAAAACATTTGCCAATTTAAAGCGCAAATAAAAACGCAGGCCGTAAAACGTCCCGCAGCTCTTAATGAGGGGCTGCGGTCAAGCGCCTGCCTGCCGGTACGGTTCCGTACGGAAACTACGGCAAAAAAAGAAGAGATTAAAAAATAGAGAGGCGTTTATGAATGTTCATAATCGAAACAAAAAGAAACTAACCGTATTTCTTGCGCTTTTAAGCTGCACTATTCTTTTCTCTCAAAACAATATGCAATTTAATTTTAGCAGCGGCACCGGCGGATTGACTATAACCGCATCGGAAAAAGAAGGCTTTGCCACCGAGCTGAAACTGCTTAATATATATATGTATGATAGGAAAACCGGTATAGGCCTTATAGCTTCGCCGTGCCGGTACTACGGCCCCTTTTTAAAAACGCCGGATAACAATTTTACGTATAATAAAGACGATTCCGCTTTCTCTTTTATCAATTTAAATTTAAATATCAATCTTTTAAAAAAGAAACCTCACTATATTTTAGGCCCCTTTACCGAAATAAATTTTCTCAGCGTAAAGAACATAAAACATTACGAATTTTCCGCAGGATTTCAGTTTTCGTATTTTCCGTTTGCTTTGGATGAGAACACGGCGGTTTTAAGCGGCGGCTTTAAAACGGGATTTAAAATTGTCAATAACAAACCGTACTTTTTTGTACACATGGAAATAGACGCTGTCTTTGTAGCAGCCCTTTTTATCGGTGCTCTTGGCGAATGGACTAAGAGCAAAAAGCCGGATAAAAACCTCATTGCCGAAAATACGGCATTTAAACAAAACGCGTTTTGCCCCCTAAAATTCCGTTCTCAAAATTTAAACGAAAAAAAGGGGTTAAAAAATGCCGCCGCCGAACATACAAAGAATGACGGCAGCATTATCTCATACAAAAAGTATAATGTAAGTTTATGGATCTAGAAACAATGGAATTTAGAGCGGCGTGTATCCGGGCCGTTCGGGAATTTTTTGTAAAAAACGGTTATTTGGAACTGGATACGCCCGCCCTTGCAGAAAGGCTTATACCCGAAACCTGTCTTGAAGTGTTTAAAACGGAATACCTCAAGCCGCACGGTTCAAACGGCCGGACGGTAAACGGGAGCGGGCAAGCGGAAAAAAGAAAGACCTTGTTTTTAACGCCGTCGCCGGAAGTTTTTATAAAACCGATTATCGCGCAAACAGGCCGGTCGGTTTTTCAAATTTCCAAGTGCTACCGCAATACGGAATCGAGGGGAAGAATTCACAGTCCCGAATTTACCATGCTGGAATATTACACCGTAAACGCCGATTACAAAGATTCCATAAAAATAACCGAAAAACTTTTTTCTTTTATTTTAAAAAAGATAAAAACGCAGGCGCTTTTTTCTCCCGAAACGGCCGGCCTGTTCGGTAAAAAATTTATGCAGCTTACAATGGACGAGGCGTTCAAAAAATATGCGGGTTTTTCACTTGCCGAAAATCATTCGTCAAAGGAGCTTGCCGCACAGGCAGAGCGGCTTGGGCTCGGCGAAGCGGAAAAATACGAAACATGGAATAATGACGATTTGTACGAGCTTATTTTAGTTCATGCAGTAGAGCCTGCCTTGCCTGAAAATACCGTTACGGCTCTCTTGGACTATCCGGCCTTTGTTCCCTGCCTTGCAAAAGAAAACGGCGGCACGGTTTTAAAAAACGGAACACCTAAACCGTGGCACACAATGGAGCGCTGGGAAATTTATGCAAGAGGCGTAGAGCTTGCAAACTGTTACACGGAGGCCCGCGATAAAGAAAAAATAAACGCCTATTTTAAAAACGAGGACAGGCTAAAACAACAACACGCGCGGGTGCCTCATCCTGCGGTACAAAACTTCGGAGAAATTTGCAGTAAAATGCCGCCCTGCTCCGGCGTTGCGATGGGCTTGGATCGGCTGATAATGCTCTTGGCGTCCCGCTCGAATTTGGAATCGGTTTTGTTTTAAAACTGCCCGAAAGTCCGCCTTAGTTAATACTTAACCGATTTAACCAAAACGAATAGCATTATATTTCTTTCGGGTGCGGTTTCGTCGGCTGCAATGTGCAGGCATACGGTTCGTACCGGCAAATGGCGGTTTAAATTGGCGGCAAGCGACCAAAAGGCTGCATACTTTATGCTTGCACGATATAATTCATCCTCGGGTATCTGCAAAATCTGAAGCAGCTTTCTAAAACTTTCGGGGCGTTCTTTATATTTTTCCAACACGGAAATATCGCAGTCGGCCGTAAGAGCGGCAGGCTTCCCGTTTTTATATTCGATGTCGAAATCGGAAAGAAGGTTTTTCAGCTCTTGTTTTTGTTTTGTATCCCCTTCGAATTCTTCAATCTTATTTTTAAAGATATCTTCCCATGCCAATACGGAAGCAATTTTTCTGATAGGAGCCGTTTCTCCCGTTGCAAAAAAAACGGACCAGAGAACATCGAGCTCCGTTGCATTAGTTATATTGCTTTTCAAAGGATCATAGCCGGTTTCATCATTGATAACGGCAGCGATAAACCCTTTTAAAAAAGCATCGTTTTCTTTTTCATATATCTTTTTTAAAAGCTGTTTATCTTTCAGACCGATAACCAGTATAAGAAACCGTTTTTTTTCGTTGTCGGTTTTATCGTAAATGCTCATAAGCCTATTTAAGGCGTTTTCGGATGGAAAGATTTTCGAAAAAAAGAAGACTGCCGGATAGTACCAAGAGGCGTTTTCGTCAAGCGTATCTCCTTCGTTAAAAAAGGCTTCCAATAATTCGGGTGCTGTTTCGTACTCCTTCGTTTTATAAAAATCCATAATTGTATCTTGAACGCTTTTATTTTCTTGCGCCGCAAGATTCGTTATGCAGATTACGGCAAACGTAATTATCGAAAAAAAACAAATAACGGTTTTGTGTTTTGACATCCGCTACTCCTTATTCTTGTAGGCAGATTAGGAACTACAGCTTTCACATTCTTCTATTTCGAGGGAACGGCTGCGCACATAATAAATCGATTTGACGCCGTTTTCCCACGCCTGCACATAAAGACTTAAAACCTTGCTGAACGTAAAATCCGTCGTGATGTATAAGTTCACCGATTGCGCCTGATCGATATGGCGCTGACGGATTCCGGCAGCCTTAATGCTCCACGACTGGTCTATGTTATGGGCATTTTTGTACAGCCAATAGGTTGAGGCGGAAAGGGAGGGGGCGACGCGCGGCATAAGAGAGCCTTTTTTTTCTTCTAAAAAATATTTGTTCATTATCGGGTCTACGCCGGCAGTTGTTCCTGCGATGATGGAGGTGGAGCTTGTGGGAGCAACCGCGAGCAGATAGGCGTTGCGGACGCCGGTTTTTGCAACGCCTTCTTTTAATTCCTGCCAGCGGGAATCGGTATAGCCGCGTTTATCGAAATACGCTCCCGTCTGCCAGTCGCTTCCTTCAAAATACGGATAGGCGCCTTTTTCTTCGGCAATTTGAGCAGAGGCTTTTACGGCTGCGTAATTTATTTCTTCAAAGACCGTATCGGCAAGCTCCAAGTGATTATCGGTTTCCCACGATATGCCGTTTTTTACCAGCATGTGGTGATAGCCTGAAACACCGAGCCCGATCGAACGGTAATTCGCATTGGTAACTTTTGCATAAGGCACGGGGTAAAAATTAAGATCGATAACGTTGTCCAAGGCCCGCACAGCCGACGTTACGGTTTCGGCGATTTCGTGTTTGTTGTGAATGTCAATATTTCCAAGAACGATGGAAGCAAGATTACACACGACAAAGTCGCCCGGTTTTGTTACCGTTACAACAACCGTTTCTCCGCCGTCCGTTTTTATTTCGGTATTCAGTGTTTGTATGCCGCTCATATTCTGCGAAATTTCCGTACACAGGTTGGAACAATAAATAATACCCTTGTGCGGATTAGGGTTTGTTTTGTTGGCATGATCCCTGTTAAAGGCGAATGGCGTGCCCGTTTCCACGGCCGATTTTAAAATCAGGCGTACCAATTCTTTAATGGGAATTTCGCGCTTCGTTATCCGCGAATCGGCAATACATTCTTTATACTTCTTTTCCCATTCGTCCCCAAAATAGTCTTCCAGCGCATAACCCTTTGTCGTCAATATTTCGTGCGGGCACATTAAATACCACGGCGCGTCGATATTATCCCGTACGGTTTTCCAAAACAGGTCGGGGTAACACACGGCAGGAAAAACATCATGCGCCTTCATTCTGTCATCACCGTTGTTGGTACGCAGCTGCAAAAATTCGGGAACATCCTTGTGCCACACATCAAGGTACACGGCTACCGACCCCTGTCTAACACCGAGTTGGTCAACCGCAACAGCCGTATCGTTGGCAAGTTTTATCCAGCGGATAATGCCGCCCGCCGCACCCGTAAAGCCCCGTATAGGAGAGCCGACCGCGCGCACCTTGCCGAAATAAAGGCCCATACCGCCGCCGAATTTCGACACCTTCGCAAAATTGTCGATACTGCGGTAAATGCCGTCAAGGGAATCGGGCACCGTATCTATAAAACACGAAGAAAGCTGATGATACGGCTTTCGGGCATTTGAAAGGGTCGGAGTGGCCATTGTAACCTTTAAAAGACTTATCATATCATAAAACCGCCTGACCCATTCGAGCCGGTTGTTTTTTTCGTTCATTGCAAGATGCAGCGCAATCCCTAAAAACATTTCCTGCGGAGATTCCAAGGCGGTATTACCGTGTGTGCGGATTACGTACCGGCGCAAGAGCAGGTCCAAACCGCTGTACGTAAGCAGTTTATTCCGCTCCTCGTTTATCAGTTCGGCAGCCTTTTCTATTTCGCCGCGCGTATAATGTTCGCAAATATATGTTCCGTAAAGTCCTTCGGCTTCCAAATATTTTATTTTTTCGTAAAACGAATTTATTTTTCGCTTTTCCGACTCTCCGTTTAATTTCAATGTAAACTGAAGCATCAACAAACGGGCCGCAATAAATTCCCAATCGGGAGCGTCCTGTGCTGTAAGTTCCACAGCTGCCTTTATCAGCATTGCAAGCGATTCGGCATCGCTCATATTATCTTTTCTAAAAGAAAAAAACTTATGGGCGAGTAAATTCAAATTATATTCTTCGGAAGAAAAATCGTTTTGAATTTCGGTTAACACTTTTTGAATATCGATAGAAGAAAAAAAACGCGAAATGGTCTGCCTTGAATCCCGCCGCTTGGTTCTTGCAACCCTGTACAAAATAAAATTCTTGACTTCGGCATAATAATTATGTTCGATAAGCGCTTTTTCTACTAAATCCTGAATTGTTTCAACGTGAATAAGATTGCCGTTTTTGTTCAGCTCGTTTATGTCTTGCTCTATTTCTTTTACCAGCGGAGGAATAATGATATTCAAATTATCGTATTTGGAATCGCTGACGCTTTCAAATGCAGACTGAATCGCCATCGCGATTTTTTCGGGTTCGTAACTCCTTTTTTCCCCGTTCCTCTTTATTATTTGCATGATACCCACCCCATATATTGTATAGTTTTTATATAATTTGCGATTATAACACAATATATAGCGTATGTCAAGAATTTCCGATATATCTTCCGCCCCCACATTTTACTTGCCCCGTGCCGCATAATATAACCGGTTATATTATGCGATAAATGATTTGATAAAGTTTCACCGAGAAAAACCAAACGATAGGCGAATAACCCTTGCGGCAAAAAAGGCGTTTTGTTATAATGCGCTTCCAACAGAGGGCTTGATGAAACTTATAAAATTGTGGGACGCTGATGTGAATAAGGCTTACGCATTGCACAAAACATTTCAGCAGACTGAAAACGGTTTTGAAAATCCGGCTTACGGTTTATCTTTTGACGATTTTACGGCATACGTCGAGCAGCGTAAAAAGCGGTCGCAGGGAATCGGTTTAAAAGAGGGGGTTGTTCCCGATACGGTTTTTGTGCTTACGGATAGCGGCGAAAATTATATCGGAATATTTAATCTGCGGCATCGGCTGAACGAATTTTTAAAAAACGGGCCGGGACATATCGGTTACGGCATAAGCCCCTTATACCGCAATAAGGGCTATGCGTCGGAAGGTTTGACTTTGACGCTTGCAGAAGCAAAAAAAATGGGCATTGCCGAAGTGTATATGTCCTGCAACAAAGACAATGAGGCGAGCTTTCGTGTTCAGCAAAAAAACGGAGCCGTCCTTCATCACGAAGACGAACATAAATACTATACCCGCATTTTGCTGTAAGGTATTTTGCGTTTTTTAAGAATAAATTTCCGGTGCGGTTACCCTATTCCGCCGTACCATAAAAAATTGACCAAAGATAAAAAAGCAGATATAATAGGCCTTATGCAGAATTCCAAGCCGCTTATCATTCAGGGAGACAGATCCATTCTTCTCGATATTCACGATCCCGCCGCAACCGAGGCCCGCTTCGCCCTAATTCCCTTTGCCGAACTCGAAAAATCGCCCGAACACATTCACACCTACAGGATAACCGCAATGTCTTTATGGAATGCGGCGAGTGCAGGTTTGACGCCTGAGCGTATCTTGCAGACGCTTACGGACTTTTCGCGCTTCGAAGTTCCTGCCGCCCTGCTTTCGTGGATGAACGAAACGATGGGACGCTACGGTAAGATCACTCTTTTGCCCTGCGGCGAAGAAGATTTTTTACGGCTAAAAACCGCCGCAACGGTAATTTATCGGGAACTGAAAACGCTAAAAACGCTTTCAAAATATCTTATGGAAGATTTAAACAATCCCGATTCGTTTTTGATAAAAGTCTTGGACAGGGGAACCGTAAAACAGGTGCTGCTTAAACAGGGTTGGCCGGTACGGGACGAGGTTCCGCTTCGGAACGGGGAGCACTTCGATATTTCTTTGAAAGAAACCGCCCGCAGCGGCAAACCGCTTGAAATACGCAATTACCAAAAAGACGCGGCAGAAGCCTTCGTCGGAAACAAGGCTGCGGGAACGGGCTTCGGTACGATTGTTCTGCCCTGCGGCTCAGGAAAAACCGTAGTCGGTATGATCGTAATGTCGATGTTAAAAACGGGGACCCTAATTCTCGCGCCGAATGTTGCAGCCGTGTATCAGTGGAAGCGGGAACTTTTAGACAAAACGTCTGTAGCGGAAGAAGACATCGGCCTGTACACGGGCGAAGAAAAAGAGATAAAAACTATAACCATTGCAACCTATCAGGTGTTGACGTGGAGGCCGTCTACCGAATCTCCGTTTCCGCATTTTAAAATTTTTAAAGAAAGAAATTGGGGCCTTATCATTTACGACGAAGTGCACCTTTTGCCCGCACCGGTTTTCAGAATAACGGCGGAACTGCAAATAATACGGCGGCTCGGCTTGACGGCGACGCTGGTCAGGGAAGACGGCTGCGAGGGCGATGTATTCAGTCTTGTCGGTCCTAAGCGCTTCGACGTACCGTGGAAAGATTTGGAGCAGCGGGGCTGGATTGCAAAGGCGCGGTGTACCGAAATACGCGTCAATATGGAACCGAAAAAAGAAATAGAATATGCCGTCGGTTCCGCCCGTGAAAAATACCGTATTGCAAGCGAAAATAGCGAAAAAATAAAAATCGTAAAAAAACTTTTGGAAAAACACAAGGAAAACCAAACCCTTGTCATCGGTCAATATCTTTCACAGCTCGAAACAATTTCCAAAGAAATAAATGCGCCTGTCATAACGGGCAAAAATACGAATGCGGAGCGGGAACGTTTGTACGGCGCATTCCGCAAGGGTGAAATAAAGGTTTTGGTTGTTTCCAAGGTTGCAAACTTTGCCATAGACATTCCCGACGCCTCGGTTGCGATCCAAGTATCGGGCGTTTTCGGAAGCAGGCAGGAAGAAGCCCAACGGCTGGGCCGTATTTTGCGCCCCAAGGAATGCGATTCCGATTTTTACACGATCGTAACGCGCCAAACCGTCGAAGAAGAATTTGCCGAAAAACGGCAGAAGTTTTTGGCGGAGCAGGGATACGAATATTCTATTTTAACTGAGGATGACTTTACCGATATTAAGTAAAGCTGACCCCGGACAGATAAGGAGCTTATTTATGAAAACAAAAAAAACGTTTCGCATATTTTTCTGCCTTGCAGTTATATCTTTTTTTTCATGTAATCGGTATACGCCGGTGCAAAGCCTAGGGATACAAACCTCAAAGTTTCGCACTGTATATTCTTATACGATAAGTGCAGGTGGCTTTAGTACCTCCTGCCGCGGCCCAAGAAGCGTCCGGGATATGAAACATGCCGCACGAATAAACTTGAAAAAAAAGAATGAACCGGCCGAAAAACCGGCGGCGGAACAAACAAAGGAACTCTCGCTTGTAGTATCGGAGGCTCTTTTGGAACCGGCTTCAGATAAGACCGGCATAATTCAAATGTACAGCGGCACCTATGTATATGTTTCCATGCCGGTATTCGAACAGGGCGGTTCTCCGCTTACAGATGAACAAATAAAAGATTTACAGAACACAAAAGTAGAAATTCGGTATATCGGCAGCGGAAAGTTCAAGGTCGATTATTATTTTTTATATGCAAAAACCAAAGAAGCCGGTTTAGCTGACCTTAATGCATCTAAAAACGCAGCAAATAAATCCGTACCATTTATAATCGATGGAGGCGAGGCGGGCGGAATTTCCGATCTTATATCTTTATCTTTTACAGCACCCGATACGATAACAGTATGCCGGGATTATCTTTCGTCATTTAAAATTGGCAAAGACGGAGAACCGGAAAGTCTGCTTGAAAACCCTGAATCGCTTAAAATAAAAATTATTTTAAAAAAGCAAAAGTAAAAATATCCGATTTATTTTGCAGCGGTAAGGCAGATACGATAATCTATGAAACCTGAAAACAAAGAATTTCTTACAACGCAGCTGATTACCTATTTGGGCAACAAAAGACTTTTGATAAAAAATATAGAAGCCGAAGTCGAGATTATCAAAGACGAATTGCAAAAAGAAAAACTTGTCTGTGCGGATCTGTTTTCGGGGTCCGGTATTGCGGCCAGAATGCTCAAGCGGCACAGTAAAAAACTAATCGTAAACGATATTGAATATTATTCGGCCGTAATAAACGGCTGTTATCTTACAAATAAAAAAGAATATCCCGAAAAGATATGCAGTCAATATAGAAAAACAATCGTACAAAAATACGAAAGCAATAAAACCGAAGGTATTATTGCACGATATTATGCTCCGAAAAACGACAATGCCATTCAAAAAAACGAACGGGTTTTTTACACGCGGGAAAATGCCGTGCGTATAGACACATACCGAAAATTAATTGACGAGGTTGTAAAAGAAGAAGCCTTAAAAAAATATTTTCTCGCACCCCTTATTACCGAAGCGTCGATTCACGTCAACACGAGCGGCGTTTTTAAAGGTTTTTATAAGGACAAAAATACCGGCATCGGATGTTTCGGCGGGGCGGGAAAAAATGCGTTGTCGAGAATTCTCGGTACAATAGAATTAAAGGCGCCCGTTTTCAGTAATTATAATTCCCATGTGGAAATTTATACCGAAGATGCCGTGCAGTTGGCACAAAAAATTTGCGGTCTGGATATTGCGTATTTGGATCCGCCTTATAACCAGCACCCTTACGGCTCGAATTATTTTATGCTGAATCTGATAATCAAAAACAGGCTCGATGTTCCTATCAGCAGGGTTTCGGGTATTACGCAAAACTGGAACCGTTCTGCGTTCAACAAAAAAAGCGCCGCCCTGCGCTCGCTGGAAACGCTGATAAACCGGCTCGATGCGCGGTATATAATCGTTTCGTATAATTCGGAAGGCTTTATTACATTTGACGAAATGACTGCAATGCTGAAAAAATACGGCAGCGTAAAAACCGTAGAAATACGGTATAACACGTTTCGAGGCAGCCGCAATTTAAACGGCAGAGAAATACACGTGAGCGAGTATTTGTTTGTATTGACAAAAACGGAAAATTCCGTTATAGTATAAAGCCATTCCGTTTAAGCGGAAAAAACACGGCGTTTCGGCGGTGGTACCCGTCAAAACGTTATCGGCCCTGCCCCGATGGTGGAATTGGTAGACACGCTAGTTTCAGGTACTAGTGCTTAACGGCATGGGGGTTCAAGTCCCCCTCAGGGCAATTTAAGGAAGTTGTAATGGAAGCCGGGTTGTTAACGGAAAAGGTTATGATCATACGGCTGGTCGTCAGTTTTTTGGCAGCCTGCTGTATCGGTATGGAACGTGCAGGCAAAAGACAGATTGCAGGTTTGCGTACGCATATCCTTATTTGCGTGGGAGCCTGCGGTGCCATGCTGGTTTCCATCTGGATTCATCAGGCTTTTAACACAGGCGACCCCGCCCGCATTGCAGCGCAGGTTGTTTCCGGGATGGGCTTTTTGGGAGCCGGGGCAATTTTAAAAATCGGTGCAAACGTAAAAGGGCTTACGACAGCCGCCTCAATTTGGGTAATTGCAGGTATCGGTCTTGCGATCGGAAGCGGCCTGTATGTAATGGGCGGGTTTATGACTGTCCTTTCGTTGATAACCTTGTCGGTAATGAACCGGCTTGAGTTAAAAATGTTTCCGCTGCGCCAAAACAAGTTTTTGGAAATTTATTTTAGGGATACGATGCCGCAAATGTCCGACATTATGGATATTCTGGCAGAACATTCCGTTTCGATTTTATCGTCGAACGTACGCACCTCGCGGTCAAAAAAGCGGCTTTCAAAACTCGTCCTTTTTATAAATGTTCCGAAAGGTTTGAATATAAAAACCATGACCTGCGATTTTCAAAAACTACAAGAGATAGATACGGTCATTTTAAAAGAAAAAGAGTCGGCGGATTCGCCTCGTGTATAGGGCCTTGAAAACCGGCAAAGCGTATGACTTAGTCCGTTAAAGCAGATTTCAAATCGGTTTTTTCGGTTTTATGAAATTCCGTACGTTCATACTGTATATGGGCATCTATAAAAAATCTAACAAGACTTTTATAGATGCCCATACAATAATCGACATTAAACAGGGAAGGGGTATATGGCAACCGATAAAGATATTCAAAGCGAATTTTCAAAAATGATACTGTCCGCCTCAGGCTGGCGGAAAATTTTTGCGGCAGGCGGCAGCGAAGATTCCTCTGCGGATATAAAACATGAAGACGCGCTTTTAGTCTGTCTTGCTGCTGTTTCTTTTGCGGAATTTCTTACAGCCCGTTACCCCGAAACCGAAACAATCGTCATCGGCCGCGATGCCCGTCCGACAGGAGCCGCCTTGCAGGAAACCTTTGTAAAAGCGCTGGTTTCTGCGCCGTACACCTTGGAAGTCATCGGCTGTGCGGCCGCTCCCGAAATAATGGCATACGCAAAAAAACGGAACGCAGCGTTCATCTATATTTCCGCAAGCCATAATCCGATAGGATATAACGGAATCAAATTCGGTTCAAGTTCAGGCGGCGTTTTAAATGCGGAACAGGCAAAAATTCTTATCGATCTTTTTTCTGAAAAATGTGCAAGCAATAAGGCAGCCGTACAGGCGGAACGTATCCTTGCCTCATTCGATCCGGCCGAAACGGAAAAAATACTATCACAGATGCCGCATTTAAAACGGCAGGCTCTGTGCGCATATCACGATTTTTCTAAAGAAGTTATTTCGGGATCGCAAGATGCGGCTGTGCAGCGGCAGTTTTTTGACCGCTGCAAAACGGCTTGCGAAAACGCAGAAAAAGAAAACAAGCCCGTTTGCATTGTGTGCGATTTTAATGGAAGCGCACGGGCCGCATCGATCGATCGGAGCTTTTTCGAAGAGTGCGGGATAAGGCTCATCGGTATGGCGGAAAAAGGCGGCGACATACGCCACGCGATCTTGCCTGAGGGTGAGAACTTAATGTTTTGTGCGGCAGAAATGGAACGTCTTCGCAAAAACGGAAAAACGCTTTTTGAGAAAAACTGTTTTTTGGGCTATATGCCCGACTGCGACGGAGACCGCGGCAACATCATTTATTGGAGCTTGAGGCAAAACAAGGCGCTCATTTTGGAAGCGCAGGAAGTGTTTGCCCTTTCCGTAACGGCCGAACTTGCCTATCTTGCGTACCTGCACGAAAGCGGCGGGCCTATTGCGGTTGCGGTAAACGGGCCGACTTCCTTACGCATAGAAGAAATAGCGGCCTGTTTCGGGGCTCAAGTTTTCAGGGCCGAAGTCGGCGAGGCAAATGTTGTAAACCGCGCTGCCGAGCTGCGGGCGCAAAACTACACCGTGCGCATTTTGGGAGAAGGTTCTAACGGCGGAAACATCACCCACCCCGCTTCCGTGCGGGATCCGCTGAATACGATTTTTGCAATTTTGAAGTTTTTTTTGCTAAAATCGGAAAACGGAAAAAAAGGTCTTTTTGAAATTTGGTGCGAAAAATCGAATCGGCAAAAAAACTACAAGCCCGATTTTTCCTTGGACGATATTATCGAAACGCTTCCCCGCTACGCTACCACGCCGACGGGCGAAAGCCGCGCCATGCTCAAAATAACATCTCAAGATCATTCTGCATTAAAACGGCAATATCAAAAAATATTCGAAAAAGAGTGGGCGGAAAAAAGGGGCGAGTTGCACAAAAAATTCGGCATTGCTTCTTACCGCAGTTTTTGCAATAACGGAACGGTGCAAAAAGAAGACATAAAGGATTTCGGCATATCGCAAAAGGGCGGGCTTAAAATTCAGTTTTACGATACGGCAGGTGAACCCGTCGGGTTTATCTGGATGCGCGGTTCGGGAACGGAGCCTGTGTTCAGGATTATGGCCGACATAAAGGACGGTTCGGTTGACGCCGAAAAATATCTTGCCGAATGGCAGGGCTGTATGGTAAAAAGGGCTGATATGGCAAAGGGGTAAAAGATGGGTATTAGAGGAGAACTGTTTACGATTCAGATTCCTGCGGAGAACAGGACGTATTTTTTTAACGTAAAGGAGAACACGCGAGGCAATGTTTTTTTGCAGGTTGTCGAGAGCAAGGTTTCCGAGGGAGTCGGTTTTGACCGGCACGCTATCGTTGTGTTCGAAGACGAGATGCAGCCTTTTTTGCAAGGCTTGGATAAGTGTATTGAATTTATCGAAAAAAATAGAAAAGAGAAATTCAAGGCGAAGGCAAAAAAGGCGGCCGAGTTTCATTCTTCAAAAGAAAAAAAGCAGGAAAACGCCGCCGATAAACAGGGCGGAAAACGGGTCAAACGGATAATCAAAAAACAGCCGAAGTAATTACGGTTTTTGCGGTTTGCCGCTCCGATCGCTTCGGGCACAGTTTAAAAAGTCCTGCACATAGCTTGAGTAGGCAATGTTTTTGTTCCAGACCGCATAAATGCGGCGGTATCGGTGCGGTACGGTTCCAAGCTCGAAGGATAACAGCTTTTTGTTTTTTATCATATCTTCGGCGGCAATTTTGGAAATAAACGACGTGCCGAGCCCTTGAGCTGTCAACTGCTTGATTACTTCGATATCGTTTATCGTTGCACTGATGTTCAGCGACGCGATATCTATGTTTGCAGATTGCAAAATCATTTCCATATTTTGTTTTACGGCCGAGCCGCATTCACGGATAATAAACGGTTCTTGTGCAAGGCGTTTCAGGTTAAACGGTTCTTTTTTCAGTTTTTGATAGTAGGCATTGTTTGCCGTTATAAAAACGAATTCGTCTTTGTATATCGGTTTAAATTCGCACTGTTCGCTTGCCGTTTCCATTCCGACAATGCCCAGATCAACCGTATTGGCAGACACTTTTTTGATTGTTTCCATACTGTTTTTTTCTTCGATTTTTATGAGTACGTCAGGATGCAGCTTTTTGAATTCTTTTATTATGGACGGAAGAATATACCCTGCGGGAATGGTGGACGCTCCTATCGTTATAATCTTTTTTTGCGGATGGATAAATCGTTCGAGTAGTTCCGTCCTTTGCTTTAGCAGTTTTTTTGCTTCGCTGTACAGGTTCGCCCCCGCCTCGGTAATTTTAAGCTCGCGGGTGGAGCGGATAAATAGAGGCGTATCCAGTTCCCGTTCCAGATTTTTTATGACCAAACTGACGGTCGGCTGGGACACGTCGAGGCGGGCTGCGGTAACGGAGAAACTGAGGTTTTCAACAAGCGCCATAAAAATTTCCAGATGTTTGAATTCCATTTTTATTATCCTTTATTTTGTAATTCCGATCATATTCAATATAAAAGCATATTCAAAAGCAATATCCTTTATTCTGTCATACCTGCCGGTCGCCCCGCCGTGTCCCGATTCCATATTCATACGGAGAATAAGAACGTTATCACCGGTTTTAAGCGCCCGCAATTTTGCGGTGTATTTTGCCGGTTCGTGGAACAGTACCTGCGAATCATTCAAGCCGCCCGTTACGAGTATACAGGGGTAGTTTTGCGCCCTTATGTTGTCATAGGGTGAATAGGAAAGCATATAATCGTAGTACTGCTCTTCGTTGGGATTGCCCCATTCTTCGTATTCGCCGGTCGTAAGCGGCAGGCTGTCATCGAGCATGGTCGTTACCACATCGATAAAAGGAACCTGCGCCACAACCGTATGGAAAAGGTCGGGGCGCATATTCGTTACGGCACCCATCAAAAGGCCGCCTGCACTGCCGCCCATTATTGCAAGTTTGTCCGAGGCTGTGTATTTTTGTTTTACAAGATGGTCGGCGCAGGCAATAAAGTCGGTAAAGGTGTTTTTCTTTTTTAAGAGCTTACCGTCTTCGTACCATTGTTCGCCCAGATCACTGCCCCCGCGGATCTGTGCTACAACATACACGAAGCCCCTGTCGATAAGGCTGTACACGGCCGGACTGAAATATACGTCGGAACTGTACCCATAGCTTCCGTACGAATAAAGCAGGGCAGGCGCCGAACCGTCTTTTTGTAAGCCCTTTTTGTACACGGCCGCCATTGGAACTTGCACCCCGTCTGCCGCGGACGCCCATAAACGCTCCACGGTGTAATCGTCGGGATTAAACCCCGAAGGAATTTCTTGTTGTTTTAGCAGTACGGTTTTACCTGTTTCCGCGTCGTATTCGTACAAGGTGAGGGGGCGGTTTAAAGAAGTATACGTATAGCGGATTTTTGTTTGGCCGTATTCGGGGTTCGATGTAAGGTTTGCGGTATAGACGGGTTCGGGGAAAAGAATCTCCTTTGTTTCTTGCCGTTTTAAAAACCGTATTTCTATTCCATTTAAGCCGTTTTTGCGCAGTTCCGTCACAAGATAATTTTCGAATACCTGCACATCTTCAATACGGACATTCGGATCGTGCGGTCTTATTTCCTGCCAGCGGGTTTTATCCCCGTACCCGTTCAAGGGCGCCGAATAGATTTTGCGGTTCAAATTCTGCCTGTCTTTATAACAGATAAAAAACGTATCGGCGTGCGGATAAACGGAGTATTCGGTATCTTGAACGCGCGGCAAAAATACCTCGAATTCTTTTTTTGGAGAATCGGATCGGATAAACCGCTGCTCCGAAGTAGTGGAGCTTTCGCTCGAAATAAATATATATTTTTTCGTTTTGTCGGCGTAAACATAGCACGAAAAACGGGAGTCGGTTTCCTCATATACCGCCTCGCCTTTTTCCTCGCTTACCTGCCGGCGGTACACCGTGCTCGAACGAAGCGTTTTATCGATGGCGCTGTAAAATACGGTTTTGCTGTCAGCCGCCCACGCAACCGAGGCCGCCCCCTCGAACGAAAAAGCCGTATCTCGGCCCGTTTCTAAATCTCGTATCTTTAAGGTGAATTCGGCGAACGAACCCGTTTCGTTGTACAGATAGGCGGCCTTTGTGTTATCGGGGCTGATAAAATACCCGTCGAATATAAAGGCCTGTTTACCGGCAGCCATTTCGTTTACATCGAAAATGATTTCTTCGGGGGCCGACAGGCTTCCCTTTTTGCGGCAGTAGCGTCGGTATTGTTTTCCTTTCTCGCTTTTATTGTAATAATAATAGCCGTTTTGAAAGACGGGATAGGTTTCGTCGTCTTCTTTTAATCTGGCGACAATTTCTTCGTAAAGCGTTTTTTGCAAATGTTGTGAAGAAGCCGTAACGGCCGCCGTATAGGCGTTTTCGGCTTTTAGATATTCGATGACGGCGGGATCCGTTTTATCTTTAAGCCAATAGTAATTATCCGTTCTCTCTTTTCCGAATTTTTTTAATGTAAAAGGTTTTTTCTCCGCCGCAGGCGGTGCTGCAAAATCCGACTGTTTCACAATATGTCTCCCTATTTTTACTATGACGGCATTATAAGAGGAAAAGCGGAATGTGTCAAACCCTTAACTTGTACATT
>CAUTPO010000036.1:0-17769 GCA_963540475.1 uncultured Treponema sp. | reverse complement strand
AACCTCTAAAAACCTCAGTTTTTAGAGGTTTACCTTAGATTTAACTTGCGATGTTTTTTGTAAGTCATTGATATATAAGGACTTACAAAAAACTCGTCGGGCATCTCTAAAAATCTAACAAAGTTTTTAGAGATGCCCATTATTTAATCTTATAAGCCCGCGGGTCTATCGGCCGTACGATAAACAGGTGTTTGTTTTCTTTTAAATCGATTAAGCCCGCATTTTGGTCCATTATGCGTCCTTTTTCGTCTATCAAAATTCTGATAAACGGGCGCATCGGTGTTTCGGGAGAGCTTTTGATAACCCGTGCGAGCGAGGCGTTGTTCATTAACACCATCGAGCCGATGGGATAAATGCCGATACTGCGGATCATTGCTTTGATAATCGCGGGGTCGAAGCGGCGGGCATTATCTGCAAGCAGGTTTTTCATCGCCTGATAGCCGAGCATCAGGTCGCGGTAGGGTTTTGGCGTTATCATCGCGATAAATGCGTCGGCTACGGCTATGATCCGTGCACCGAAGTCGATGTCGTTGCCGGAAATATTGTTCGGGTAGCCCTTACCGTCCCAGCGTTCGTGGTGCTGCATAACACTGGCGGCGATGTCGTTGGTGTACATAAACTCGCTTAAGGTGGTTTTGTATCCGTAAACCGTGTGTGCCTCTATCGTTTGCCGTTCGACTTCCGTCAGGGTACCGGTTTTGTTTACAACCTTGTCGGGAATACGCATCATTCCTACATCGTGCAGGAGTGCGGAAATAATAATGTTTTCTGTTCGTTCTTTCGGCAGTTCCAGTTCCTCGCACAAGATGGTTGCCAAAATTGCGGTGTTCACAGACAGACGCGCCATATTATTGTCGTTAAAGGTCGTTCCTAAAATAAAGTTGACGAGGGTCGCAGGATCTTCTTTTACCATATTATAAAGAATTTCTGCGTGATTGTTTACGGGCATGGTGTCGCAGCTCTTTTTCAGCTTTATTTTATTGAAAAGATCGTCAAGGCTCATTACCAGTTCCAGATACTTGGAATACATTTCTGACGTCTTTGAATTTTTACTGAATTTCAAAATATTTTCGATGGAAACTTCTTGAATTTCCTTACTGGTAAGCTGGGTGCCGCTTATGGCGAATTTTTCCTGTGAACTTTGGGTTACCGGATCATCATCGAGTGCTTCCAAACCCTCGTCGGCATCCATCAGTAAATCGATGTCATCTTCGTTTTCGTTTTGCTCGGGGATCACATCGCCTGCCGTCAGCACGTACTGAATTTTCCAGTACTTGAGCATATCAAGCTCGTATTCGCTTATGGGCAGCCCTTTCAGCAAGAGCATATTTTGTCCGTCATCAAAAAAAATAGGAGCGGAATATCTTTGTCCCTTTTTTAAGTCGCTGGCTTTGATCTTCTTTAACATTAAATAATACCCTCTTCTTTTAAATTCTCAATCCAAAATTGCCGAATTTACGCCGCTTTATGGATCCGAAAAACGCACCGATTGTAAAGCGTTCTGATGTCGGTTTTGCTTAAAGCGTTTTTTGCAGATAAAACCGGTAAAACTTTTTAGGCCGGTATGTTTCCGCCGTTTTTCCTTATCAAAAATGCAAAAATAGAAGCAACGGCCCCGTAGACCTCAGGGGGAATACACGAGCCGATATCCTGCTGTACTAAAATATTTGCCAAATCGGAATTTTCGATTATTTCGACTCCGTTTTTTTCGGCGATTTCTTTTATACGTTGTGCAACAAGGCCCTTTCCTGCAGCGGTTATTATAGGCACATTCGAGCCTAGTAAATACGATAAGGCTACAGAACACTCGGTATGTTTATCGGTATTTTTGCTCATTTTCTTGAGTGTAGCACAAAAGACCGAAAATTTAAAGACGTATGTATAAAAAAAACGAAAATTCGGCACAAAGTTGCCAAAACGATTTTTAAAGTGCGATAATATTTACGGAACGGTACTGCACCGTTTGTGCTTTTGCAAAAGCTGTGAATCGAAGACGGTCCGGCCGGCTGTTTTTCGGATTTTTTGAAACTATCGGAGGTATTTTGAATGAAATCGCTTAATTCGCTTATTATCGAAGGAAATATGGTCAGGGAACCGGTGTTAAAATCGACACCTGCCGGCACGCCCCTGTGTACGTTTTCCATCGCGGCAAACAGGAATTACAAAAAAGACAATACGTTTGTAGAAGAAACTTCGTATTTCGATGTGGAAACCTGGTCGAACCTTGCAAAATTGTGCGGGGAAAACGGAGCCAAGGGCCGCGGGGTTCGCGTTGTCGGAAGGATTAAACAAGATCGGTGGGTCGGTACGGACGGGAAAAACTACAGCAAGGTAAAGGTTGTCGCAGAGCACGTGGAGTTTAAGCCTATTTTTAAGAACGTAAAGCCTAAAGAGGCGGTAAAAGAAGTAAAGACGGAAGCTCTTGCGGAAGAAAGCCCGAATACCTTTTAAAAAAACTTAAACATCTGCCGGTTAAACTATTCGGATTAATCGGCGGTTTAAAGGCTGCAACTTTTTAAAAGATTGTAGGGAAACCGCTGTTTTCGGTAGGGGCTTAGACAGTGCGCCTTCGGGGAATGCCGATTCCCCGAAGGCGGCCTGTTCCGAGACGACAGCCGGTAAAAATTGTTTATCCGGACGGAACAGGCCGGCGGCCTTGCCGTATTTTTCGGCAAGGCCACGCTCGCCCCCGTACGGGGCATTTTTTGTAAATGCCGGTTTTGGAATACCAGTACGGTTGCTGCAAACATACAAGCGCCCCCGATTAAAACGAGGAGGCCGCATGCTTAAAATTAAAACTTAAATGTCGGCCCCAGTTTTACAAGAAATGCGTTGGAGAAACCGGGATCCGAGCTTGTAGGATACACATCTTTTAACTTTTTGCTATAAAGATCAATGTTTCCGAAGCCTATTGTGTCGGTTACGGCAATGGCCAATCCGATGTTGTTTGTAAAATAATATTGAACGCCGAAATGAAAGGACGGTCCTATATTAAATACGGTCAAATTCATATCCAAATCGCTTACATCGAGTGTTGTATTTTTTACCTGAACCTTGTTAACCTTTGCTGCTCCAAAACCGACACCGAATCCGCCTGTTAATGTGATATACAGATTGGGTATGTTTTTCCACGTATAGCCGAACAACGCCTCTCCATGCCAAAAGGCGCCTTTCAGTTCCATCGTTTTCATTTCAAAGTCGATATCTTTTTCCGTTTTAACACCGCCTACTTCCAGCGTCAGTTTTCCGTGCACCTTTGTTTTGTTTGAACCGGCAATCGAAATATTATTGTTCAAAAAAAACGTAAATCCCTTTTTTCCAATAAAGCCCAAATCAAGTCCGATTGCAAAAGCATTCCACGAGTTGCTTACATCGGTATTCAGTGTTGCTTTTATGGCCGATTTGTCGTCATTCGAGAGGCTCCCTTGACTTGCAGAAATCATATTGGAAAAACCGATGGACGGCGTAATTACAAATTCCGCAAAACAGGTTACGGAAATCAACATAATTAGAAAAAAAACAGTTGTAATTTTTTTCATTTTTTAACCTTCCTTAAAAAAATGTGCTGTTCGGCAACCGAAAGATTATTCGGCCTGTCTTGTGTGCAATGTTTGTGAATCGAATCTTGTCGAATTACCGTATTTTTTTTGCCCGAAATTTCTGTTCCGTACCGGTTCCGCACAAAATTACGCAATCGCAAATTTGTCGGTAGGGGGCATCAATCCGGCCATTTCTTTTCCGCAAAAAGCAGTAAAGAAAAATTTCTTCCATTATATCCCCCCCCCCCCCCCCGATTTTGTCAAGCGCCGGATTCGAAAAAAATTATAAAAAATCAACATGCCGCAGTGAAGGCAAAGCCTGTCCTACGGTTCATTTATACCTGAGCCCCTATCCGCCCCGCCTGCTTTAAAAACTTTACTGCACGGAACAATCAGTTCCTGCAAGGTTCGTTTTTCGGTTGACAGCAAAGATTAAACCCGTTATACTCACTTTTATGAATACGCTGTTGACTGTATTTAATATTGCCGTGCTCGTTATGTTTTGCACCGGCCTTGTCTGTTTTATTGCATTGTTTTTTATTCCGGCGGGATACGGAAAAATGATCGACAAAAAATGGGGTTTCAGTTTTAACAATAAGGCTGCGTGGTTTATTATGGAAGCGCCTGCTCTAATTGCGATGACGGCGGTGCTGTGTTTAAGAGCAGGAAGCGGGATTGTCAAAATAATAATTGCCTCGTTTTATATGCTGCATTACGCTCAAAGAACGCTTATTTTTCCCTTTTTGCTGAAAGGAAAAAGCAAGATGCCCCTTTCTATAGTGCTGATGGGTTTTGTGTTTAACACGATTAATGCGGCATTAATCGGCTTGTGGATTTTTTACCTATCGCCTGATGACCTGTACACGGTTTTGTGGCTGCGTGATCCTCGTTTTATTGCCGGTGCGACGGTTTTTTTTGCGGGGATGATTATAAATATCGATTCGGATAAATACATACGCTCGCTTAGGAAGCAGGGCTCTTCGGCTCATTTTTTTCCGAAAAACCGAATGTACCGCTATGTTTCCAGCGCGAATTATTTCGGCGAAATTCTTGAATGGTGCGGCTTTGCCCTTTTATCGTGGAGCCTTGCCGGTGTTTTATTCGCCTTTTGGACGGCCGCTAATTTGGTGCCGAGGGCATACGCAATAAACAAAAAGTATAAAGAAACCTTCCCTGAAGAATTTGCTGCGCTAAAACCGAAGTGTATTTTTCCGTTTATTTTTTAAAGGGAATCTTTTAAAAACCATAAGTTCTTAAAGCCTGTTTAAAATCTTTGTAAGCGTGAAAGAAAGACTAAAATCAACATTCCCGATGTAGAACGCAGACAAGGAACGTTAGGTATTAAACTTTTTACTACTATTACCGCGGGGCACCGTACCCCATTATGCAGGGGGAGTGTCCCCCCCCCCCTTAGCGCGGGATAGTGTGCCGTAATTTCCTCCCCGTCATTACGTCCATACTATGCCGCCTATTACGGCTACAATAGGACACCTATTCCAGCTACAATCGATGACCTGTTTCAGCACTATACGAGACGCCCTCGTGTAGTGCTACAATAGGTGATATGTTTCAGTACTACACGAGATAACCTCGTGCACTATTGGAAATCTTTAAAAAACTATAAGTTGTAAAAATGTGCTTTACGCCTCCCCCCGCTCCTTTTTTAAACTGAAGGGGCGAGGGGATAAGCCTTAAAAATCAACAACCCCGACTCAAGAAGCGTCGGGGTATTAAACCCTCTGCACGAATAATGGTATCGCTAAGGCCGTCATCGAAATATCGGATTTATGCCTTCCATTCTTGGAAATTCCAAGGGTGTTTTTTGATGTAGCCGTTTGCAAACGGGAAAAAGATCGAAAGCACCAAAAAGAAGCACAGGGCCTGCGGGTACCATAAAAGCGGAATCAAGGACACGGGGTTTACCGCACCCTTCGTAAAGGAGCACGCGATGAGCAGCTGGGCACCGTACGGTATTATCCCCTGCATAACGCACGAAAAGGCGTCCAGCAAGGAGGCCGAGCGGCGCGGGTCTACCTTGAATTCTTCACACATTTCTTTTGCAATGGGTCCGTCGATAATAATGGCGACCGTATTGTTTGCAGTTGCGGCATCGGTAATCATCGTCAATACGCCGATACCCAGCTCTGCCGATTTTTTGCCCCTCATCATTCCCTTAATTTTCTGTAAAAGCCATTCCATTCCGCCTGCCCGGCTTACCATATACGCAAGGCCGCCTGTCAGCATCGAAAGCAGGAATATTTCGAACATACCGTTAAAGCCCTCATACATGTGGTTTGTCCATTGCAGGGCGTCAAAGGCTCCGTATGCGATTCCCACCGCCCCGGAAAAAATAATTCCGCCTAAAAGAACGATAAAAACGTTGAGTCCCGCAACTGCCGTAATCAGCACAAAAACGTAGGGCAGAACCTTTACAATATTGAATTCCAACGATTGAACCGGCGGCGGGGCTGCCGGCCTTCCGAAGATCAAAAGCAGCACTGCCGTAACGATTGCCGCCGGTACGGCTAGAACCGCATTAACGCGGAATTTGTCACGCATATTCACGTTTTGGGTTCGGGTGGCGGCAATGGTCGTATCCGAAATAATCGAAAGATTATCGCCGAACATGGCCCCGCCTATCATTGCGGCAATCAGCAAGGGCATAGAAAGCCCCGCTTTTTCGGCGAAGCCCACCGCAATCGGGCCGACGGCGGCGATGGTACCGACACTTGTACCCATCGACACGGATAAAAAGCAGCAGATGATAAAAAGACCGGCTGTAACAAAGGCGGGGGGAATCAATGTCAGCCCCAGATTAACCGTAGAATCGACTCCGCCCATCTGTTTTGAAACCACCGAAAAAGCACCTGCCAAAATATAGATTATGCACATCGTGATGATGTTAGAATCTCCGCAGCCTCTGACCAGCGAATCGAATTTTTCGTCTATCGAACCCTTATGCAGCAAAAAGGCCGCAATAATGCCTATGATAACGGCGATGGGCCCTTTAAACCCGTAAAAGCCCATAGGATCGCCTTTTGCAACAAGCGTTACACCTATTCCCAAATAAGAAACCACAAAAATGAGGAAGGGCAAAAGAGCCCGCCCGTTCGGTTTAAATTCGGCTTTTTCCATAAAAAATCCTCCGGAAAAGTGTCTCGGATATCTCCTGAATATCCCTATTCGGGTATTCCATTTTCTGTGAAGCGGAGATCCCGGTATCGGTTTTGCAAAAACAGTTTTCGGGACGCTGTCTCTTTGCTGCTTTTGCAAGATGTGCTTCGAGGGCATCGGCGCGGTAAGGCCGGCGGGGCGAATCTGCCGGTTTCCGATATACCCGAACAGCCCGGGTGGAAGGGCTGCATTTTGTCCGTGCACACGAATAAAATTATCCCTTACTTTCTACAAATTGTCAAGCATTTTTTTTAAAAAATTTCTGCTGCCGGCTGTATAATAAACCTGTTCGGAAACTTCAGTTTCTGAACAGGTACCTTAAAATGCGATGTTCTAAATCGCACCTTGAAATGCAACAGTTGAACAAAGTGTGAACTTTGGAAACTGCTGCATTTATGCGCGGAACGCGCATACGTTAATAAGCGATGTTTGCGAAGCAAACTCGCCGTGTTTTTAAGCGGTACCATTTTTGTACCGCTTAAAATAAACCTGCTATTTGCGCGATTTAGAACTCGTATACCTGTTCGATAACAGAATTATCGAACAGGTATAATTATCGTACCGGCACATTTCACAAACCCTTGTAAAATTTCCCGAAATCGTTTATAATTTATAATTAAGCAGCAAGTAGAAAATATGGAAGTTTTAGTCGAAGAAGGCGCAACATACGAAAAATGCCTTGAAAAGATAGCAAAAAAATACGGCCCCAATATTGCCGTAACCCGTACCGAAAGAAAAACGAAGGGCGGTTTTTTCGGACTTTTCGAGCGAGAGGTAGTTGCTTTAACATTTTCAATTTATGATAAGCCCTTTCATCTTCAAGATTTTAAACAAAAAGAAGAAGAGGTAAAAGAAGAACCGATACAGATAAGGACGAAACCCGTAAAGCAATTTGTGCCGCCGCTTGACGATCGGGAGGAGAGGCTTAAAATTTTACGGATTGCGGCAGAGCAGTCCCAGGGTATGGCGGAAAAGGTAAGCCCGTATATACAAAGAATCGAAAAGTCGTTCCCTGCGGAAAGTAACCAGCTGCAAAAACTTGAAGAAACCGTTAATAAGCTGGTTGAAAAAATTGCCGATAAGCAAAGCGGCGGCGAACACGAGAACATCGAAAAAATGTCCGAAATTCTTGAAAATAACGATTTTTCGAGCAAATATATCAAATTTATGGTCGATAAAATGAAACGGGACTTGACCTTAAGCGACCTCGATAATTTTGATTATGTACAAAGGTCTGTATTGGACTGGATTGCCGAAACCGTTACCGTAGCCGAACCCGCTGTTGACGGGGTAAAGGGCCGTGCCGTTATTCTTGTCGGTCCTACCGGCGTAGGCAAAACGACGACGCTTGCAAAACTTTCGGCGTATTACGTCAAAGTCGTTTCCAAAGAACTCGGACACCCCCTAAACGTACAGGTCATTACCATAGACGATTACCGGATCGGGGCTATTTTTCAAATGAAACGGTACTGCGAAATTATGCAGATTCCGCTCGCCATCGCCCAAACCTCGCAGGAATTGCACAAGTATCTTGACTTATTTAAGGATTCGGCTGACGTTATCTGTATCGACACAACGGGCAGGAGCCCCAACGATCAAAAAAATATTTTAGAAATGCAAGACTGCCTCAGTGTCGTAGACCCTGAATCCTCGGTTATTTATTTGACGGTCAGTGCTGTGGCAAAGGCCTCGGATATAAAAGAAATTATCACCCAATATAAGGGCTTTAATTATTCGGGACTGGTTATTACGAAACTCGACGAAACGCTGTATACGGGAAGCCTTATCAGTATTTTGCACGAATGCAAAGTACCGGTTGTGTATGTAACTTCGGGGCAGGAAGTGCCCAAAAATATCCAAAAAGCGTCAAAGACAGCCTTTTTAAAAAAGCTGAAAGGCTTTGTTTTGGAAGAAAACTATATCGAAGAGCGTTTCGGCGGGGAAAAGCCCATTATCTGGAAGTGATTTTTGTAAGGATATTAAGTACGCACCGCCCCTATCTGCCGGAATTTAAAATTTTTACTCGAGCTTTCCAGTCGGGCAAATACGTTGACATATATTTTTTAAAACGGGCGTTGTGCAGTCTTTCTTTAAAATGAACGAATTCGTGTACTAGTACCATTTCGGCGCATTCGCAGGGAAGTGCCGCGAGTTTTGTGTTTAAGGTTATGATTTTGCTACATATATTGCACGAGCCCCATTTGCTTTTCATATCACGGAATTTTATTTGAGAAGGCCTTTCTTTTATTTTATGCTCCCAAAACGGCAGAATTTCGTGTATATACATTTCCAATTCGCTTTTGTACAATCTGTTTAAAATTAAAAGCCGTTTTGCAGAGCCGGCGGCGCCTTCTTTTAAGTAAATACAGTCTCCCTCGACTGCGTATCCCGAATACTTTTTGCCCGTAATAATTTTCAGCGTATACTCGGCACCCCATAAACGTACGGTTTTTCCGTCTTGTAAAACGGTATTTTGTTCCGCCCTCCGAATCCTTTCGAGTATTTTTGTCTGATTGGTTTTTATCCAATCGGTACTTTGGCGTATAAATTCGAAAACCGCAGCCTCACTGCAATTTTTTGGTATATGCACACAAACCTGTGCCGTCTTCGGCGAAATTGTCAGCCTGAGCTTTTTACCCTTTGAGACGGTTTTGTTTACGGTTATGCCGTTTATGCTGATTTCGGTTTTTGCTGTCATTGCGCCTTATCCGTTTTCCGGCTTGGGGTTATATGCGGATATTGTATTTTTTTATTAGTCCGGGAAAATTTTTTAGTTTTATTTCTTCACCGCCGGACGTTAAAAGAATGCCTTCGAAAGTTCCGTAAATCGTAGAATATTCGGTGCGGAACACCAGCGCATTGACCTTTCTGTAGTTATGCGAGATCGGGGTAAAAACGAGATCGACCATGCTTTCCGTATCTTGAATAATCCATTTATCTGCGGGGCCGTAGGGGCGGGTTATCCGTACCGGCGGCAGCGGGGTGCGCTTTCCGCAATACAGTATAATGTTATCGTTGTGTTTGTTGCTGTCCGGGGCAATCGAGTTACTCAGTTGAAAGACCAAGGTTTTTCCGTTCAGTTTTCCAAGTCCCGTTACAAGGCTCCTTTTTGCTCTAATTCCGGTGTAAAATTTCCTTATATCGAAAAGGCCGACCGAGGTTTCTTTTTTTAAAAGAATTTCTTCGTTGTAACCCAAGCTGACCCAGCCCTTGACGATACCGCAGTGCATATACACCGCCTGACATCTTCTGCTGACATGGTGGGGTACCGTACACGAAAAGTTAAGCGCGTCGGGAACAGTTGCGTCCAAATCGAGCCGCCCCTCGCAGGGCGGACGGGTGTCCCTCGTCAAAAAATCGAAGTCGGCGTGCAGCTTGCCGTGCGAAAGCCGCGAAAAGATTCGTGCATAGCGCGTATATTTTCTGCATGCCGTAATGCTGTAGCCGAGGCGTTTCGGTATGTGAATAAACCGGTAGGGAAGGTATTGGCGGTAAGAATATTTTTGATTTGTTTTGCGAAGCCAAAAAGTTGTTTCCATTAAAGAAAAACTGAAACAGGAAAAAAATCCTATTTCGCCGATTATCTCGTCATCGCAAAACATAAAGCGCATACTGCCGGTAATTCTCGTATTTGTAAGGAGCTTCGGAATGGGCAAATCGCCGAAAGGCCGAATAAGGCCCTTGATGTCGAATTTTTTAAAAGCGCCCGAAAACGAACCGAATACGGGTTTTCCGTTTTTTACGGGCCCGTTCGGCGGCGGGGTAATGTCCCGTGTGTATAAACTATCATGAGCCATGTAAAGAACTATACCATATTATAAAAAAAGAAAAAAGCTCCGGTCTAGGGTGTGCTGCGGCGCTTTTAAAAAGGGCCGTTAGCGTTTTGTTTTAAAGGCGCAATAGAGCTGTTTTGAAACGGACGCTTTCGAATAAGTTTAATTTAAAAGGCTTGTCTTACAAGTCTTCGACGCTGCCGTCCGCATGAGCGATAAAAATGCGCGGTTTTATTTTGGTAAAAAGCCCGTTTTCGATAACGCCGGTAATTCGATTTAAAGCGTCTTCCGTTTTTTCGGGGCTTTGCAACGGACGGGGCCACCGCACATCGATGATAAAATTGCCGTTATCGGTTATGACGGGGCCCATTTTTCTGACGCCCTCTCTGAGCACTGCGGCCGCTCCGTCTTTTTCCAGCTGTTTGATAATGCTTGTCATCGCGTCGGGAGCAATTTCGACGGGCAGGGCAAAACCAGTGCCGAGCGTTTTAACCTTTTTGCGTTCGTCCGCAACGATGACGAATTGTGCGGAATTATATGCCGTAATCTTTTCTTTAAGGAGCGCCGCCCCGCCGCCTTTTATCAGGTTTTTGTGTTCATCGGCCTCATCGGCCCCATCGATGGTCAGATCCAGCCCGCCTTCTATGAGCCTCGAATTTAAAGAATAAATCGGAAGACCGAGCTTTTCGCATTCTACCGAAGTTTGATAACTGGTCGGGACGGCAAAAACGTCTTTTAGTGTGCCCGCTTCGACAAGCGCCGCAATTTTGCGCACTGCGTGTATTGCCGTAGAACCGGTGCCGAGCCCGATCTTTATCCCCGAAAAAATTTTCCCTTCGGAAAAAAGCGTGTCAACCGCATATTCGGCAGCCCGTTTTTTTTGTTCCGCAGCGTCGAGTTTTTTATTCATAATCCGTTCCCGTAAATGCCTTAAATTGATGATGAGCCTGATATTCCAGCATCTTGTATCCGTTACAAGTCTTGCAGCCTGCTTCCTCTGCTCTTTTTAAAAGGGCTGTTTTTTCGGGCCGGTAAATCAGTTCGAAAATCTTTTCCTTTCCGGTAAATGTATAAAAGGTGAGCGGGTCGGCTTCTAGATCGGGTTCCATTCCCACGTTTGTCGTTTGGATGATGAGACCGGAATAGGCCGAAAGCTGTTTTATGTTTATCGGATTAAGGAGTGCCCATTTAAAATTGTACCGGTTGGCAAGCTGCCGTGCGTGTTCGGCCGTACGGTTAAAAATGCAGACCTTTCCGTGCATATTTTTTATGACATCTGCAACCGCCTTGGCCGCACCGCCCGCACCGATTATCGCAATCTTGTATTGGCTGAGATTTTCGGTATGCAGAAATTCGGTTAGGGCCTGCCTAAAACCGTCCGCATCGGTATCATAACCGATCCATTTTTTTTCTTCCCGTATAACCGTATTGACGGCGCCGATCGATTTGGAGGTTCCGCTTATGCCGTTTATTTCGGGAATGATTTCCATTTTAAACGGGGCCGTTACCGAAAAGGCGCGCAGCCCTGCGGTTTCTGCAAAGGTCAAAGCCTCTTTTGCCGAGGTTGCGGACACCGGTACGTACACCGCGTCGATACCGTGTCTTTTAAACCCCTTGTTGTGAATGTGCGGACTTAAACTTGTGTTTATATCCTTTCCGATAACGCCATAAACCGCAGTATTTTTATTGATATGCGAAAATCCGTATAAGGCATGAAGCGTTATCGGGTCGATAAGTTCCGTTTGCATATCTTTTTTTTCGATATATTCGGTAGAAAAGGTATATACGATTTCCGAGCCGAGTTTTTTTGAAAGAATCCGCGAGGTAATGCCGTATTTTCCCATAACGCTTATGATATAGCGCATACCGTCAAGCTGTTTTACCGCCTTAAATGCCTCGGTCATACCGTTTAAGCTGTCTGCAGGAAAGGCCAATTTCGCAATGTCGGTTTCGCTGTGCAGCAGTTCTTTTACGGTTTTTGCGATGTTGCTGACGGGCTTTTTGGCGTGGAGACTGCGGATAATTTGAATGCCGAAGGCTGCGGCCGCATCTTCGATGCCGGAGGCCGCAAAATCGCTTTCCAAGTCGATGTAGGCAAAGTTTTTGGAAGGATCGCCGCTTGCGTATGCAAGGCCCCGTGCAAAGATCGTCATACGGGCTCCTTCACCGCCTGTGAAAAAGCCGCCGTCCGATTTTCTTCTGACGGTAAGGATGGCCGGTACCTCTGCCTTTTCGGGAAATTTCCGTAAAAACAGTATTTCGTTTTGATTTAAACAATCGGCCCGTAATTCCGCCATATCGATATAATTTTTATACCGTTTCAGCAGCGCAAGATTTTTTTCGATCGTTTTTTCGGCTAAAACAAGACAGACCTTTGTGGACATGCGGCTAGTATACACGGGATACGGATATTTTGTAAGCCCCTCTTTTATTTTTTATCCGATAATGGTATAGTTTTCACGTTTTTAAAAATTATGAGATAACGAATGGAGTTTTCCGATGAATAAAAAATGTAATGACGTAATCGTAATCGGTTTTGCGCTGTTTGCAATGTTTTTCGGCGCAGGAAATTTGCTGTTGCCGCCTGCGCTGGGTCATCTTTCGGGACGTAATTGGGTTTTGGCCTTTTCGGGCTTTTTGCTGACGGGTGTCGGTATGCCCATTTTAGGTATTGTTTCCATGGGAAAATGCGGCGGCCGTCTTTCCGATTTTATTAAAAACATAAACGGTATTTTTGGAACCTTTTTTATAATATTCGTTATGCTGATAATAGGCCCTCTTTTTGCGCTGCCCCGATTAGCTGCGACGACGTTTGAAATTGCCGTTGCACCGATGAAGCTTGGAATAAATTCGGTTTTTTTCTCCCTTATTTTTTTTGGAATAACCTTATTCTTTGTTTTGACACCGACCAATGTCGTTGACCGCGTCGGGAAGATTTTGACGCCGGCGCTTATCATTATGACTGCCATGTTCATCGTTAAGGGGGTAATGACGCCCATCGGTAAGGCAGCCGCCCCGTCCGCAGATAAGCTTTTTTTGCGCGGGTTTAAAGAAGGCTACCAAACGATGGACGCGCTGGCTTCCATCATTTTTGCAACCATTGCAATTTCGGCTATTGGCGCAAAGGGGTACGGCGATAGAAAGTCGCTTTTCCAAATGTCGGTGTATACCGGCATGCTTGCCTGCTTCGGCCTTGCGCTTGTGTACGGCGGACTTATGTATGTGGGGGCGACGGGCAGTAGGGTCTTGCCGGAACAGCTTTCCCGCTCTGCAATTGTAGTGCGTTCGAGCGAGCTTTTGTGGGGAAGCTGGGGCCGCGTCGTGCTGGGGCTTGCCATCGGTCTTGCCTGTCTTACGACCGCCATAGGGTTAATCGCGACGGTAGGCAAGTATTTTAGCGAGCGGTTTAGAAACGACATCAGCTACAGGGCGGCCGTCATCATCATAACGGTTATAAGTTTTTTTCTTTCGATTTTCGGTGTGGACGCGATAATTTATGTCGCAGGGCCGATTCTCGAAATCGTATATCCGGTTGCAATCGTGCTCATTATTATGAATCTGTTTTCCGATTATATTCCCAACCGGTATTTTTACGGCGGGGCAGTGTTCGGGACGCTGTGTATAAGCGTGCTGCAGGGGATCGTTGCGGCGGAAGATTTGATAAACGGTTTTCTCGTCAAGATCGGTGCGATGCCGATGATGGGCCGCGAGGCGCTTAGTTTTAATACGACAGTTTCGATGCTGCGGAAACTGCCGCTTGAGCGGATAGGTGTCCCTTGGCTGCTGCCTGCAATTGCCGCTTCTTTACTGTTCGGGTTTGGGTTTATGTTGCTTGAAAAAACAAAAAAGGCCCCATCAATACACGGCGGCGTATAAGGCGCATAAACTAGACCTGTTCGAAAACTTTTGTTATCGAACAGGTCTGTAAGGAACCGGTGATTGCTATGCCGTGCACATTAAAAACAACAAAGGTCTTGCTCTTGTCGGTTTTGACTTTTGAGCTGCTTTTGGTTTCGTGTAATGGAAAACCGAACGGCAGACTCGAAGAAAATAGGGAAAGAACAGCCTTAGAAAATTACTTTTTGATTAAAAACGATAGAAGAATGTATTCCATTTTTTTTGTTTATTGTAATGACGGGTTTTATCTTATATATGATACCGCATTAGCCGACACGAACATAGGAAACAAAAGGTACTTTTCCGATTCCGGTATTAAAATAACCGGCAAAAAAGTTTCTACAAAAGTTGCCGATGAAAATTTACCGCTTGCTGATTTTATAGACAGGTACTTATACGGCGGCGATGAGTATTATCATATCGAAAGATATAGAAACAAAGATCTTTTTGAAAGGATATCGGAAGAAGAGTTTGTTGCAATAGCCTTTGCAGCGCAATATAACTATGACTTTTTGATTTTAAGCGACGGGCATGGACAAGTGCGTTTATATCCACGATCTTAAACAAAATTACGGTCATCGTTTATAAGTGAACCTCTAAAAAATTCAGTTTTTTAGAGGTTTACCTTAAGCTTGCTTGCGACGTTTTTCATAGGGCATTTATACATAAAGACTTATGAAAAACTCGTCGGGTACCTCTATTCCGAAGGATGCGAAGCAAATCCAACAAGGTTTTTAGAAATACCCATAAGTCTTTTATAAATGATGACCGCAGTATGCGTTTTAAACCTTACGAATTTATCGAGGCAACGATATTTTCCAGCAAGGTCTGCATTTTGGTTAATATCGTATTGTCTTTCAGCTTATACTTTTTTGCAAGGACAGCCGTATTTGTAAAGACGATCGAAATCGTTTTATCCTTGTTTTCGATGACGCTGATTCTCATCGGTAAATCGAGCGAGATAAGCGGTTCTTGCAGCATGAGCTGAGTTCCCACCTTGGGATTACCGAAGACGATTACCGTGGCCGGGGGCATCGAAAGGCCGACTTCTATTGCGTTTTTTCGGTGATCAAATTCCGCAAAAACGGGCAGGTCTTTTGCCTTTAAAACATCTTTCAGTTTTTTGACGGTCATGTCAAAACCGTATTTGCTTTTTGTTACGGAAAGAGCGGCATCGCCTTTCATCATCTCCTGCGAAAAAATTGCCGTGCTTATAAGCGCCGAAGCAATAATTGCAAATAATTTTTTCATAAAGTGTAAACCTCCACAATAACGGCCCTTGTTTTAAGCCGTATTATTAATGGTTTATGAAACAATTATTTAAAAAGATGGTAACAAGTCCGGCAAAAAAAAAGACGCTCCGTGTGGAGCGTCTTGGGTTTATAGGAGGTTTTATTCGTGCGGAGGGGGTTTAATACCCCGACGCTCGCGTCGGGGGTGTTGATTAGTGCTTATTCAGCCATTCTTGCCATTGGGCTTCGCCGAGGTCTAAAGTGGTTATGCTGTCAACATAGATATCTTCCAGTCTGCTTAAATAATAATTGTACATATATGTTCTGTTTTGCTCCGGTTCATCATATATGTTGCCGCGATAGTGAACGCCGTATGGATAAAGAGCCGCCCCTGTTAAGTTTGATTCCGCAATATAGAGGCAAACAATGTTATCCTCTCCGTCATAAGCCGCACCCCAGCATGTTACTGCATGCTGGTATAGTTTCTTACCGTGAAAACCTTTCCAAAATAAACCTATTGCGCGTCCGTTATCAAACGCCTCATTCATAATACGTTCAAATTCTTTTTTTGTTTCACATCGTTCAGTACTGATAGGTCTTGTATCAAATGTGAAAACATCATTGAATAACGCGGGGTGAATTGAACCTAATTTTTTTTGGGAATCTCTTTTATATAGGTACCACGTAAGTGCATCTTCTATGTAGCCACCACGATCCTCGTCATGTGTATATATTCTAAAATTATTGGCTATATTGCTTTTTTCACCTTCCCTTTCATCCGGTAAGTTTCTGACATAATTATGTCTATACAAGAGACTATTCGGAGCAATGTTTGATTTTGTTTTATACTGCTCAATATATGTTTTATTTTGTTCAAACCACCAGTGTAACATATTGGAAGCCGTTTTTGCCCAACATTGACTAAGGTCTGTTCCTTGCCATGGTTTGTTATTAATAGTTTCTGTTACCACAAAATAATTGTTTGGAAATCCGTCTCTACGCAGCTTGGATAATTTCCGTGCATTGTAAAAGTTTGTCTGGGCAGTTTCATTCCATTTGAACACATACGGCTGCTCGTAATAGTTACCTGTAGGCTCACTGTTATGGATTATCGGCATCTTTTCCGTTTGACCGGCAATAGGCTCATCGATACCCTTAACCCATTTGTAATGTATTACAGGATGTTCGTTGCGTTTTTGCAGTATGCGTACTTCAATATCTTTTCCGTCAGCGCCTTTAATATATTGACCTGTCTTTGTGTCTTTGAATTTAATGTACGCACGCCTGTCCCACACGGTTTTATTTTCCGTACAGGTAAACGAAATGACGTCCTTATCCTGATCGTCGCGCGAAGTGATTGCCGGAGCTCCCGAAACCCACGGCAGTTTGTTTGAGGTAAAGCACGGTTCATAATCCAACTTGCCGTCTATCGTTTGCAGCTCGAACGTATATGTACCGGCAGCGCTTTCGCTCATAACGGCTTGTTTTGATTCGTATTTGATCTGCGGCTTCTTTTTGACTGTGAACGTAACCGTTTTTGTAACGGCGGGGGTGCTTTTGGACGTTACGGTTATGGTTACGGCTCCGTCTTTGACTGCCGTTACCGTGCCGTCTTCGGCAATTTGCACGTTATCGTTGCTTGCGGTATAGGTAAGACCCTTTTCCGTTGCGGTATCGGGTTTTGCCTTTGCTGTTAGTTTATAGACATCGCCGATAGTTAAGGAGGCGGGCAAATCTGAAGGGACTTCAATATTTTCAACGGGAACCTCTTCCGCCGTAACGGTAACATTGATTGTTGTGCTTACGCCGTTTTTCGCCTTTATCGTAATGGACGCATTACCGACTTCCTTTGCCGTAATTAAACCGCTGGGGTCGATGGAGGCAATGTCTCCGCGTGCCGAAGAATAGATCAGTGTTTTATCCGCTGCATTTTCAGGCAAAGCCTTCGCTTGCAAGCGTTTGGTTGTTAGTTTTACAAGGGAAATAGTTGAACCGCCCGGCCCGACATCAATCCATTCGACGGTTACAGGAGCCTTTTGTTCAGTCTTTGATACAAGATTGTTTTTACATGATACAACTAGAAAAACGGCAAGTGCCGCAAAAATGATTATATTTATTTTCTTCATAATTTAATCTCCATTTTATTTATAATAT
>CAUTPO010000035.1:0-17789 GCA_963540475.1 uncultured Treponema sp. | reverse complement strand
ATTGCCGCACCATTTAATATCAAAAGTTATAGATAATATATCATATATTTTTTACTTTTACAATATAATGATAATGCTTGATGGGAAAATAAGGTTAAAGGTCGGTTATTTGGATATTACAGAGCGGTTGCTGAAAGTACATTATTATGATATAATATAAACTACTTTAGGAGAGAAACAATGGCTATTCCAACATACGAAGAGTGCATGTTACCGCTTATGAAAATTGCAGAAGACGGTGGAGAACATCTATTTAGAGAAGCTACTGATACATTGATAAATCACTTTAATTTAACAGAAAAAGAAAAACAAGAATTATTGCCGAGCGGTTCAGCCTTTGTCATAAATAATAGGATTGGATGGGCAAGAACCTATTTAACAAAAGCCGGTTTATTATTAAAAACCAGAAGGGGGTATTTTCAGATATCGGAAGAAGGAAAGAAATTCTTACAAAAGAATCCTACACATATCAATACTAAAATGCTCAAAGAATATGATTCTTTTAATGAATTTCAATCAATAAAAGCAACGGATAATTCTGAGCCTGATCAAAGCGGGCATAGTATTGAACAAAGTGTTACTCCGCATGAATTGCTTGAAAGCGGTTTTCTCAGTATAAAGAATGAATTGGCGGATGAGTTATTATCTACAATTAAAAATATTAGTCCTTCAAAATTTGAAAAGTTAGTTGTTGATTTATTGGTTAAAATGGGGTACGGCGGATCAATAAAAGAAGCAGCTACCGTAGTTGGGAAATCCGGCGATGAAGGAATAGATGGCATCATCAAAGAAGATAAGTTAGGACTTGATGTTATTTACATTCAAGCAAAGAAAGGGGATAGCGGTACTATCGGACGCCCTGAAATACAAAAATGTGCATTATTAGGAAAAAAAGCAAAAAAGGGAATATTTATCACAACCTCAACTTTTACCAATGAAGCAAAGAAATATGTTACCGATATTGATGCAAAAATAATCTTGCTTGACGGAAGACAATTGACCGAATTAATGATAGAAAATGATCTTGGGGTGAGTACGCAAGATGTGTATACGATAAAACGGATTGATTCCGATTATTTTGAAGAGAATTAATACGGTTTAATTTACTATAATTTTAAAGCAGGTGTTGGTGTATCGTATATTTTGTCTTTTTTCGTTCCTGTTCAAGAAATTGTGTACATAGTTACTTCATATTGCCAGAAATAACTATCATTATTGTACAAAACTTTGGACGTATCTATGCTTGGCTATTATGAGATCATATTTTGAGAAAGAAGAAAATTCGTTACGCATTTATAATGTATACTGACAAACCTTTTCATAGATCTCTCTCGGTTTCATGATTTACTCATCATTCATTATAAAAGATTATAGCTGGAGGTGTGTATTTAACACTAGAAAATATCAGAGTTTTGGCTCTGTTCTTGTAAGGAAACTGTTTATAATATCTGTTAAAGAAGATTGCTGTTCAATTTTAGAGTTTGGCTGAATTGGTGTGTGGAACACGCACGTTAACAGGCTACGTTTGCGCTCAGTAAACTCGTCAGTTCACTTAGGCAGTCTTATGCGGCTGATGAAGTGAGACCTCCATTGCAGGCTCTTATCTCTTTATATTCCGTTTTATAGCCCGCATTCAAATACCGTTCCCCTACTTTCGCGGCATCTTTGATATATATACTATTGTCCGCATGAGCCATCCATTCCAAAACATTTCGCCCGCTTTCATATTCCGCTAATGGGGCGGCGCCTGCTTTTAAACATCATAATACGTGTTTCAGTTTTTTTATAGATATGTAGCAGCCGGTTATTATCGCTGTGATAAACAAAAACAGAAAATCCCACGGACTATCTTCGTTATGCACTTTTTCAATCATTCCTAATTTTACTGCCGGTAGATTGTTCATTGTACTTGTCTCCTTTTATTTTTAGATATTATACAGCAAAAACCGGTTATTGTCTTTCTGCTGTTGTGTGTATACTTTACTGTTACATCGGTTTCTCCAATAAAAAATCGATAATGTTTTTATGAATAACGCCGTCTCTGCCGAAATTGAAGCGATCCATCGATAACACATATTTCGGAAAATTATCCTCAATCGATTTATATGCCCCGAATTCACGCTCGCGTGTTTTTTCATCAGTCAGCATATATGCAACCTGATAATAAGAAACTCTATCATTTTTTTTCGCGATAAAATCGATTTCCCTATCTTTCAGTTTTCCTATTTTTACCTCGTATCCTCTCGATGCCAATTCGATGAACACAATGTTTTCCAGTATTCTTTCGATATCTTTCATATTGGAAAATCCTTGTGCCTGTCTGAAACCGTGATCGGTTACATAATATTTTTCGTCTACTTTAAGGACTTTTTTACCAGCCATATCATAGCGAGGAACCTTTTTAATAATAAAGGCATTTTTGCAGTATTCCAAATAATTTAAAACAGTATCAATTGAAACGGTTCTTTTTTCATTTTTAAAATAATTTTTGATACTGTTTGCCGAAAATGTATGTCCTATATTTTCCAGTACATACGATAAAATACGGTTAAAACTGTCGACATCCCGGATATTGTTGTACTGCAATACATCTTTGACTAAAACCGTATTGTATACATCGTTTAAATATTTAAAGCAGGGTATCTCGTCCAAATTAAAATACCGTAAAAAGGGCATTCCGCCTAGCTGTATAAACTTATCGAATAGACATTCTTTTGATATTTTTTTATTTTTAAAAACCTGTATAAATTCACCGAAGGTAAACGGATAAATTTCAAATGCCGTATACCGTCCCGAAAGCAGGGTTGCGAGGTCTCCCGAAATGAGCGTCGAATTCGATCCCGTTATGTAAATATCGCAATCTTTATCGACACTGAGACTATTGATAACCCGTTCCCAGCCTGTTACCATTTGTATTTCATCAAAGAAAAAGTATATTTTCTTTTTTGTTTTTTTTATTATAGGTTGTAAATAGGTATGTAAATCCTTTGCTGTTGTAATATCGAAAAGCTCTGCTGATTCAAAATTGAGATATATTTTGTTTTTATTGGGTATATTTTTTAAAACCTCATCTTTTATCATCGTTAAAAGTGTCGATTTTCCGACTCTTCTCATACCGGTTAATACTTTGATAACCGGTTTGTCTGTAAATTGGGTAACCTGTTTTATGTATTTTGGCCTGATAATATGATTCATAATGGGTTCCTTAACTATTTCGATTATAATCGAAATAGTTAATAAAATCAATAGTACTTTCGATTATAATCGATAAAACATAAAAATACTGTATTATTTCGATTATAATCGAAAGTGTGTTTTTATCTGAGTGAAGCTATATTTCTGTTTTCTTCTAAAAGTAGCGGTCGATATAAAATGGGCTTAAATGATTGTTTTGAGGTAGGGCAGACTGTAATTTCATTATTTTGTTCCGGCCTGATTGATGGTATAAATACTGTCCTGTTCTGCGACAAAGCCTTCGCGTATTAATGCCGTGAGCGCCTTTTCAAAAAGAGTTGGATCTGCTTGTGCATATTGCGTAAGTTCTTCGTATGTTTGCGACGGTTGTGCGGTAAGTGCACGGATAAGGGAGCCTCGAACCTGACGCAGGGAACCTTCGAATTTCGACTGCTTCGCATAATGACGGCTTTGCCTGTTAGGATTACCGTGCTGTTTTTTGAGTGCCGCCCCGTAATCCATCAGCGCATAGTACCATAGACGCGGACTTTTTTTATAAAGACTTGCCTGTACGAGGGGAAAAATCTCCCTGTCGTTTATACCGGTCCGATCTGTAAAAAAGAAATGAATAAAAACGGATCGGATATTTGTTTCGATGAAAACCGTAGGCTTGTTGTAGGCGAAGGCTGCGACGGCAGCGGCTGTGTATGTGCCGATTCCCGGAAGCGTTTGGAGTAGGGCTGGTTCGGACGGAACCATGCCGCCGTATTCTTCTGTAATCTTTTTTGCGCACTCGTGCAAAAAACGGGCGCGGCGGTTATATCCTAATCCGACCCATAGTTTCAAGACCTTTGCAAAGGGGGCTGCCGCAAGTGCCTGCACGGATGGAAAGGCTGTCAGCCATTTTTTATATTTTTCGATAACCCGCTCGGTCTGCGTTTGCTGCAGCATCAATTCCGATACGAGAATTGCATAGGGATCTGCCGTTTCGCGCCAGGGAAAGCTGCGGCCGTTTTGCCGATAAAAAGACATAATCGTATTTTGAAAGTCGGAATAATCGGTATCGTCCGTTTTTTGCATATCGGAATCCTTAAGATATTGAACCGGGGGGGGCGAATATATCCGGACGGATTCTTTTAACGCGCATTATTCGGGCGGCATTAGGCTCCGCTTCTGTGTCTACTGTCATGTTTGTCCGTCCTCCGGTATTGGTTTGTATTTTCCGTCCTACGGCATTATAGTGCATTTTCAGTATCTTTTCAATTCAGGCAGTTGTACGCTAAAATCTTCGTATTCAGGCAGGGAGTATTGCCGGCGGTTTATACATAGGGCTACTGTGAAAGATGTTCGATTAAGATTTTAATGCCTATTCCGATAAGGATAAGTCCGCCGAATAAGTCGGGTTTTACCGTTAAGACCTTGCCGATTTTCTTTCCCAAATAATATCCGAGCATCGATATGGTGAAGGCGGTAATACCGATGATGAGTGACGGAAACAGAATTTGTATGCGTATCATTGCCAAGCTCAAACCGACGGCTAAGGCGTCGATGTTTGTAGCAACCGAAAGCAGCAACAGGGTCGAAAGGTTTTTGTAATTTTCTTTATGCGTGCCGTCGTTGTTTTTCTTTGAAGCGGGCATGCTTTCCCATATCATTTTACCGCCGACATAGCTTAGCAGGGCAAACGCAATCCAATGGTCGATAGCCGCTATCAGGTGTACGAATTTTATGCCTGCCGCCCAGCCTATTATTGGCATAAAAAACTGAAAGGCACCGAAAAAAAGTGCCATACGCAGTCCATAATGCAGGGGCATGTTCTTTGCTGTCGTGGTCTGTGTAATTGCAACGGAAAAGGCATCGGCCGGGAGTCCTAATGCAATCCCCAAAGTAATCAATATATTCATAATAACTCACTGTTCGTTTTGCTTTTTAAGTGTATCATAAATATAATTGAGTGACAACCGATATTTGTTTTATATTTTGCGATAGCCGTTTTCCTGCTGTCAACGGACTATTGAAAAAATCGGCAGGATAAGATAAAATCGACGAGATGAACACGATAAAAGCAGAAAAAATTTTGATTGTGGATTTTGGCGGACAATATAATCAGCTTATTGCTCGGCGTATCAGGGATTTGAATGTCTATTCCGATATTGTTCCTTGTGCTGCTGCCATGGATTATATTTTAAAAAACAAACCGATCGGTATTGTTTTTACGGGCGGGCCGAATAGTGTGTACGAAAAAAATGCCCCGCTGCCCGATACGGCCATCTTCAATTTGGGAATTCCTATCCTTGGTATTTGTTATGGCATGCAGGCTATCGCCTATTGCTTGGGCGGCAAAACGGATAAAAGCGAAAAAAGGGAATTCGGAAAAACCGAAACGGAATTCGATATATCGTGTCCGCTTTTTGAGGGAATGAAAAAAAAATCTGCCGTTTGGATGAGCCACATCGATTCGGTTGCGGAATTGCCGCAAGGTTTCGGCACGGCAGCAAAAACGCACAATACGCACAATGCTGCAATGTCGAACGAAGAAAAAAAGATCTATGGCGTGCAGTTTCATTGTGAGGTCGAACACACCGAAGAGGGTACTCGGATATTGCATAATTTTTTATACGGTATCTGCAAAGCCCGCGGTGATTGGAACATAAAGAATTTTTTAGATGACGCTGTTTCCGAAATAAAAGATACTGTAAAAGACGGAAAGGTTTTGCTGGCGCTTTCAGGCGGCGTGGATTCCTCGGTGGCGGCAGGTCTTTTAAGCCGTGCCATAGGGAACAACCTGACCTGTATTTTTGTGGACCATGGACTAATGCGTAAAAACGAGGGCCGCGAAATAAACGACTTTTTTGGAAAAATGCCGATGAATTTTATCGGTGTGGATGCACACCGCCGTTTCTTGGATAAACTGAAAAATATAACTGACCCGGAACAAAAACGTAAAATCATCGGCGAAGAATTTATACGCGTATTCGAAGAAGAGGCTGAAAAGATCGGTACCGTTGATTTTCTTGCTCAGGGAACAATTTATGCCGATGTGGTCGAAAGCGGACTGAACGGTTCGGCCGTCATTAAAAGCCATCATAATGTCGGCGGTCTGCCGGAACATATTGGTTTTAAATCGTTGATAGAACCGCTTAAAACCCTTTTTAAAGATGAGGTACGCAGACTCGGAAAAGAACTCGGTTTGCCCGAAAGTCTGACGGAGCGCCAGCCCTTCCCGGGGCCGGGTCTTGCGATACGCATAATCGGCGAGGTAACTGAAGAAAAGCTCGCGGTTTTACGCGAAGCCGATTTTATTTGGCGGCAGGAATTGGAAAATGCAGGTTTAAAAAAAGAACTCGGCCAGTATTTTGCGGTGCTGACCGGTAACAGGTCGGTTGGTGTGATGGGAGATTTTAGAACCTACGATTACACGCTGGCTTTACGGGCTGTAAAAACTTCCGATTTTATGACCGCCGATTGGGTGCGGGTCCCATACGATATTTTGGATAAGGTTTCCTTACGGATCATAAATGAGGTAAGCGGCATAAACAGAATCGTGTATGATATAACCTCAAAACCGCCCGCCGCTATAGAATGGGAGTAGCCGTTGGAAGTACTGAATTAAACCGCATAAATGGTTTGTCTGCATAAAGTTGGTGTAGTGTCTGTGGTAGTATCGAAACCTCGAGTTGGTTCAGCAAATATTGCAGATTATGTATGTTTTTTTGCATATCAATTTGACAATAGGGTACCTCGATTTTAAAGGAGCCGAAGTAAAAGCCAAATAAGGTTTTTAGAAGGCTCTAATATTAAAAAAGGGAAACGGATAATTCCGTTTCCCTTTTTGTTTCCGCTTGTGTTTAGTGTTTTATTTTAGGCTTATTTGCCGTTTCGTAATTATATACAGGCGGTTTTGCCGTATCCCACCAGTGGGTACGGTTATCATCATCACTAAGAAGTGTTAACTTTTTGCCGTCAATTGCTTGTCCTATCGGCTTATCCGTTACGGTAACGGTTGCAGTATAGGCTTTTCCGGCTACGCCCCTACGCGAATATGTATGGCCGCCCTCCAAAAAGGCTTCTTTTACGTCTAAGGTTCCGGTGCCCGAAACAGCATTTCCGCCGGTACACGAACCGAATCCGTTAGCGTTTCCGCCGATGGCTATCAGTCTGCCTTCGCCTTCTACTTTACCGTTGTTCAAAATAAGGGCTTCGCCGCCGTTGGTGGTGAGATGATTGCGTCCGCCTCCATAAAGGCCAAGTTCAGCATTCGCATTTACGGTTACCGAACCGCTTGTAATGCTCATAGCAGGCTGACCGGGATACTCTTTTCCCGTTTTGGGAGAATTTCCCGTAGGTGCTTCATCTCCGCGTACATAGACCTTACCGGCAACGGTTACAGAGCCTTCTACCGTAATGACAGGTTCTTCGTTTCTGCGTGCAACATTGCCGTTTGCCAAATAGTTGGTGTTGGAATAAATGAGCGAATCACCGAGTGTGGCACCGTTTTTCAGTCTGAGCTGTCCGTTTATCTGTGCGCCTGTTGCAAATTGCTTCCTGTGATGATCATAATTCATCTGGAAAAAGCCGCCGTCTTCTACGGTGATGGTTCCGTGAATTGAGGAATCTTGCAAGTTAAGCTTTCCGCCTTTTTTTACGACGATATTAACGCTGCTTAAAGTCTGCATGTTTATCAGTTTTACATCACAGCCTTCATCGACAATCAGGGTTTGCTTGGTTTCAGCTCCGTTTGCAACTGCATAACCCAAAAAACCGTAGGTGCCGCTAGTATGCGAGCCGAACCAGCGCTTTAAGGTTTTGGGAACCGTAACCGTTTCGTTATTGCCGCCGAATTTGGTAAAATTCCACGGTTCCTGATCCCATGCTTCGGTTTTAACGTCTTTCAATATTTCTGCCAGAGTGGTTGTGTTTGTGTCGTAAACATTAAACGGCAGAGCATTGGAAGCTATAGTCTTGCCGCTTCCGTCGGACAATTCCACAAATATTTTATATTTATTTGCAGTCTTGGGAATACCGGCAAGCGTAACCTTCCCAGCGAAGCGCACAAAAACGCCCTTCATACCGCTGCCTTCGGGCTCGATTTTTACCGTGCTCTTTCTAAAATCGCGTCCGGTATTCGATTTATCGATATTGACCCAATCCGATTCGGCGGGATTCGCTTTTTCGGTAACCTGAACCGTAACATTGCTGTTATTGTTTGCATTGACCGAACCTGAGGCGCCGCCTATTGCATCGTATTTTTTTTGACCGACGATGGCTGCTTCAAAGGCACCGATCAATCGAACCTTTAAGCCGGGTTTGGACCAATCGGGCCGTTTATCTTCATTCGCCCATATATATTCACGGTTTTTGACTGAACTGTCCCTCGATTGTCCCGTCTGTCCTATTGATCGGGATCCATTGTCTTCGCCGGAAAGATCCTGCGTCCTTACATTGTTTTTACAGCCGAAAAAGAAAACGGCTGCTGTTAATACCGCCAAAGCGGTATACCGTATTTTGTTCATAAAACCTCCATTGTTTGTTATTGTTTTTCGAACGTTATTTTGCCTTTTTTTACAGTGTATTTAAAATTGCCCATGTTGTTGCCATGTTTGTCCTTAAAGCCGATAATATCTCCATTATTTTGTTTTCTGATGTGTATACGATCTGCTGCTATAAAAAAGCCGTATTAGCGAGTAAATCGGTCTTTTTTGGAACAGGGATTCCGTCAACACCTTTAAACGTAACCATAGCAATTTCTGCAAGGGTTTCAGACGGTTCGAATGTTAATGCGAGTTCTGTAATGGTATTTTCTACCGTTACCTTTGTAATTTGGGTTGCCTGCGGTGCAGCATTGCCGTAATTTCGGGAACCGTGGTTAGTGTTTTTACAGCTGAGAAGGAACACGGCTGCTATAACCGTCAAGGCAATTACTTTTTTTTTCATGCATTAATTCCTTATCGATAAGCCTATTACTGATTGACTTTTGTGAAAGTTTTGCTTCCTTTATGATATTTGAAAGTTCCCATAAGGATACCATTTTTATCCTTAAAACTGATGACAGCGCCTTCCTCAAGGTCTTTCATATATATCGAATTTTTGTATTGTGAATTCTCGTTGGTATCTATAAAGAAAGGATATTCACCTTTGTTATTTTGATGATAGATATGGCCTCTTGTTGAAACCTTTTTGCCGTCTTTGCCGTTAAAAGTAATCATATCAATATCTTTTAATAATTCTACGGGTTCAGGTTTTACTGCAAAGTCAAAAAAAAGATTTGCATATGTTACTTTTGTAATTTGTCTTGCGGGATTAGGCGGATTTTGTTCAGGCGAAGCAGGCGGGTTGGGTTGCTGGGGTTGGCTCGGCGGGTTGCCCGGATTGTGGGGTTGACCTTCGCCTTGTGCCGGCGGATTCTGATTCGGCGGAGTTGTTCCGGGATCGTTTCCGCCACCTGCTGCGGGCGGGGTTTGTCCGGACTGACCGGGCCCGTTCGGGGTGTGTTCGCCGCTTTGTCCATTGCCGTTTTGCGATTGGTTGTTCTCTTTTGGTGCCGAACCTGTGCGTCTACCGTACGATTTCGATGTATTTTGGCTTGCCTGTTTGCAGCCGAAGCACAAAATACCTATAACCATTGCCGCAAGGGCAAATAATCTGATATTCTTCATATATAAACCTCCTAGAAGTATCGATTTGATGCGTAATTTACTAAATAATATTATATTTGTCAATAGTATAGAACGTAAATTTTAAAAAAAACTTAAAAAATAGTATTAACTCTAAAAAACGGCTGGATGGGAGGCTAAAAGAGAGGGGCAGACGGGAATATCAATGCTGTTTGTTGTTTTGATACGGTAATCGTTCACGCGGTACTGCCATAAGCTTGCAAACTTACCGGCTAACCCTTTACCCCGTACTTGTAATACAGTGTACACGATAGAATACGGTTTTTGCCATATAGATCAACCGTATTTTATGTGCTAATTTTTGACCCATTTTACCTTTTTGGTTACTTCCTTGTTGGAAATTATGGAATCGTCATTATAGGTGATTTCGGTATAGGTTTTTTCGCCGACTAGAATCTTATTGTCTTTGGAAACAAGGAATTTCCATGCAGGCGTTTTCCCCAATTCGGCGGCCTTTTTTGCAATATTATCGGGTAAGTCGGCAAACTGCCGTGCCTGCGGTGCGCCGGACTGTGTTACGATAAGCCGTCCGCCCATCAGCTTCAAATTCAAAAAGATGGAAACACCGCTCGATAAAACCGCGATGGCCCTGCCGCCGCGCATTATTTCGATGCGTTCGACACCGTTTTCGCCGTGCCACGAACCTGCAAGCGATTCGATATTGGTTACTTCAACCGGCATGCTCTGTTCGATCCGATCGGTTCCGTTTGCAGCGTTTTGGTCTGCGGCTGCATCTTCCAGATTAACGGACATATCGAACAGGTTGTTTACGAGAATTCTGGAATCCAAAAGAATCAGATTCGCATTATTGTAGATTTTGGCAATGGTACGGGTAAGCGCTTCGGCACGGTTTTTTAAAATCAGCTTTAGCTCGATTCCGTTTTCAAGGCCGGTTAGGGTTCCCGTAAAAACAAAATCGAGGCGTCTTCCTTCCTCCGATGTGTTTCCGCGCATATCGATAATTTCGTACTTTTTTTGTTCTTTTATAAAGTTGAAAATCGCATTGTTGATGACGGTATTTGTCCGGTTATCGATATTTTTGGGTTCAAGTTTAAAAACGCCGACAGACGGTTCTGCAAAGACAGCGAAATTTGTAAAAAAAACGGCCGTCAGTGCAAAAAAAAGCGTGTATCTTCGGAATGTTTTTAATTTGAATTCTGTTTTAAACATCGATTAACTGTTCCTCGCCCGTAATTCCCTTTGCATATCGCGTTTTATGTCCTTTTCTTTTATGTCGGCGCGTTTATCAAAGGTCTTTTTACCCTTACAAACACCCAAAAGTATTTTTACGATACCGTTTTTAAAATAGAATTCCAAGGGAATCAGGGTGTATCCCTTTTCGTCCACCTTCCGTTTCAGCCGCTTTATTTCTTCTTTTTTTAAAAGCAGTTTTTTCGGCCGTTCGGGTGCATGGTTAAAAACCGACGAATAAACGTACTCGGCAATGGCGAAATTTTTGACCCAGACCTCGTTATCCTTAATTTCGGCAAAGGCGTCAGGAAACGATATGCGTCCCTCGCGCACCGACTTTACTTCCGTTCCTTTTAAAACGAGCCCGCATTCGATTTTTTCTTCGACGGTGTAATCAAAAAAGGCTTTTTTGTTTTTGGCAATTATTTTTACGGGCGCTTTTTCCATATACCTATTATATAGATAGATTAAAGACTTGTCAACGACGGAATAAAATGATATTATGCTGAAATGACCGCCAAATACAGAAGCTATTCATATACAGCAAAGCGGACTCACCGGAACAAGGTGTTTTTTGTCGCTTTTTTGGTAAGCTGTGCGTTTTTGATTTATACCGTTTTGACCGCTTATTTTGTAAAGACTTTTAAAATTCAGTCAGATACGATGGAACCGGAAATTTGCAGGAAGGACAGGATTCTCGTTGTGCCGATTTATAATACTGCCTCTGTAAAACGCGGCGAAGCGGTGGTTACGGCTCCGGCTTTTCGCATACATTTGAATTTTTTTGAACGGTCGCTGAATGCCGTGTGCGGTTTTTTGAGCTTTCAGCTGTACCGCCCCTTTGATTTGCAAAGACACCCGTCTTCGAAGTACACGGTGCGGCGGGTGGTGGGGCTTCCCGGCGATACGGTATATATGGAAAATTTTATTTTGTACATTAAAACCCGCGATGCCGAACACTTTTTGACCGAATTCGAACTTGCCCAAGACAAGTATAATTTGGAGATAAAGGAGCTGCCTGCCGGCTGGGACAAGAGTTTGCCGCTTGCAGGCTCGTATCCGAAGACAGTTTTAAAAGAAGGTGAATATTTTCTTTTATGCGATAATAGAATTGCCTCTGACGATTCGCGGATGTGGGGGCCTGTAAATGGGAAAAGCCGCTTTTACGGCCGTATCTTGGTAAAATATTGGCCGTTCGGTTCGTTTAAAGTGTATAAGTAATTCGAGACAAAGCCGGTGAAAAAAGCAGGCCTTTACATTCATATTCCGTTTTGCATGCAAAAATGCAGCTACTGTGATTTTTTTTCTGTAAATAGCAGCTCATTTTTGCCGTATTTAAAAGGAAAAAACGGCAGCCCGTTTGCACGCCGCCTTACGGAAGATATACGGCTTTTAGCCGAAAGATACGGTATTGAAGAATGGGATACCGTGTATATGGGCGGCGGAACGCCCTCACTCCTTTCCGAACAGGATATCGATTTTATCTTTTCTTTTATTCTAAAACACCAAAAAACGCCGCCTGAAGAGGTTACCATCGAGGTTAATCCCGATGATGTGTCGGAAAACCGGCTGAAAACAGCTGTTTCGGCTGGCGTAAACAGAATTTCAATGGGGATTCAAAGTTTTTCCGATGAGGTTTTGCGTGCCGAAAAAAGGCGGGGCAGCTGCAAAAAAACGCTTTCAGCCCTTGCGCTGGTTAAGCAGTGTAAAAACGTGCTGCTTTCCTGCGATTTAATTGCAGGCTTAAAAGCACAGACGGAAAAAACCGTAAAAAACGATATACAAACGCTTTTGGACTTTGCCCCGCAGCATATTTCTTTTTATGCGCTGTGTACGGAAAATCCGCCGGAAGAAGGGGCCGCTGACTGTATCGATTCGCTGTGGCTTACAGGTGCGAGAATTTTGGAAAAGAATGATTATGTATTATACGAAATATCCAATTTTTCGTATAAGGACTCGTATAAGAGCCTGCATAACAGTAAGTATTGGCGGTTGGAAGATTATGCCGGAGTAGGGCCGGGGGCTGTCGGTTCCATGTTTTTCGGTAGGATTGCCGACAAGCCCGCCCGCGCAGTTAGGTTTTCGGCCTGCAAGGAAGTCGAAAAATGGCTTACTGTCTCCGATCGGGATTTTGTGTACGGGTATGAAAGCGTTTCGGAAAAGGAGCTTATCGAAGAAGCTTTTATGATGAATTTGCGTCTTTGCAAGGGCCTTGATCGTAGGGCCTTTGCCGAAAGGTTCGGCAGGAATATTGAAAGCCTTATAGGAAAGACCATATCGCAGTGGACAGGTGCCGGGCAGGCGCTTACGTGTGGAAACTTTTTTAAACTAAGCCCCGAAGGGCTTGTGTTTTTAAATTCGTTTTTACAAGAAGCCTTTCGGGAAATAGAACAAACCTATTGATATTGTGAAGATGAATTGGACGATACCGGGTTTGAACCGGTGACTTCTACCGTGTGAAGGTAGCACTCTGCCGCTGAGTTAATCGTCCTTAAAAAACACACACCGTCCGACCGGATAAACCAATCCAGCCATCACGGATTATTTTTGAACAATATACGATAAAAATGTTTTTTATTCAAGACAAATTTAAACTTTTTTTGGAGTACGGGACGCTCGGTTTTTAAATACGGTTTTTATAATTTTTATTTATCCAGTTTCGATACTCGCCTGAACGGACGGTTTGTATCCACTCCATATTTTTTAAATACCAGTCGACGGTTTTTAAAAGACCTTCTTCAAACGAGAGCCGTTTTTTCCAGTGTAATTCGTTTTTTAATTTTGTACAATCGATTGCATAACGCCTGTCATGTCCCGGCCTGTCGCTTACATGCTTTATATGCTGTTCTATTGCTTCCGCATTCAAATCTGCTTTGCAGGAAACGATGTCTATCAATTTATGCAGCAGTTTTATATTTTCCCACTCGCTTTCTCCGCCTATGGTATATGTTTCACCCGTTTTTCCTTCCGATAAAATCTTCCAAACCGCATCATTATGATCATCAACGTAAATCCAATCACGTATTTGTTTGCCGTCGCCGTATACGGGTAATTCTTTTTCTTCGATAATATTTAGAATCATAAGAGGAATAAATTTTTCAGGAAATTGATACGGGCCGTAATTGTTGGAACAATTCGATATGGTTATGGGTAAACCGTAGGTATGATAATAGGAGCGTACAAGATGATCGCTTGAGGCTTTGCTTGCGGAGTAGGGGGAGCGTGGTGAATAAGCTGTCTTTTCATTAAAGAATCCCGTATCGCCGAGTGCACCGTATACCTCATCCGTACTGATATGATGAAAAATAAATTCTTCCGTATTTGTATTATTTGTAAGCCAATACTTTTTTGCCGTTTCCAACAGAATATGGGTTCCTAAAATATTCGTCTTTAAAAAAATATCCGGCTCCAAGATCGAGCGGTCAACATGGCTTTCTGCTGCAAAATGTACAACCGTATCGATGTTATATTCAGAAAATATTTGATTAACCAATTCTTTGTCGCAAATATTTCCGTGAACAAAAAAGTATCTGTTGCCGTTTAATTCGTCTTCTATTTCTTTTAAATTTTCCGGATTTCCTGCGTATGTCAATGCATCAAGGTTTATAATTCGGCCGGAAAAATCGGTATTTTCTTTTAATACCTTTCTGATAAAATTAGAACCGATAAAACCGGCTCCGCCTGTAACTAAAATATTTTTCAACTTCCGCATTTTTACAGTTCCTTTTTAAACAATTAAAACTTCTAAAGATAATTAAATTCCTGCAATAAATCTTAAATATGCGCCGTACTCGTTTTTATATAGTTCTGATTGCTGCAATAAATCATTTTTTGAAATCCATTTTTGCAAATATGCAATTTCTTCGATACACGAAACATATAAACCTTGCCGCTTTTGAATTGTCGCGATAAAATTCGATGCATCTAAAAGACCGTCGGGTGTCCCGGTATCGAGCCATGCCATACCGCGTCCTAAAAGATTTGCATGAAGTTTTCCTTCTTTTAAATACGCATTATTTATAGCAGTTATTTCCAGTTCTCCCCGCGCTGACGGTTTTACACTCTTTGCTTTTTGGATAACACTATTGCTGTAAAAATATAAGCCGGGGACGGCATAATGGGATTTTGGATTTTCTGGTTTTTCTTCAAGCGAGAGAACTGTTCCGGTTTTATCAAATTCCAACACACCGTATGAGCGTGGATCTTTTACATAGTAACCGAAAATAACCGCCGAATCGTTTTCTGAGGCTGTTTGTGTTGCGCTTTCTAAAATCGGGGTAAAGCCGCGTCCATAAAAAATATTATCGCCAAGCACCAAGGCAACAGAATCGCCTCCGATAAAATCTTCTCCGACAATAAAGGCATCGGCAAGACCGCGCGGTTTTTCCTGTACGGAATACGAAAACTTCATTCCAAGCTGCTCTCCGCTTTTTAAAAGCTCTTTAAAAAGCGGAATATCCCTCGGTGTTGAAATAATTAAAACTTCACGAATCCTTGCAAGCATTAAAACCGAAAGCGGATAATAAATCATCGGCTTATCATATAAGGGTAATATTTGTTTTGAAACAGCCTGCGTAATGGGATACAGCCGTGTTCCTGATCCGCCGGCTAAAATTATTCCTTTCATAAAAACCTCTACAAAAAATTGATAATCTTGGCCCTAATTGAAGTAATGGCTAACTTTTTTCTATTATTTTGGTAATTTTAATCCTTTGTTATCTCTTTGTATAATTTTATTTACATCATAGTTTTTTTCGTTCTACTCTTTAATTTCATAGCCGGAATAATATTTTTCCATGATTCAATACACTTAAGGCTGTTTCTGGTAAAGGATTTTCTCCGAACCAACAATAATGAATTACCTTTGGAATCATTTTTTATTTTTTCCCTGAAAAGGCTCCATACTTCATGGATTAGGATCAAAAATAGGAGGCAATTAATTTATTTAAATTCTTTATGACTCCAGTTTTCAGGTTTATATACATCTTCTTTAACGAAGGCCCAATCATTTTCATCGGCTTTAAACTTTGTCATTTCAAGCTCTTTATCGGCCTGCCAACCGCCGCTTATCATAACCTTTGCAGGGCTTTTAAGTTGGCTATCCTTAAAAAGTATTCCTGTAAAAGGATTTATTTGTAATTTTTCATCCAAGTCTTTAACCGTTAAAAACGGAATATCAGCCAAAGTCATAAAAGTATTATCTATTTTAAGATTGCCATCAGAGTTAAAATCCTTCATCATCATAAGCGGAATCAATTCTTCAGGTCTAAAACCCGTACCGGCAAAATCTTTTAAAAAACTCATATCCCTAGTCTTCATAGAATATCTACCGTGATCTCCTGCAATTATTATACGGCTGTTATCATAGCAATTATTTTCTTTTAAAAACCTGAAAAACTTTGCACATTCTTCATGTGCCAAATAATTTGCATAAAAATGCTCAGCCGTATATTCGTTTAAACAATAATTATCGGCTAAAGGAATTAGAAATTCCAGTCCTAATATTTTAATATCAGATTGTTTAGGAGGTTCATGTGTTATATTGTTTACAATTATATTAATGCAATTTTTATCTTCGACAAATTCAACTTCTTCCTCTATATTTTGAAGAGCAGAATAAGAATCGATAAAAGCCATTTTAATATATTGTGGAAGTTTTGAATTTGCATAATTACCTCGGGAATAAAAAACTCTTCTTATTTCCGAAGGGAAAATTCTAAAAAAAGAAAAATATAACATATCACGGCGCACACCGGATATATTTGCATTATCCTGCGAAAATTTTAAGCTTTTTAATAAACGCTGACTATATTTTCCCGGATAGTCAATATTTTGTGCAATCATATCATATTTATCAAAAACAGATAAATCCGGCTCCCAAGAGTAATTAAGCCATGGAGGATCCGTAAAGCTGACATTCCAGCCATTTTCACTAAAAAGCTTAGGGAGTACACTTAAAGCTTCATTATGCTTATCTACCAATAATTCAGTATCTCTTTTATTCATATTATCAGGAGCATATTCGTACTACCTCCAAAAGCTATGGTATTTTTGAACAAAGTAAACCCTGTGTATTCTTTTTTTATAAAAGCATTATGTTCAAAAATAGGATCAATAAAAAAATTCATTGAACGGTCAAGCATAAGGATAAAAATATTTTTTCCGGTTTTAGATATTCGATAGGGTTTCTTTTCAATATTATCATACGCTATATAATTTAGAGTACGATTATATTCTTTATGAATAGTTATAAACGAAAAACTTACTACAATTAAAAAGCTTATAATAATTATCGTTAATATTGGTATTAAAAATTTTACAAATCTTGAATATATAAAATAGATTACAATAATGCCTACTACACATAAAGACAGTATATTCAATATAAAGTATGTGACACTATGATATAACCTATCGACATCTTCAAAAACAAGAAAGTGATTTATATCCCCATAATTACCTGTAAAAATAAAAGCATTTATTAATGCTCCGAACAAAGCAAAAATTGCTATATGTAAAAAATACTGTTGAACTTTTCTTGAAAAGAGTTTATATAAACCTATAAGCCAAAATAATATTCCTACACTTTGTATAACCGTATAATAAAGGATCCCTAAGGGATTTGTAAAATTATCAAAGTTAGCGAATTCTTGAGGAGAACTGGCTATCGTTGTAGAGGGAATAACAAGTCCAATAAAAATAAGAAAGGCAGAAACAGCAGATAAAAAAATATAAAATCTTTTTTTATCA
>CAUTPO010000034.1:0-17931 GCA_963540475.1 uncultured Treponema sp. | reverse complement strand
CACCCTTGTCCAAAAACGAAATATCAATGGCGGCTTGGTAATAACGCATACGCTTAGGTTTTCGAAAATATGCGGGCATCTTCTGCGTTACTTCACAAAAAACAGTCCTCGACGTGCAAAAAGCACGCCTGCGGGTGTTTTTTGCTTGCGCCTTGAATCTGCTCCGCCTATTTTCAAAAAGGCTGATTCAAACCCGCCACGGATGGCGGTGGTTTTAGCTTTACGATGTTTTGAGCTTTGCTCAAAACTCGTAGTCAATCAATGTACAAGGATGTACATTGATTGACGGCATTACTTTACAAAACATAAAATCGTCAGCAATGGTAAGTTCTTCAAAAGGTTTTCTTGGCATATTCGACCTCCTATAGTCCTTATATGTCTTTCGGATACAAAATGGCTAGAAGTCGGTCTTTTTTTTAATGTAATGAAAAACAGCAATAGATATGCGACATTTGTCTGTCTTATAAAAGTTAAAAAAATATGCTACATTTGACTTATACTTATTAGGAGGTGGATAATGCACAATTATTTTGTTTTGATCGGTGTTGCAATTATCATAGTCGGGTTTGTGTTAAAACTTGATGTTGTTGCCGTCGTTCTTATTTCGGGACTTGTAACGGGTTTAATTGCGAAGATGGGGTTAGTGGAAGTGCTCGACGCAATCGGAAAAGGTTTTGTGAACAACCGTTATATGAGCCTGTTTTTTATTTCGATACCGGTTATTGTTGTGATGGAGCGGTACGGACTTAAAGAACGGTCGGCCGAATTTATCAAAAAGATAAAAGGAGCCAGCGCCGGAATGGTTATTTGGCTGTATATATTTATACGCACGATGGCGGCCGCTTTTTCCATTAGGCTCGGCGGACACGTTTCATTTATCCGCCCGCTTATCCTGCCGATGGCCGAGGGTGCAGCGCATAAGCATGTTGATCTTACGGATAAAAAAATAGAAGATATAAAGGCGCTTGCCGGCGCAGCTGAAAACTACGGGAACTTTTTCGGTCAAAATATTTTTCCCGTAGCGTCGGGTGTTTTGCTTATTACGGGTACGCTTTCGGAACAGGGGTTCAGTGTGTTGAACACCGATGTTGCAAAGTATTCGATTTTGGCGGGGGTTAGTATGGTTGTGCTTTCACTAATTCAGTGTTGGCTGTTTGAACGCAGGTTACGGAAGGCGGAAAAATAACGGCGGCGTTTTAGTGTAAGCACCTAATATCGGTATGCTTACATTCCGCCTCGAGGTGTGCACAAATTGCAAATCTCTTAACCGCAGCATGTTAAAGAATTTAAGGGAAAGGATAAATGTTTGGTTTTATTTTTAATAATACGGTAGTCATAGACGAAATTGTATACGGATTATGCGGAATAGTCTGTATTTACACAGGAATAATGGGACTGAAAAACAAAAATGCGCCGGTGGGAACTTTTTTGTTTTGGTCGATTTTAGGTATACTTTTTATGTTCGGAAAACTCTTTGTAAACGGGTTTAAATACGGCGGGGCCGTTGCAGGAGGCCTGCTTATCTTTTTAGGCATTTTAACCCTGACAAAACAGGTCAGAATGGGCGAATTCGAACCTGTGTCCAAAGAAGAAATAGCGGCAAATTCTAAAAAGGCCGGAAACAAGATTTTTATACCGGCCCTGCTGCTGGGTATCGCCGCAATGCTTTTGGCGCAAATGAAAAGTTTTAATATTGTAATCGGAACAAACGATGCGGGAAAGGCCGTTATTTTCGGATTTTCGACGGCGCAGGTTGTCGGCCTTTCTTCTCTTTTCGCCTTTATTGCGGCCTTTATAATTGCGAAACCCAAGCTGAAAACGACGATGGACGATACCGCTAAAATGCTGATGCAGGTCGGCTCCGCCAATTTGTTGCCGCAGCTTTTAGGCGTGCTCGGTGCTATCTTTGCTCTGGCCGGCATCGGAAAAATCATCGGTTATTTTGCAAGCGGCATCGTGCCTGAGGGAATCCCCGTGGCAGGTGTCGTTACCTACTGCCTCGGTATGGTTCTTTTTACGATGATTATGGGTAATGCATTTGCAGCGTTTACCGTCATTACAATCGGCGTCGGTGTTCCGTTTGTCATTGCGCAGGGCGGAAATCCTGCGGTCGTCGGTGCCTTGGGAATGACTTGCGGATATTGCGGAACCCTGCTTACGCCGATGGCTGCCAACTTCAACATCGTACCGGCCGCAATCTTGGAAATGAAGAATAAATACAAACTGATTGCGATGCAATCGTTTATGGCGCTGGCCCTGATCGCCGTGCATATCATTCTTATGCTGACCTTCGCATTTTAAACAGGAGAGGAACAAAATGAAAATATTAGTTACAGGGTTCGACCCCTTCGGCGGGGAGAGTATAAACCCCGCCCTCGAAGCCGTAAAGCGGCTGCCCAACACTATCGCGGGTGCTGCAATCGTCAAACTCGAAATTCCGACCGTCATCGGAAAATCGTTGGCAAAGATTAAGGAGGCGGTTTTAAAAGAAAACCCCGATGCTGTTTTAAGCATCGGACAGGCGGGCGGGCGCGCCGATATATCCGTCGAAAGAATCGGTATAAATATTGACGATTGCAGAATTGCCGATAACGAGGGCAACAAGCCCGTAGACGAGCCTGTCGTAAAAGGCGGCCCTGCGGCGTATTTTGTTACCCTGCCCATTAAAGCCATTGTAGAAAAACTGAAGGCGGCCGGTATTCCGGCTTCCGTTTCCAACACGGCGGGCACCTTTATCTGTAACCACGTCTGTTACGGCCTTGCCCATTTTGCCGCAACGGAACGGGGCGGTAAAATGAAAACCGGCTTTATTCACATTCCGCTTTTGCCCGAACAGGTTATCGGAAAACCGGTAACAACCCCGTCCATGTCGCTTGAAACCGTTCTTAAAGGCATCGAACTTGCGATAAAAGCAATTGTCGAAAACGACACCGACATAAAAGTTTCGGGCGGGAAAATTTGCTAAAAAACGGACGGGAGCGCACCGGCCTCCGCCTCATTCCGTTCCCGTCCTCAAAAGCAACCATCGATAGAAAAACACCGGCAGAATAGCGCCGCAGTTTTTTTTTAAGGTTTTAAGCTAAGACTTGAAACTTATTCGAAGAAGGTATATTATCGTGAAACAGGATATTTTACAGCCTTAAGTTTACAAGATATTACATCTGCTAATCATCTTTTCCCGTACGTAATATGTGTAAAAAGGGCCAAAATATCCTGTATGCGCCAAAAATACGGACGCATAAAAAAGGCTGTACTCCGGTAAAATACTTTTATCGGTTTTCATCGGTGCTTAAAACGGCCTTTAACAAGTCTTCAATTTTAATAGGAGAAATTATATGAAAAACATAAAGATTGCAGGCAAAATCGTATGTGCAGGATTTGCCGCGCTTATTCTTTTTAGCTGTACCAAAACCGAACCGCAGACCGGCGGCAGCCCCGTAAGCATTGCGGTTTTTGTTCCGGGTGTCAGGGCAGGCAGCCCCGTTTACGATCAGCTAGCCGCAGGTGCCGAACGGGCTGTCAAGGAAGCCGCTGAAAAAGGCAAAAAGGCCGAATTGAAGGTTTTGGAAGCAGGCACCGCGCAGGCGGAATGGGGCGAAAAACTTACCTCGCTTGCAGTGGACGGAAAATACGATTTAATCGTTTCTTCTAATCCCGCAATGCCGCAGATTATCGATCCCGTTTCAAAGCAATTTCCGAACCAAAAGTTTTTGGTTTTGGATTCCTATTCCGAAAAGAACCCGATGCTGGCAACATTCCGATACAACCAGCGGGAACAGGCCTATGTTGCAGGCTATATTTCCGCCCTTGTCAGTTTGAGCGGTATGCAGTATGCGAATCCGCAAAAAAAACTCGGATTGATCGCAGGACAGGAATACCCTGCAATGCAAAACATTATCTTGCCCGCCTTCATTGAAGGTGCGCAGGCTGCCGATCCCGAATTTACGGTTGACTTTAAAATCGTAGGCAACTGGTACGATGCGGCCAAGGGCTCTGAGCTTGCCCGTGCCATGTACAACGACGGGGCCGACGTCATTATGCCGATCTGCGGCGGGGCCAATCAGGGGGTACTTGCGGCGGCAAAGGAGCTGGGTTTTTATGTTTCGTGGTTCGACAGCAACGGGTACAGCAAGGCACACGGTTATGTTGTTTCCAGCTCGGAAATGAAGCAGGAAACCCTTGCATACGAACAAATTTTGAATTTCATCGACGGAAAATTTGAAGGCGGAAAGGCTGAAACCCTCGGCATAAGAGACGGATATGTCAACTTCATTGCAGACGATCCCGTTTTTATCGAAACCGTTCCTGCGGAAATTAGAGAAAAACAAGAGCGGCTGATCACGGCAATTAAAGACGGCTCCTTGGACCTATCCGTAAAAACGGAATAAACCGATTTTTTAATCGAAGCATTCCGCTTTAGGCCGGTTTTAACCGCACCAAAATACGTGAAAAACATAATATCTGCCGAGCTCAAAAATATTTGCAAGACCTACGAGATGGAAAACAAAACCACCGGCGAGGTCTTTGTAAATACGGCCCTGTCCGATGTAAGCATTAATTTTTTTACTGCCGAAATTCATGCCCTGCTCGGGGAAAACGGGGCGGGAAAATCGACGCTGGTAAATATCTTTTCAGGCTCGGTACCGCTTTCTTCGGGAAAAATCATACTGGACGGAAAACCCGTTTTGTTCAAATCCCCAAGTGACGCACTAAAAGCGGGAATCGGGATAGTCACTCAGGAGCCGCAGCTTATTTTTAACGCTCGTATTTTAGAAAACGTTTTGATAGGCTATCCCAAACGGCCGCTGTTTTCTTTCCGTAAAAACGGGACAGACACAGGCGGAACGGAACCGCTTTTTTTTAACCCCCTCACACGGATACGGCGCGCAAAACAAAAAATCGAAGAACTAAAAACCTTTTGGGGAACCGATCTTAACTTGAACGAAAGAATCAAAAATCTTTCGGCTGAAAAAAAATTTTATACAGCCTTGTTTACGGTTTTATGCCGCAATCCCCGATTTTTAATTTTGGACGAACCTGCCTCGGTCTTTGATGAGAAAAAGCGAAAACGGTTTTTTGATAATCTGAAAAAATTCGCACAAACAAAATCCGTCGGTGTTATTTTAATTACCCATAAATTGCAAGACGCCCTTTTTTATACCGACCGAATTTCTATATTGAAAAAAGGAATTTTGCCCGAATCGTTTTTGGCCTCCGATTTGTCAAAAAACGATAATGCGGAAGAATTTTTAAAAGCAAAAATATTTACAGCGGGCGGCGGTGTAAAAGAGGGGGTGGACAGAAAGACGGAGCCCGAAAACAAAAAGGGCGGCTTCGCATTTGATATTACGGGGAGTTTTAACATAGGCGGGAAAAACGAAAAATTTAAACTATCCGCAAAAAAGGGGCGGATCACCGGTATTGCGGCCTTTGCGGACAGCGGGCTCGAATATCTTGAAGACATATTATCGGGAATGGCTTTTTTTGCCGAATCGACGGCAGGCAGCCGCAGTTTTTTTAACGGCGTAATCGCCGCCCGCATAAACGAAAAAGACGGGTTTAAAATTTCGTGTAAAAAAATAACGCCTGCTTTTTTGTTAAAGCATAAAATCGGTTTTATTCCTTCGAACAGGGTTTTCCGCGGCTCCGACCCCGAACTGAGCATAGAAGAGTTTATGAACTGCTATCGGTTTAAAAAGTTTTTTTTCGATAAAAAAGCTTCATCGCAATTTATTAAAGGAATTTTAAAAGATGAAAATATAAACGCCGATCCGGGAAGACCTGCAAAAACGCTTTCCGGCGGCCAACTGCAACGGCTCATTCTTGCACGCTGCCTTGCGGAAAATCCTGAAATCGTTATTGCGTCGGAGCCGGTGCACGGACTCGATGTTTTGAGCACGGAATTGTTAAAACGGAAATTCCGCACCTTTGCGGAAAACGGAAAAACCCTTATCATTTTAACAAAGGAATTCGATTCTGAGGCATATAAAAACTTTTTTGATGCCGTTTATTTTTTGGGAAGCAAAAATTGAAAAAGGCAGTAGGTTCCGCCGCCGCTTTTTCGGCAGGTGTCGCAGTCATCATCGGTTTTATCATTGCAGGTTCCGAAACACCGGCAGAATCTCTCTTTGAATTTTTTGTAAAACCCTTTTCCTCGGTCTGGCATTTCGGCAATATGATGAACAGGGCGGGGCTTTTGCTGTTTGCGGCGGCCGGTTCGTTGTTTGCCCTTAAATGCGGCTGCTTTAATTTGGGCGGCGAAGGGCAAATTTATTTTGCAGGGTTTATGACTTCGCTTCTTTTACAAAAACTGTGGGGTGTATATCCGCCGTTTCAATTTGCAGCGGCAATGCTGGCCGTCGTTTTTGTGTCGGCTGCTTTCGGAAGTCTTTTAGGCTTTTTAAAACTGCACTTTAATGCGGACATTCTTTTAACTTCGTTTTTGATCTCGGCAGGGCTTATTCCCGTCATCGATTATATGATAACAAATCCGCTGCGTGACCGTTCGGGTAACCTGCTTGCGATGCCGCCGATTGCAAACGAATTCGGTTTGCAAAATATTATGCCGCCTTCTTTTTTTAATATTTCGTTTTTTGTTGCCCTTCTTACCGCTTGCGGATTTATTTTGTTTTTTTCAAAAACAAAATGGGGCTACCGCCTGAATATTTCAGGGAAGGCTTTCGAATTTTCCAAATTTGCAGGGTTTTCTTCGGCGGCACCGAGCATAGCGGGTATGGCCGTTTCGGCGGGAATGCACGGGCTTTCCGGTTTTTTTGCGGTAACGGGAACATGGAAGGTTTGTCACTTAGGGTTTTCGTCGGGAATGGGCTGGGCTGCACTTGCTGCGGCCCTGATTGCCAAGCAGAATTTTACGGCGCTTATTCCTGCCGCTTTTTTATATGCGTGGGTTCAAAGCGCTTCCGATGCGGCAGTTATGTCGGGAAACTTGGGCTTTGATACGGCCGTCTTTTTACAGGCTGCCGTGTTCTTTTTTATTTCGGCGGAAATTTTAGGCCCGCGGTTTAAAAAGATGAAAAAGGAGCGGGTATGACAGGCTTTGTTTCGATTATATTAAAAATTTCCGCCCCGCTGTTGTTTGCCGTTTTAGGGGCGCTGATTACCGAATATTCGGGCGTGCTTGCGGTTTTTATGGAAGGCGGCATCAGCCTTTCCGCATTTTTTTGCGTATGGTTTACGATTGTTACAGGCTCGCTTTTTGCAGGTGTGTCGGCTGCGCTTGTTCTTACACCGGCTGTTTTGTCCGCCGCCGCCTTGTTTACGGTAAAAACAAAGGCGAATCCTTTTTTGACAGGTCTTTCCGTTAATTTATTTGCGGCGGGATTTATTCCGTGGGCTTCGGAATTTTTTTTAAAGAAAAAAGGCGTGATCTCTTTTGAAGAATTTTTACCCGAAATGAATTTTTTGCCTATAAACAATTTGCTGCCCTTTTTTGCCGCCTTGACAATGGCCGCCGTTTTGTTTTTACTTTTACGTTTTACACCGGAAGGCTTTGCGCTCAGGTATTCGGGGGAAGCGCCCGGCGTTCTTACCGCTTCGGGTAAAAATCCCGATAAATACAAAATCGCTTCATGGGCGGCGGCAGGATTTTTTTCTGCCTGTGCAGGCTGCGTTTTGGTTTTACGCCTCGGCGCATATACTTCGGGAATCAGTGCTGGGCGCGGCTGGACGGCCTTGGCCGCCGTCTTTTTAGGCAGAAAAAATCCGCTGTTATGCGTTCTTGCGGTTATCGTATTTTCCTCGGCAGAATACGCCACGAATATTGCACAAGGCGCGGTAAAAATCCCCGCAGGAATTTTACTTTCGTTTCCGTACTTCTTTGCGCTGATCTTTTTTATTTTTTCGTCTTACAAAAACCGCTGATTCCGCTTTACCGCCGTTTTCGGTCAGCATTTATTTTGCCGTATGTTCCTTGAAGATTTTTTTACAAGCCGGTCTTTTATTTATGGTTTTTATGTGCTACAATAAAATATGAGCATAAGGGTAGCGGGTGCCGGACCCGGGCATATCAATCTTTTAACGGCAGAAGTGTCGGCTGCGATAAAACAGGCCGGTACCGTAATCGGCTTTGAGCGCATTGCTTCCGATTTAAAAACTATTCGAAACGATATTATCGCAGTTAAAAATATGGACGAGGTTTTGCAAGCGGTAAAAAAATATACGGATATTCTGATCCTTGCATCGGGTGATCCGTGCTTTTTCGGTATAACGGAATTTTTAAAAAACAAAGGCATTGCAATCGATTCGGTTTTAACGGGTATTTCTTCAATGCAGTATTTTATGAATAAAATTCAAAAGCCGTGGCACAATGTTCCGTTTTATTCTTTTCACGGGCGCCCTTTCGATTTTTCGATATTAAAAAAAGAGGAACGCTTTTTTATTCTGACCGATAAAATAAATAATCCCGATTTTATTTCTCAAACATTAAAAACGGAAAACATTACGGGTAAATTGTACATCGGTTATAATCTTTCTTACGATGACGAATTAATCGAAATGTATCGGATCGGAGAAAAGATAGACGTACGATCGAACTTAAATACCGTTTTAGTAGAACGGGAGAAAGAACCGGTATGAAGAATCTAAAGGATTGCGACTTTATCCGCTCCGATGTGCCGATGACGAAGTTCAACGTACGGAACCTTTCGCTGGCGTATTTGCAGATAGAAAAAGGGGACGCGTTTTTGGATATCGGGGGCGGTACGGGTTCGGTTTCGATTGAAGCTGCCTTGCAGGGAGCTGAAACGGTAACGGCGGAATCTGATGCGGAGGCCTGCCGCCTTATCGAACAAAACTGCAAAAAATTTTCCGTACGGGTAAGGGTGCTTGAAGGCTCCGCTCCCGATATCCTTTTGAAGCCCGAAAATCGTTCATTAACATTCGATAAATGTTTTATAGGCGGCAGCGGCGGTAAACTGAAACCGATTTTTGCATATCTTGAAACGGCATTAAAAAAGGGCGGAATACTGTGTGCGAATTTTATTCTGATAAAAAACTTAAACGAATGTTTGACCCTGCTCGAAGAATTCGGGTACACCGATATCGAAGTGAATTTGATTCAAACCGCAGCGATGGGCAGGGCCGATTTGTTTAAGGCGGAAAACCCCGTTTACATCGTAAAAGGCGTAAAAACGTAAGCCGTTTTAATCTGTCGGTTTCATATTCTACCCAAAATACAATATCTTCTATATCCGTATAACCGCATATAAATCCGATGATACACAAAAGCAGAATGGCTACTAAATAATCACCACCCAATCATTAATATCGGGGTATTTATTCTTATTGATTATTTTTTATTTATTTCTGGTGCGGTTGCCCTGCCGACACTCTGCGCCGGTGTTGCAAATTTTTTTTCTTTGGTGTATTTTGAACGGTAGAGGCTTTTATGAATGATGCAAAATATTTAAACGAAAAACAGTTTATAAAAGACAACCAGCCCTTTATAGGCACCCTAACGCCGTGGGCTCAACAGCTTTCGACCAAATATTGTTCAAAAACGGCAAACCTATATTTTTTATATGGAAATATACGGGATTATATGCCGCACCATCTTCCCGATACGGCGGGCAATCATAATTTTTTGTTCGTAAAAATCCGCGATTATATTTCGGAAGTGCTGTTCGGAAACCAAAACATAATAGTTTATTACGATAAATCGGGCGGTATTTCTTTTTGCACGGAAGAAATGCAAAAAAACTATCTAAGCACAATGCACGCATATTTTCCGCAAATAAAAACCGAACACTTTTTATCGCGCGATCCTGCCGAGGCTTTTACCTTTTTGGAACGCTACTTTGTGCACAACTTCGACAAAGACCTGCGCATCGTTTTGATAATGGACTATGCGGAAACCATCATTCCCGAAGGCGAAATGGTCGATCTTGACGAAACCGACCGGTACTGTTTTGTAACGCTAAACCGCTGGGCGCATGAACCGTCTTTTTTGCGCGAAGATATTTCTATAATAATGCTGACGGAAAAATTGAGCGACATCAATTTGCGGCTTTCCGCTTCATCCGCTACCATCAAGGTGGAAGTTCCATTCCCCGACGCCGAAGAGCGCACGCGGTTTTTGGAATACCTTAAACGGGAAGAAAATATCCTGTTGGCGGAGCGTTCCCTGACCCCCGACCGTATGGGTATGCTGACTTCGGGCTTGAACCTTTTGAATATCTACCATCTTGTAAGCGAATCGTATCAGGAAGATAAGCCCATCACCTTTGATTCTTTGGCACAAAAAAAGCGCGAAATAATCGAAAACGAGTCATCGGGGCTGTTGGAATTTTTGAATACGGATTATGATTTATCGCTGATTTCGGGGCACGATTTTGTAAAAAAGCGCTTTAAAACCGCGGCAAAGGCCTTGCAGCGCGGCAGAATGGACGTTTTGCCGATGGGCTATCTTATTTCGGGGGCGATAGGCACGGGCAAAACCTTTGTCGTTTCGGCCTTTGCAGGTGAAATCGGTATTCCGATGGTCCGTTTAAGAAATTTCAGATCGCAGTGGCAGGGGGCGACCGAGGCCAACCTCGAAAAGGTTTTAAATATTCTGAATGCGATGGCCCCCGTCGCCGTTATGATCGACGAGGCAGATGTTGTTTTAGGTAACAGAACCGCAAACGATATTTCGGGGACTTCGGGCCGCGTCTTTGCCCAAATTGCCAATTTTATGGGCAATACCGCAAATCGCGGGCGGGTAATCTGGTTTTTGATTACGTGCAGACCCGACCTTATTCCCATCGACTTAAAGCGGCAGGGGCGGGCAGAAGAACATTTAGCGCTTTTTTATCCCGAAACCGACGCCGAAAAGGCCGACCTGTTTTTGACGCTGCAGCGCAAACTGAAAATCAAGGCCTCCGACGTCAATTTCGATACAATCATCAAAAAGATTAAGTTCGAGGTTTCGGGGGCGGATATAGAAGCGATTTTAATCCGCGCAAAGATGAATGCTGCAACGGAAGGCCGGATTTTGATAAACCAAAAAGATGTGGAAGAAACAATCGGCGATTTTATACCGCCCTCGTATCCGCACGAAATAGAATTGCAGAATTTGGTAGCCGTCCTCGAATGTACTGGCAAAGAAATGATTCCGAAAAAATACAAAAACTTGCAAGCGTCTAAAATCTCTTCGGATATAGTAGAATTAAAGCAGCTTTTAGGAGAGCGGTAAAAGAGCCCCCGTTACAAAGGCTCAAAACAGGTGATAGGCAGCCATAAACGGGCGATTGGTAAAAAAATGAGCCCGAACAGTCAGGCTGCCCGTCTTTCGGTCTTTATTCGAGCGGAAAGCTTAATCTTCAAGGTGCCCAGCAGCGGGGTATGGTGATTAAAAAACAAAACCCGAACAGGGTTTTAAAGCGACTCTATTTTTTATCCTTGGGCCAAACCAGCTTTACGGAACACCGGGCCGCAAAATCTTTTGCAACTTTTTTTGCGTCCGCAATCGGAATAACGGCTTCTTGATTTAAGGTTTTTTCAAAAAACAGCTCCATAGACTTAAATGTGTCGGGCAGCTTGTAAAACAAAAACGCAAAATTTATTCCAACCGGTTTTACGACGGTAAAGGCGGAAATCGCTTCCTGCGGTTCCTTGCTGTACATTATTTTTGATTGGTTTTTTGCGGTTACGATATCAGCTTCTTTAAACCTGAGCGGCACCTGAAAACTTTTTTCCCTAAAAACGGGTTCCGTCGATTTGTGAATAAAATTGGCGGGTTCTACGAGCAAAAACAGCTTTTTTCCGTTTGTTTGAAAGGTCAGCCCGTCGCCTGTCATATAAAGGTCCTTTACGGCAGAATACGAAATAATTTCATACACACTATACGACGAATCTTCTTTAAAAAACGACGAAATGATGTAGCCCTCGTCCATCGGAAGTTTATTTTGGGCATAGGCCTCAAAAAGATCCATAGCTCTTACGGTCGACATAATACACTCCTCCTCCAAAACTTTTTTGGGAATTTAAACAAAACTTTTTGCGTTACACATTGCGGCATATCAAATATTTTGTTTTGCCTATTTGACTATACACTATTTTTTTCGATTCTGCAAGTATTGTTCGAGCATTCGGAAAACGCTGTAAAAAACGGTTTTAACCGCAGACAACACCGATCGTTCCGATACGCGAAAAAAGGCAAATTATAGATGGAAAAACAATTGAATAAAATAAGTGGAAAGTACTTGACTTTTTTAGGGGGGGGGTATAATACGCCTATTATATTTTTTTGTCAAGAGGTATTTTATGAAAAGATTTTGGAAAACAGTGGCTCTGTTGACCGTTACCGCAGTGCTTGCAACCGCTGTTATGAGCGGCTGCAGCCAGGGAACGGGCGGTACGGGTAATACGAGCGGAAGCGGCGGTCTGATACCGGGAAGTGTTTTGCCGGCCGTCAGTGCCGCTGATATAACAGGCCTTTGGAAAGTGACGCAAGGCGGTCCTCCTTCTCCTGTTGTCATGTACGCATACTATGAAGGTTCCGGCGAAACCCTTTATACGGCTGTAACTCCCGATAACGGAGACCATTTTCTCAAACTCCCCGGCTTTAAATTCAAGGACGGAAGAGTCGTTCAAGAGATAGGCAGCACACAAAACAAGTTTGCAGTAAAAAAAGAAGGCAATACTTTAAAGCTGTATCCTATATCCCCCGACGGAACGATGATGGCATCTACGCCGGCTTATACCTTGGAAAAGGACACCGATCCCGCTCACAACGGATGGGGCGCTAAAATTAAAGCGCTCTACTAATTTTTCCGCTCATCCGTAACGACACACGGCTTATCCTGCTTCGGGTAAGCCGTTTTTTTGCGCTTAAATTTTAATTGCAGGGCATCTCTGAAAACCTTGTTAGATTTTTAGAGATGCCCGACGAGTTTTTCATAAGTCTTTATATATTAATGACTTATGAAAAACATCGCAAATTAAATTTAAGGAAACCCTCTAAAAACTGATGTTTTTAGAGGGTCCCTGCAGTAACAGGCGGCCTTAAGCCCGCAGCTTATAAAGCTGCGCGGCTTCGGTACGGACTTCTGGTGTTTTACAGGCTCTCATCGCCTTGATTTACACTTTTTTTTATTTTGTAGGTCGTTTATTCTATTATTTTGAATACGGTTTTCACTGCCATGCATCCATAGGGAGGGAGCATGTCCGCTCATTTTCTCTCTTGATTTTATAAAAAAAAGGGTGTATACTTTTAACAATCCAATAAACAATGAAAGCGATAAACTACATAAAAAAACTTATTCCCGTTTTTCTCGTCATTTTTACGGCGGCAGCCCTTTTTCCGCAAAGCGTAAGTAAAAAAAAAGATATTGCTGTTTTTCGGGTTGCATATTACGGCTGGATTATCCCCGAAGAATTGCACGAAGGCATAGACGCACAAGTTTTGCAAAATTTTTATGATCTTAAACGGTTTAATGTTACGGAAATGAATTTTTGTATCGAAGCTGAAGATATGGCGGAAGTCAGCGAGTGGATGAAAAAGTCGAGGGAGGAAAAAAACTTTGTTCCCGAAGAGGTTTTACGGGGGCAAGAGGCCTTTACCCGCGAAGACTGGGAAAAAATGGTTAACGCTTATTATCTTGTTGTTCCCGTTATTCAGGATTACGGCCTTGTTGTCTTGGAAGAAAAAGATGCGGCCGGTAAAATAACAATACGGTATAAGGCAACTATTTCCGTGGAATTTTATATTTATTCCGCGCAAAAGAAAAGGCAGACGGCATCTTTCGTCATAAAAGAATTTGCTTTCGGAGCGAGTCCCGAAGAAGCGTTTTCCAAAACCATAGCTTTGCTGGGTATCTCTTTGGAAGCCCAGCTTCGTAGAATTCCCGATTTCGGTATACGGACCGGCGTTATCAAGGCCGAAAAGCCGGACGTTTATTTCGAACTGGGCAATAATTTGGGCATAAAAAAGGGTGATGAATACGCAGTTATCGGGTACGACGAAGAAAATAACGAGATGGAAACGGGGCTGGTTGTCGTTACCGATACCAAAGAAGATTTTTCCAAAGCGGTTACCCTGTATTCTTCACAGCCGATAAATCTGGGAGATCAGGCAAAAGAAATTCCGCGCCTGCCTGTGGAATTCAGGGTATATATAGACAGCGAAATAAAATTCGGAAAGGTAACGGCGGATACAAAGGCCGTTTTCAGCCCGGGCTTGCACATTTCTCAGACACGGGGTTTTTACCGCTTCCGTCCCTGTACGGGACTGGAAGTAAATTTTGAAGGTACGTCAAATTCGAAAAACGGTATTCCCGTTTCTTTTTTAGCGGGCGCCGAGCTCGGAAATACCTATAAGGGCCGGTTTCAAATTCTACCGACGGTGCAGGCTTTTTATACGGCTTTGGCTTCTTCGAATGCAAAGTCGTGGCCCGAGCCGCTGGGAGCAGGCGTAAAGGCGGTCGTACATACCAGCTATTTGATAAGCCGCGATTTTAAATTCGGCATAAATGCGGGTTTTAAGACCGGTATTAATTTAAATTCGGCCGAGCAGGCTTCCGGAAACATTTTTTTTAGGCTGGTGCTCGGAATAGGGGTAACGATAAAAATGTAAAGGGGCGCCTGCAAAAGACTGTTAAGGACGCTTAAAAACGATAAGGATTTAGATAATATGAAAAAAAACGGATTATTCGGATTATTTTTGTTAGCAGTTATCATCTCGGTATTTTCTTCCTGTGCCGCAATAGAAGAAAGTACAAAAGACGGCTTCGGTAAAAAAAACGCCTCGCCGCCTAAGTACGCTGCCGTTCGGGAATACACCGCTTTAGGTGAAGACGAATCTTTGATCGGTGCCTTTAATAAGGCAAAAATGAGTGCCGTACGGCAGGGCGTTACCGACATTATCGGTTCGTACTCCGAACAGGCACATTATAATCTGTTAAAAACCAATGTATATGATACCGAAAACCCGAACAAGTTTATTGTAAACGCCGACATAAAGGTTTTGCAAAAGGCGAAAAACGGCCCGCTGTATGTATACAAGATCACGGTCCCCGTTAAAATGAAAGAAATCGCCCTCGTTTTAAACGAATTGGGTATCTCGGAAAGCAAGGCTGAGGGAAGGGGCGGGCCCGGCTCGATTGACGACTTGGCTTTCGGAAAAGGGAATATAAGTCCCGATTCGCCGCAGGCACTGCAACGGCCCAAAGACGCCGACCGAATTTTGGCGGAAGCAAAGGCGTCGGCCGCAAAAAAACGGGATATAGAATTTTTAAATAATTATATAGAAAATATGACTTACATGGTTTTCGATGCCGAAGAATCCCGCGCCGAACGCTTTTTGCTAAAATCGGCTGTAGAAACCGCAAACGGGTATCTTTTAAAGCAGGGATACCGGGCCGTCGATTCAAAAGAAGTGGAAAAACTGAAAAAAGACAGCGCCGTCATCTATGAAGAAAGCAGTAACGAAAACCTGTCGGTCATTCAGTTTATAGCGCAAAAACTGAATGCGGACGTGTATATTGAGGTAGATGCGGTAACTGAAGGCGGCTACGACCCCAGCGGCTATTACGGTTCGGCAAAGGTTACCTTGAAAATCTTTAACCCGTCAACGGGCGAACTTTTAGGTTCGGTTCCGTATTCGAGCCCCAAAACATTCAGTCGAACAAGCGGCTACGATGCACAAGCAAATGCGATTCAATCGACCGTGTACAAGGCACTTCCCATAGCCATCGATCAGGCAAAGATTCTGTTAGCTAAGGCTTATGCAAAGGGTATCAGATACGAAATTACCGTAAACGACACACCCGACAGCAAAAGTATGGCCCGTTTTAGAAAAGAGCTGAAAAGCAGGGTAAACGATGTAAAAACGATGTACCAGTCTGCGGCACAGACAAAATACGCGGTTTTGTTTTTCGGTACGATAGACGACCTTGAGGCCGCCGTATACGAAACGGCAGAATCCGCCGCGGGTTTCGAAAATATGGAACTGGTTTTGCTGCGAGGAAAAACGCTGGTGTTTAAATCGGGATTTTAAAAAAGAGCGGGGTAAACCCGTTGTGCCGCCGGCGCTTTATTCGTGCGGAGGGTTTAATACCCCGACGCTCGCGTCAGGGGTGTTGATTGATTTTTTTGGAATTTGATTTTATCTGTTGTAAAACGTTTAAAATCATTTTTATAAAACGGTTTTTTAAACCGGTTCGCTTACAATTCATTTGCAAATTAAGGAGGCAAATATGAAAAAAGCAATTATGTTTTTTGTTTGTTCGGCCGCACTTGCCGCAGCGTTTACAGGTTGTGCGGGTAAGGGAACAAAGTCATTGGGAACCGTTTCCGGCAGCATAAAAAGGCCGGAATATATCGACCACAAAAACTTAAAATGGAATAAGGAAATTCCCGGCTGGGTTGCAGAAGAAACCCAAACGCTCGAAAAACTGCCTGAGTACAAAGACCTTTATCTTTTCAAATTCGAATCGCCCCGCTCAAAAAGTTTGGACGGTGCGGAGTTATGGACAAGGGACTTTTCCGCTCCGTCGGAAATGGCCCGAATGGTCAAAACCAGAGTTGAAAGCAAGGCGGCGGCAGCTGCGGCAGGCGATAAGGATAAAATCGACGGGTATCTTGAAGATATTGTAAAAACCGTTACCGATACCCGATTAGCCGGCTTTAAAAAAGAAAGCGATTATTGGGTGCAAATGAGGTACTTCGATGCGGAAGGAAAACCCGCAGGCGACGATTTTACCTATCTGGTTTTGTACAGCATTTCCAAAAAGACCTTGGATAGGCTTATCAACGATGCCTTAAACGGTGCCGATGAAACAAAACCGAAAACAGAAGAAGAAAAAACCGTGCGGGAACGCGTACGGGAAGCCTTAAAAAAAGGTATTTAATCTTTATAAACGGCGGATTTTTTCTGCCGTTTTCATTTTTTTATAAAATAAGCCTTATGAAAAACCCGGCCGTTTTTTTTACCATATTCTTATTTTCTTTTTTATCGTATTTTTCGTGCGCCTCGGCTCCGCCTAAAACAAAAAACGGAACCGTCCCCGAATGGGTGCTGAATGTTCCGCAAAGCACCGCTTTTTTTGAATACTTTACGGCTTCGGGGGCGGGCGAAAATCCTGCCCAAGCCGAAAAAGAGGCGGAGGCGAACCTTTTACTCGACATTATGCGGCGGCTGGGTGTTTTTGTAAAAACGAACTCGTCTGCACTTTCTTTCGGCAGCATAAACAATCTCGATAAATTTATAGAAAAAGAAATAACCGAAAATGCGTCCGCACAAATAAAAAATCTTAAAATAAAAAGCCGCCATATCGAAAAATCGGGCGGCATTACGACGGTTTATCTTTTGGCGGAATATGATAAAAAAGAGCTTGAGAAGGAGCAGGCGCGGCTTTTAAAAGCGGCAAAAGAGCGGGCCGATAAGGTCAATATTCCGCATAAAAACGGTGATCGGCTGTTTGCGGAAAAACGGTATTTTAAGGCCTTCGAGCTTTACGTGCAGGCTGCATGCGCCGCCCTCGAATTCGGCGTGCCCGATGCCGAATTAAAGTTCAAGGAAAATATCGAAGCGGCAAATTACAGTTTAAAAAACGTCATGCTGAATGCAGTTTCCGAGGCTCATCTTGTGCAAAAAGCCGATTCGCCGCCCGTTTTTGCAAAGATACAAACGGAACCGGAGCTGCCGCTCACTGTAACGTATTCGGTACAAAGCGCAAAGGAAAAACGCAGTTCGAAAAAGGTTTTTACGGAAAAAATTACCGCAGACAAAAACGGTTTTGCGGAATTCGCGGTACCGGCTCAAACCGGCTCCGGGAACGGCTTTATTATTTTTGAAGCCGATGTAAGCGGGCTTCGGGAAAGGCTTTCCGCGTTGGGAAATACGGCAGCACACGAGGCCTCCGATCCGGCCCATCTTGTACATCGGAGCAGGGTTTCTTTTACCTATGCAGCCGAAACAGCGGGCTTTCAAAC
>CAUTPO010000033.1:0-18315 GCA_963540475.1 uncultured Treponema sp. | reverse complement strand
CGCAAATTAAATTTAAGGAAACCCTCTAAAAACTGATGTTTTTAGAGGCTCCCATAAGTTTACCGTTGCCGATGTGTTCCGGCCCGGCAGAAAAGCGCGGTATTGGTTTTGCCGTATATAACAATCCGCCTAAAAAAAGATGCGGTGCGTTTTTAGGTTCGGCCGTCTTTTCGGTTTTGCCGATTCTATCAATCCTAGCCTCGCCTTTAAAGGTCTTTGCTCAAAAACGCCGTGCTGAACCACGGGATATAGGTAATCAGCAGCAATATGATAAATTGGACGGCAAGGTACGGCACAATGCTTTTTATGATCTTCGGGATGGGCTTTTTGAAGGTATAACTTGCAATAAACAGGTTCATGCCGATCGGCGGCGTCAAAAAACCCAAGGCCAGATTTGTCATAAAGATAACGCCTGTGTGCACGGGGTGAATGCCGAAATTTTCCGCAACGGGGATAATTAGCGGCGAAACTACCAAAATAGCGGAATACAGGTCCATAATACAGCCTACCAGCAAGAGCAGGATATTAAGCAGCAGCAGGAAGACGTATTTGGAGCTTACGAAATTCAAAACGAAGTCCGAAAGAATGTCGGGAACGCCCGCATACACAAGAAAAACAGCCAAGGCCTTCGCCGCTCCTATTATGACAAGGACGCCGCCTGCGACCGGTATGCTTTCCAAAATAGTTCGTGCAGATGATTTGAGCGAAAAGTCTTTCCGTATAAAAACTTCCAAAATAAAGGCGTATAAAACCGAAAAGGCTGCCGTTTCAAAAAGCGAAAAACGGCCCGAAAAATACATCAAAACGATAAAAACGGGCAGCAAAAGTTCGAAAAAGCTGTTCTTAAACCCCGCCGATACGGCCTTGCCCGAAAATCTTTCCCTTGCCTTGTTTTTGTCTTTTATGACGCCGATAACGATCATCGAAATGGCCAAGAGAATACCGGGAAAAAAGGCTCCTTTGAACAAATCGAAGATGTTTACGCTCATAAAATTGGTTGCGCCGTACACGATGACGGCAAGGCTCGGCGGCAGTAAAATACCGATCGAACCGGAGGCGGTAATCAGGGCCTCAGAATCGTCTTCCGAATAGCCTGAGCCGGTCAAAATGACGCTTAAAATTCCGCCGAGCGCTAAAATCGTAACACCTGAGGCCCCCGTAAAGGTTGTAAAAAAGGTCGCGACGAGAACGGCCGCAACAACAACCCCGCCGCGTATCCAGCCGACGGAGCTTTTTACGAATTCCAAAAGGCGCCGGCCTGCACTGCCGCCTGCCAAAAGATAGCCCGCTATCGTAAAAAGGGGAATTGCAGCGATCGAGGTATCGGTCAAAATGCGGTAGGCTTCCATCGGAACCGATTCTATAAAACCGCCCGCCTGCATAAACGCAAAATAAGCGATACCGGAAAGGACGAGGTACAAGGGCATACCGAACAGGGCCGCCGCAACAAAAATGAGTATAAAAAGCCAGATAAGTTTTCCCGAAACGATTTGCGTAAAAACAAAAACCGAGTCGAACAGGCGGTACACGGCGGATGACTGTATTTCGGGATAGAGCCTTCCGAAGAATAGGTCCGTTATGCCGGCTAAGGAGCCTGCGCTTATTACGGCACCCAAAACCGTTCCTACGATTACGGGAATCGGGCGTTTCGTTCTTTTTATTGCCAAGGCGAGGGTTACGCCATACATAACCGGCAGGGCGGAAAAAAACACGGTTACCGGAATGTGCAAGACGGAATCTTCCGAAGAAGCGAAAACGGTATAATTCGGAAAAACCGAGAAAAACAGGGCTGTCAGGATCGATATATTTACGGCGGAAACGATATGTCCGGTTATCGTTTGCGCCTTCTTGCATAAAAGCGGAGTCAGCACTTCTATATTCAGTTGTTTTTTATCGGCAGAGGTTATAATCCCTGCAAAACAGGCGAACACGAATACAAGCTGAACGATGAGCCGTTCGGAGTCAAGCAGGGTAAGACCTAAGGTCGCAAGGATGCGCAATACAAAGGCAAGTAGGGTTAGGGCGGCCGCAAGGCCCAGAACGAAAATATCGATTTTTTTCCGCATAGGAGTCCTTATTTTCTGTATGATTCCAGCAGCTGCGTAATTTTTTTATACATATCCACGTTTACGACATTCGGAAGCTGCCGGTACACCAGCGGCATGGCGGCTTGGAATTCCGTGTTCCATTCGGCTTTTTGTGCTTGGGGAAGCGGGATTATCTTAATGCCTTCCGAAGTCATCTTTTTTAAATACTCTGCGTCCTGTTTTTCGAGGTTGTTGTTTAAATCTCGCCGCGTTTTTTCCAGCGCTGCAAGCATTGCAGGCTTATATTTTTCGGGGATCAGTGCCCACGACTCGTCGGCCATAACGAAGCCGGCCATGACGGGGCACATTCTGGCATCGAGTATGTAGTTGACGTCCTTGTAAACGCCTGTAACATACGAAAGCAGATGAACCGACAAAAAGCCTTTTTGGCCGCCTGCGCTTTTTAAGGCCTGATTGAATTTGGCCGGCGGTACGGCTTCCACATTAAAACTGTGTATTTTTAAAACATCGGTCATATCCTTCGTATCATTGGCACAAAATATCTTCATTTTTTTCAGACTGCCGAGTGAAGAATACGAGTCCGTCGTATAAAAGGCAAGCCAGCCCACGTTTGACCATGTCAGCAGTTTGCAGCCCGCCTTTTGAATCTCTTGCTCAAATACGGAGCCGTATTTGTCCAACACCATATCCAGTTCCTGTTGGTTTTGAATGAGGAAGGGCGCCGAAAGGGTGAAAATTTGAGCCTTGGGAGCCAGTTCGTTTAAACCCACGGCGCTGAAAATGGCACCGTCCATCTGGGGCCGCTGTCCGGGGCGGGCCGATTTCATTCTTTGTACGCCTGCCTTTTCTCCGCCCAAAACCGTCATATCAAAAAATTTGACGCTTACTTCGCCGTTGGTAATGGTGTTCCATTCCTGGGCGAGCTTTTTCAATTCGATGTCCCACGGTGAGCGGACCGGCGCAACGGTTGCGACTTTTAATACAATTTTTTGCTGGGTAAAACCGGCGCCCGTTACGATAACTAAAAATGCGAGAAAAGTGAATACTTTTTTCATTTGAAAATTACCTCGTTAAAATAAAATCTTCTTTATGTGCTTTAAGCCATCTTGCATAGTTTTGCGACAGGGTTACGGCCAGTTTATTTGCAGGATCGGCTTCGGGATCGATCGATAAGGCCTTTTCCAGCGCCGCATCGAAGCCGCGGCTGTCCTGTTTCGGTATGCAGAAAGATTGGGCATACGTTACATACACCGATGGCCGTGTCCCCTTCGAAAGTTCCAAGGCCTTTTGGTATGCGGCTTCGGCCTTTTCCATGCTGCCGCCCAGATATTCGGGCGCCGAAGCATAAAATTTCGTTAAGATTTCCCAAACGGCGCCTTCCGCATAGCCGGGATTAAGTGCACAGGCCTTTTCCAGCATGTTAACCGCGCCGGGCACCTTTTGAACGGATGCCGAATCGAGCGGATCGAGCGCAAAGGCGGCCAAAAAACCGGCCCCCGCCCAGTGGAGCGCTTCTGCATCGTAAATCTTGCATTTTGCGGTACAAGCCTTGATTTTTTCCTCATTTCCGGAAAAAACGGCCGCCGCAAACCCCGGATAGGCCGTATCCAAAGCGGAAAGGGCCGCCTTTGCACCCCGCAGATAAAACTTTTTTGCCCTGAAAAAGGCCGCGTTTTTTTTGTCGAATTCGTTGTCCGAAAGATATGCCGCAGGCGTTTCTACAAACACGTTTGAATACATAATGTAAAGCTGCCCGGTCATGACGGCTAGCCCCCGGTGCTTGGGGTTTTGAATATACATTGCCTCATACAGTTTTAATATGACGGGAAAAACGGCACCGACTAGCTCCGTATCGTCTTCACCCGTTAGGGCTGTAACCGGATTCGGTGCGTCGGGATCGATCTTTATTTTGATTTTTTGCTCAGGCAGCGGCGCCATTGCATTTGCTGCCGACTTATACGCCATCTGTTTTATAGAACAGGATGCCAAAACAAACGGCAGCGTGCAAACAAAAACGGCCTTATGTATTTTTAAGTTCTTTTTTCCATTCATCGATAAATCTTTCGTAAGCTGCGATGGAAGCCGAAATGGCTATTTCATGAACGCGGCTTCTCCCCTCCAAATTATTTCCTTCGAGTATGTATAAGGCATTTAGGGTGCCTTCCAAATCCGCAACTGTGCAGTCGGGATCGTGCAAACGCCTGCGCTGCAAAACCCGCATTTCATCGTCAAAAAGTTCGCTGAATTTTTCTTCTTCCCAATCTTTGGTCTCCGGCATACCTAAGGACTATAAGATATTTTTAATGTTTTTTCAAGTGGAAATGCGGATAAGTTTCGGGACTTCGGCACGAAAACAGGGGCCGGTGATCCACGCGGTTATTCGCTCAAGCGTGTACCGTTAAAAACCGTGCATACTGCAATACCCATAACGGAAGCCGAAAGACAAAACGCTTAAAAAAGGATATAATAGACCTGTTCGGAAACTTCAGTTTCAGAACAGGTTGCCTTAAAATGCGATGTTCTAAATCGTGCTATTTGCGCGATTTAGAACTCGTCGATCTGTTCGATAACGGAGTTATCGAACAGGTCTAATCACAAGAGATTACAGACGGAAACATAATCAAAACAATATCGGCTCTGTTTTAAGAAAATATACATTAAGGAGGAATCTCAATGAGTACACGAGTAACACTTTTGCAGGCTCTTAAACTTGCACTGACAGCCCTTATCATCGGCCTCGTGCCCAACCCCTTACATGCCGGCGATAAAACGTATATCGAAGTGGAAATTGACGGCGAAACGGTCGGAAAGTGGATGGAGTTTTTCGCACATTGGGAATACAATCCCGACGAAAAAGAGGTATATTATAAGATGGCCTTTGACGGTACCGTAACCGAATGCTGGTATGAATACGACCGCAATGGAAATCGCATACATACAAAGTATTCCAACGGTGACGAAATATGGTATGAATATGACCGCAACGGTAAGCTCATACATACAAAGGATTCCGACGGTTGGGAAGAGTGGTATGAATACGACCGTAACGGTAACAAGATACATGAAAACTATTCCAACGGTGACGAATGGTGGTATGAATATGACCGCAATGGAAATTGCATACATAAAAAGTCTTCCGGCGGTGACGAATGGTGGTATGAATATGACCGCAACGGAAAGCGCATACATATAAAGGTTTCCGACGGTGAAGACTGGTGGTATGAATATGACCGTAATGGAAAGCTCATACATGAAAAGTCTTCCGACGGTTACGAATGGTGGGCAGAGTATGACCGCAACGGAAATTGCATATATGAAAAGGATTTCGCCGGTGACGAAACATGGCATAAGTATGACCGCAACGGAAAGCGCATACATACAAAGTATTCCGACGGTAGCAAACAGTGGTATGAGTATGACACGTACGGTAATATGACTCGCAAGATTTGGAAATCTGAAGACGGAAAAATTGACATTACCGTTTACATACTTGAATACTATACGGACAGCACAACAGTGAAAACAAAGAGCGAGTATCGCTATGAACAGTAGAACGGCTGAAACCGGCACAATATCCGCCGTCCGTGCCGGAATACGGTCAGCGGCTGCATGTCCTCCGCACCTATCGGTTTAGGTACCGGCCCACGCCTTGCCGATAAGTGAAAAACTATATATCGCTTTAAGAGCGGACAGGGCCTATTTTTCAGCGGACAGGTGCCCGGTTTATCGGCTCGCTCTGGAATTTCTTTAAAAACTGTGCTATACTGCCTCATCACGATCGTTCTAAGGACCTTGTAAGTATGAGAAAAATTCCGATAGTAAGCACCGTTGCCTCTACCGTCCAAAAAATACGGGCTGCGGCCGCAACAAACGACAATATCAGTGTTGTTCCCATAGCCGATGCCGAAAAAGCGGTTTCTTTCTTTAAATACGAAATGCCTGAGATCAAAATTATCGACTTCGGCGATCCCGGTATCGATGCGGCTGCCTGTCTTAAAATAATAAAAGATGATCCGTGGCTCCTTTTCGGGGGCGTAATTGCAATAACGAACACCAATTCCGAAAAAACAAAGATGGAAAAAGAAAAGGAGCCTAATTTTTTGTTTGTCTCCACGCGGAAAGACTTCGAAAAAAATGCAGTGCAGGTCGTTAAGATTCTGCACCAGCATAAGCATTTTTTGTTTAACCGCGGTATGCAGCAGGATGAAAAAGAGCAGGAAAGCGGCAGTTTTATCAGCGATACCGATCCGTTCGAAATAGTGTTTTATGCAAACCTGATCTGTACGTATCTGTACAATACAAATCGGGTGAACAATGAAGAGCGTTCATCCTTGCAAGGTGCGATGATGGAGCTATTGCTGAATGCCGTAGAACACGGGAATTGTAATATTTCGTTTGACGAAAAAACCGAATGGCTTAAAACCGGCAGGAATATGCTTGATCTGATTGCCGAAAAGCAAAAATATCCCAGTATCAGAGAAAAAAAGATTTATATTTCGTATGATATTCTGCCTCAAAAAACCAAAATTGCGATACGGGATGAGGGGCGGGGCTTCGATTGGAAAAACCGTATGGAAGCCGATTTTACTGCCGGGTTTCACGGAATGGGCATAAAAATGTCGCAGGGTATGGTCAAAAATATGGCCTATAACGATAAGGGCAACGAGGTTTTTTTTGAAGTGCCGAATCAGGAGAACATCGCTAATCTGACCCCTGCCATTTTGCAGTCGCAGGAGCGGCTCCGTTTTAAGCATATGCAGATCGTGTGCCGCGAAAACGAGGATTCCAACGACTTGTTTTATATTTGTTCGGGCCGGTATGCCGTGTATGTGGACAACAAGCTGCTGCATGTTTTGACGCCTGCCGACATTTTTATCGGAGAAATGGCCTTCCTTTTAAACGATAAACGGTCTGCCTCGATTGTTTCAATAGGCGAGGGTACCCTTATCAAGATACCTAAGATGAAATTTATGCGCTTGATCGAAGAGTATCCGCATTACGGTATTTTTTTGTCGCGTCTTTTAGCAAACCGTTTGGCGCGGCAGTCCAAGGCGACGGCACAATTAAAGGCGGAAAAGATACACGGACGTCTTTAAAACGCGGATAATATCAAAATGCCCGCACCCGTTTTTTCCGAATTTTCATCTATAAAAAGTAAACGTAATTCCATAGGTATCTTTATCCGGTTAAGCCTTACGGAGTTACCCGTAAGGATCCTTTAAAAAATTCGGCCTAGCTTTTTTAAAGGTGCCTAAAATTCGGTTAAAACCGCTTGCAAGGCGGCCGCGAATTCTTTTATTTCTTCCGCCGTTGTGGTTCTGCCTATCGAAACGCGGACAGCGTTCAGCTGCATTGTAGGCGGTATTCCGATTGCCTCCAGTACGGGGCGCGTATTTTTTTTTGCAGAGCAGGCCGAGCCTGTCGAAATGCAGATACCCCGTTCCGAAAGGCAGCGCACCAAAACTTCTCCGGGCAGGTTTTTGCACGCAAACTGTACGATCCACGGGGAATATGCGGCAGGATTTTTGAGCCGCTCCTTGGGAACAATCTCAGCGCCTTTAATCTTTTGCAATTCTTCTATCAAAAGACCGTTTAACACAGCGGCCTGTTTTAGGTTTTCTTCAAGATCGGCATAATACGATTTTAGACTTTCGGCAAGCGATAGGATACCTGCTAGGTTTTCCGTGCCGGGCCGTATGCCGCCCTCGTGCCCGCCGCCTCGGATAAAGGATTCGAGGTTCCGGTTGAGGTACAAAAGCCCCGTGCCCCGCATAGCCCCTATTTTGTGTCCGCTAAAGGCGGCGGAATGAATGCGGAGGGCCGCTAAATTGAAGGGTATCTTGCCTATTGCCTGCACTGCATCGGTGTGAAAGTGAATTCTGCGTTTGCCCTTCGAGTATTCTTCGAGCGCTGCCCCGATCTCGTCTATCGGCTGCACCGACCCGATTTCGTTGTTTACCGCCATTACCGACACGAGGGCTGTATCTTCCTGCAGGGCGCCGATGACCGCTTCGGGACTGATAAAACCGGCCCTGTCCGCAGGGATTTTTAGGATTTTAAACCCGCGCCGTTCCATAATTTTTGCCTGCTCCGCAACGGCAGCGTGTTCCAGAGTGCTTATAGCCACGGAACAGGGCTTGTTCAAAGCCATAACCGATAAGAGCGGAATATGATCGGCTTCGGTGCCGCCTGACGTAAAAAAAAGACTTTCCGGTTTTACGCCGAGGCAGGCCGCCGCATCCTGTCTGGCTTTTTCCAGCGCTGCACGCGCCCTTAGTCCCGGACCATGTTTTGAAGAAGGGTTTGCAAACAAGTGTAGGGCCTTTTTGCAGGCGTTTACGATAATGTCCTCGTTGGGAACGGCGGTTGCGGCCCAGTCCAAATAAATCATATCAATACCTTTTCGACAGCCTCTTCATCGGCTTTGTATATAAACGTTTTTTCCCTGTCCTTTTGCAAAATGAGGTTGATTTTTCCGTCCGTGTTTTTTTTGTCTTTTTTCATAACTTCGATAATCTTTTTTGCAAAGCCGTCTTTTAAATTCCCGTAAGCCGAATGAGGTTCTGCGTTTTTTATAAAGGCGGGGACGGCTTCGGTGCCGTATCCGTAAGAACGGATCAGGCTGCAGGCTGCGTCGGTATAGCCGGGAGCGGTAAGTCCCGCCTGTTTGCCGAAGTGCAGCGCCCGCGCCATGCCCCATGCGACGGCGTTTCCGTGGGGAATCGAGAATCCGCAGATAGTTTCCAGCGCATGGCCGAAGGTATGGCCGAAATTCAAAAATGCCCGCTCTCCTTTTTCGTCAAAATCGCGTGCGACCGTTCGGGCCTTTGCTTCTGCAGCAAGCCGTATCATCCTTGAAAGGACACGCCCATCCCGATTGAAAATGCCGTCTTTTCGGCTGCAAAAGATATCATACAATTCCGATGAATACAAAAATGCCGTTTTCAGTATTTCTGCAAGCCCCGAACGGTATTCTTTTTCGTTTAAACTTTCCAAAACCGCAACTGAAATATAAATTTCGCCGGATTTAAAAAAGGTGCCAATCATATTTTTGTAATTCAAAAAATTGATTGCAGTTTTTCCGCCGATTGCAGCGTCTGCCATGGCCAAAAGGCTGGTCGGCACCAGTTTGCACACGGCGCCGCGCATATAGATAGAAGCGGCAAAGGCGGTTATATCGCAGACCATTCCGCCGCCAATACCGATAAAAACGCCCTTCCGCGTCAGCCCTGCGTTTAAGGCCGTTTCCAGCACCGTCTGCAATGACTGAAAATTCTTGTGGGTTTCGCCTGCTTCTATTACGGCAAGAGGAATGTCCGTTGAAAAATTACGGGCCGCACGGGCGATCGGTGCAGTGTTTGTATCCGCAACATATACCGCATTTTTATCGCTTAAAACGGGAAGATACGGTTCATCGGAATAAAAAATATCGGTGCGGCCCTGCGCGGTGTTAAACGAAAAACTGTCCATACCGAAAAGCGCTTTTCCCGTTTACGGTTTTATCATTTCGAGCATTTTGAGAACAAGAAGCGCAGAGGTCTTGGCTGCCTGTGCCGAAAATTCTTCGTAAGAAATTTTTGCGAGGGCTGTTTTGCCTGCATTATCCGAAATGCTGCGCAAAATCAGATAGGGTATTTTGTTCGTTACGCACACCTGCGCGGCGGCGGCGCCTTCCATTTCCACGCATGCAGGCTGAAAATCCTTTATAATTTGCGTGCGCAGTTTTTTGTCCGAAACAAAGGTGTCGCCTGAAGCAATTCGCCCTTCGATCATTTTTATGCCCTTTGCGGAAAGCTCCGGTTTAAGGGCCTTAAATGCCTTGAGCGCGCAGCTTCGTAAACTTTTACTTGCGGGCCAAAACGCCGATTTGGTTCCCGGTATCTGTCCTTTTGCATATCCGAAGTGTACGGCGTCCGCATCGTACTGTACCGCATCGACGGCGGCCACTATATCAAAGACGTTCAAGTCATCGCTCAAGGCTCCTGCCGTTCCGGTATTAATGACTGCCTGCGCTCCGAATTCCGAAATAAGAATCTGCGTACACATTGCAGCGTTTACCTTTCCGATACCGCTGCACGCCAGCACTGCCTGTTTGCCGCCCAATACACCGTCGATAAAAGTGATGCCTGCAATTCTTGCCTTATCGCCTTTTATGTGTTTTTCCAAAAGTTTGATTTCCTGCTTTTCCGCCCCGAAAATACCTATTTTCATAATCACTCCATTTTTATTTATACATAGTATGGAATAAAAGAGTATATCATATTTTTTGCCGATGTTGCAGGGGGTATGATAAAAAAAACAGGAAGATCACATTTCCGTAATCTTCCTGAAGACGCTTTGTTTAATTGCTAAACAAACGGACTTTTTTAAATTTGTAAGCGCGAGGCTTACGTTTTGAATTATATAAAATTTCTTAAATTATATCAATAGGTTAAATATACTTTTTTTGTAAAAATAATGCAAAAATCTAAAAAAATAAGAAAAATTCTACGGCCCGTTTTATCCGCCCGCCTGTGCTCCCCGTTTTTGCGAGGCCTTGCACCTGCCTGAAAGATGTGTTATAATCCGCAAAACAGCATATTTCGGCAATGCAGCCGGAATTCGTTAAGGAGTTTACGATTATGGATAAAATAAAAATGGAAAGAATGAAAAACGATAAGGGCTTTATCGCTGCCTTGGATCAAAGCGGGGGCAGTACACCGAAGGCACTCGCCGCCTACGGAATCGCCGAAACCGAGTATTCGAACGAAAAGGAAATGTTCGATCTAGTGCATGCGATGCGTACGAGGATTATGACGGGCAAGGCCTTTAACTCAGATAATATTTTGGGCGCGATTTTGTTTGAACAAACGATGGAAAGTGAGGTCGAAGGGCTTCCGACTGCCGATTTTTTATGGGAGAAAAAGAAGATTCTTCCTTTTTTGAAGATAGATAAGGGGCTTGCGGATTTGAAAAACGGCGTTCAGCTGATGAAGCCCATTCCCACGCTGGAAAAAGATTTAAAACATGCCGTCGAAAAACATATCTTCGGTACAAAAATGCGTTCGGTAATCAAAAAAGCCGATCCTGAGGGCATAAAGGCCGTAGTCGATCAGCAATTTGAAATCGGTCTTCAAATTGCGAAAGCAGGACTTGTACCCATAATAGAACCGGAGGTTGATATCAACGCTCCCGATAAGGCCGAGTGCGAACAAATATTAAAAAAGGAATTGAAAGAACATCTTGATAAACTGCCTAAGGATATAATCGTTATGTTTAAACTGACGATTCCCTCACAGGCCGATTTTTACCGGGACTTTACGCAGCATCCGCAGGTTTTGCGGGTTGTCGCGCTTTCAGGCGGGTATCCGTTCCAAAAGGCTAACGAACTTTTGGCGAAAAATCATGGAATGATTGCAAGTTTTTCCCGGGCTCTTGCCGAAAATCTGCATGCAAAACAAACCGACGAGGAGTTCGAAAAAACCTTGTCTGCAGCGATAAAAGATATTTACACCGCGTCGATTACCTAGGCGTTTATTCGATATGCTTTTAAAATCCTGCTTTTGTAAGGCAGGATTTTTTTATGCTTGCAGCGAAAACCTTGGCGGCAGTCAAACGGCAACTTGAACAAAACGGCCGAAAATGTTAAAATACAACCCTATTCTTTTTATGAGGTGAAAAATGATCAGAGGCGGCGATATAGCTAAAGGGACCGTTTTATTGAATAAGGGAACTCCTTATCTTGTGGTGGAAAGAGAATTCGTAAATCCCGGAAAAGGGGCCGCGTTTGCGCGCGTTAAAATGAAGAATTTGCGGGACGGTTCTGTTTTGATGCAGACGATAAAAACAGCCGACACCGTGGAAGACGCCGTGGTAGACACGCATAAGTGTCAGTACCAGTACAAGGACGGCGATATGTTTATGTTTATGGATACGGAAAGTTTCGATACCGTGCAGGTACCGGCCGATACGATAGGAACCAAGGAACACTATTTGCGGGAAGGCGATGAGTACGATATTTTGATTTGGGAAAACGAACCTATCGATGTAAGAATTCCGACGAAGATGATTTTTATCGTGGAACAAAGCGAGAACTATATAAAAGGCGATACCGTATCGGGGGCGACAAAGCCTATCGTTACGGAAACGGGACTGGTAGTGCGTGTTCCGCTTTTTATAAAGCAAGGTGAAAAAATTCTTGTCAATACGGAAACGAACGAGTATCAAGAACGCGTAAACAGTTAAATTTTTACCAAGGCCTTGATAGCGGCGGCGGGTTTTGCATTTGGAAGGTGCAAAACCCGCCGCTTGCATTTACAGGTTTTGGCCTATTCAGGCAAACGAGCTGTATTCCCGTGGCCGATTCTCACGGTAAGCGGCGTTTCGGTTTTAAACCGCCTTGCTGAACGCTGCCCGAAATAAGCCACGACTGGTAAGGGGGAGCTTACCGGTTTTTTAAATTTGGCCTTTCATATAGGCGGACATTAAAAAGTCATTTACTTCCGACTGCCAGCGTCTGCCCTTGGAGCGCAAATGATCCAATAAAACCTTGTTGAACCGGATAGAAACTTGCTCTTTTATCGGTTTGAAGTATTTTTTGTTTCCGAAATAAAAACCGTTCAAATCGGTAATTTCGGGAATCTCCGATGTGTCTATCTGTTCATCCGGAACAGCATTTTTTTCACAGTCCGCTATTATCTGCGATATATTTAAGTTTTTCATAGTACAATTTCCTTTCCCTGCTCACTGCGGGGCGTGCCGATATGATCCTCCGTTTGCCGTTTCTCGGTGTATAAACAACAAAAACCAGTAATTGCCGTTTTACCCTGCCGATGACCTGATACCGTTCTTCTTCAAGCGTCGAATGTTCTGCATCATATCTTTCCAAATAGAATGGGTCATCAAAAACCTGCCATGCCTCATCGAATGTTAAGCCTGCATGTACTTTTTTGTTCGATTGAGCTTTTAGCAGATCCCATTCAAACTCACTGTTCATTGTAAAAGTGTATCACAAAAAAGCACTTTTGTGAAGTATCGCGGAGAATTTCGGGGATTTTGCTGATTGAGGATAAGCGGTTTTCAGTATACGGATTCTTTTTAAAAACGTTGCGGTGAAAACGGTGCCTGTAACAATCTTCCATAACGAAACAGAGGGGCTAAAAACAAGCGGGGAGAAACAATCGGATTTTTCCGAAAAACGATGCGGGGTGCCGTTTTGCCTTTTTCGAAACAGGGGTATTCGGGCGGAATTACCCGTGCTTTGTCAGTAAAACCGATAAACGGGTAATTCTGCCCTCATAACCTTGATCGCCCGGTTCGTAAAAAACGGTTCCGGCAAGGCTGTCGGGCAGGTATTGCTGCGCTACCCAGTGCCCCTCAAAGTTGTGCGGGTACAGGTAGCCTTTTCCGTGCCCCAAATATTTGCCGTCGCGGTTCGAGTCTTTTAGGTGATCGGGCACTTCGGCGTTTTCTTTTTTTACCTGATCGAGGGCTTTGAAAAAGGCCTGCGCACTGTTCGATTTGGGGCAGGTTGCAAGGTACAAGGCTGCATGGGCAAGGTGATACATTCCTTCCGGCATTCCCACCCGGTCGAAGGCGTCGGCAGCCCCCGAAACGACGCTGACGGCGCCGGGTGAAGCGAGGCCTATGTCTTCGCAGGCGGAAATCAGCATTCGCCGGAAGATAAAACGCGGATCTTCTCCTGCTGCGACCATACGGGCAAGCCAGTAAACGGCGGCATCGGGGTCGCTTCCCCGAATCGATTTGATAAAGGCGCTGATTACATCGTAATGGTAATCCCCGTCCCTGTCATATAAGACGATTTTTTGTTGGATACTTTCTTCGGCGGCTTTTAGACTGATTTTTATCGGACCTGTTTTTCCGCCTGTTTCGGCGGCAGTATTCTCAAGGGATGTTTCGACAGCCAGCTCTATGGCGTTTAAAAGGCTTCTTGCATCGCCTGCTGCCGTAAAGATAAGGTGTTCCAGTGCCCCTTTTTCGAATTCGATATTGAGCTTTCCGTACCCCCGCTCCTTGTTTGTCAAAGCGGCTTCGGCAACTTTTTTTAAGTCTTCGTCAGTCAGGCTGTGCAGCTGAAAGACGCGGCTTCGGCTGACCAGTGCCTTGTTTACTTCGAAAAAGGGGTTTTCGGTGGTGGCTCCTATCAGTATGATGGTTCCGTTTTCGACCCACGGGAGCAAGGCGTCCTGTTGTGAGCGGTTCCAGCGGTGTACCTCGTCCACAAAAAGAATGGTTTTTCTGCCGTACAGTCTTTTGTTTTCTTCCGCATTGGTTACGGCGTCGCGGATTTGCTGAACACCTGCGAGTACGGCGTTCAGACTTAAAAAGTTGCTTTTTGTTGTGTTTGCGATGACGCGGGCTAGCGTGGTTTTGCCCGTGCCGGGCGGCCCGAAAAGGATAATCGAAGAAAGCCGGTCCGCCTGTATCGCTCTGCGTAAAAGAGTTTCTTCTCCGACAATGTGTTCTTGTCCTATATATTCGTCGAGGGTTAAGGGACGCATTCTTGAGGCCAGCGGTTCCTTCGATATATCGTTTTGAACCGCCGCCTCGAAAAGATCGTCGTTATTCACGGTTCCATTCGACATTTCCGTTACTGTAAAATCCCCACAAGCCGGTATTGCGGTATATTGAACCTGCATTGACGCCTGCAAAAACCGTATAATTGCCGCCGCCTCTGTCTACTGCCATAACAGGCATAAGGCTGTGGGCTCCGATGGAAGAGGTATATTGGGCATTAACGGAGGGCGGGGTAGTGGAACCGCTTTCTCCCGCACCGATGTAATAGGCCCCCGCAAGGGTATGAATTCCGGATGCAAGTTTAACTTCGCCGTACCCCTTTCCGCCGACCAAAACCCGCTCTTCCGATGTGCCGTACTTAAAGTACGAAATCGACAGAGGGCTGCTCAGACTTACGCTTTGAGCCGACCACGAGGCTCCGTCATAGTGATAAACCGTCGATCCTGCCAAAACGAATACGGTAGTACCGTCCCCGCCGCAAGCTGATTTTATGCCGGACGGACTTCCTGTAACGGCTGTTGCAGGTGTTCCGTCTTTATAAACCCCATCTGTAAATGCGAAATATTCACCGCCTGCGCCGATAAAAATTCCGCTTTTTGAAAGAATCGAATTGCCGATACCTGCGGTCGTTATTTTATATACGTTTTTTCCGTCATAGCCGAAAACCCTATTGTTTCCGCCTATTCTAACGATACTGCCGCCGCCCGGAACCTTGCTCCAGCCCCCGTTATAATAATACACGCCTTCTGCAGTGGCGGCAAACAGATTTGTTCCGTCGGTTGCAAGGCTTTGTATAAAACTTCCCGGTGAACCTATACTGCTCCATTCTCCACTCGACCACTTCGATTTGGAAAAAACCGCCTCGGGCGTTGCGGCATAAACCGTATTGTTTAATTCCAAAAGACTCGCAATCGGTCCCCGTACCGAAAAATTTTTTAATTTTATTTCCTGTTCGATAGCGGCAAAGATCGGCTGATTTGTGCAGGAGGACATAAAGGCTGCGGCCAAACATGCAAACGAAAGTAACAAGTATCGTAATTTCATAAGAATCCTTTAAAAGTGGTACCGTGCGCCGAATTTTATGTTTAAAAAATTCCCCGTACGGTTATGAGATGTTTCTTTATACCATTGCGGTACAACCGACCAGGAAATACCGCCGCCAATCGACCATTCGGGCGTATACTGATAAAACAGCCCTGCTTCGAATCTGAAAATCATACCGAAATATTTGGCCCCGTTTCCGTTATAAATCTGCAGGGCACCGCCGATGCCTGCCTCAAAGGGAATTCTCCATTTTGCGGCAGCTACCGTATACCCCATATCAAAAGTAATGGGGACGGAAAAATACAGATTTTTTGCCAAAGTAGGGTAGAACTGCAAACTAAGACTTCCGCCTAACGAAAGCCCGTTTGTAACGTAATAGGCAAAACCTAAGTCTATCGTTCCGCCCGGATATATTTTCGGATTTATTGCAATCTTTTCCTTTGACGAATTAAAAAGAGGAATACCTAAAGATAAGCCCATTTTTATAAACTTATCGCCCTTTCGTATGGGCTGAAAAAGAGCGGAACCGTCCAGCTTGTTCTTTTCTTCTTCGTTTTCCTGTGCGGTACAAAAAAGTGCAAATAAGGTTATCATGCAGATGAATATGATTGTACGTTTCATTAAAATAGTATACTCCAAATGCTGTAAAAATGTCTATACGGTCTTTTCAGAACGTATTTTCGGGTTCCACACACCCCAAAGGCCTAGGTTCTGCCCTGAGATGTCCGTCCTGTACGGTGCCCGATTTTTCTAAAAAAAGCGATTCCCCGAACCCTTGCAAAAAAATTATCCGCAGATATAATAGATACGGATTCGGTTTTTCGCGGTGCGGTTTCAAGGCTGCTTCGGGCTAAAACCGTAAAACAATTATCGAAGGCGATGGTTACTGTATGCGTGCCGGACGGCGGGTGTCTTGCAGTGCGGGACAGAAGCGGCCGGTGTTAGGAGGTATGTATGGGTGCAAAAATTATCGACGGGGCTCGGATAGCCGCTGAATTACGGGCAGGGGTTGCCGAAAAGGTCGAAACGTTAAAGAAAAAGGGAATTACTCCTGCGTTGGCGGTTATTTTGGTAGGAAATGATCCTGCCTCTGCATCGTATGTAAAGGGAAAAACCGATGCATTGCACGCGGCGGGTATGAGCGACAGGACATTCCGTCTGCCTGAAACGGCAACGCAGGCGGAACTGATCAAGCTTATTAAAGAATTAAACGGCGATACGTTTGTGCACGGAATTTTGGTACAGCTGCCGCTTCCGAAGCAGATTGATCCCGATTCGGTTATCGAAGCGATAAGTCCTGAAAAAGACGTCGACGGGTTTCATCCCGTGAATGTCGGCAAACTGATGCTGGGGCACGAGACCTTTATTCCGTGTACACCGCATGGCATTATTCATTTATTGAAAGAAGCGGGCGTGCAGACGCGGGGGGCGAATGCCGTTATTGTCGGCCGCTCCAATATCGTCGGAAAACCCTTGTCCGTACTTATGATGAATAAGGACGTAAACGCCACGGTGACGGTTTGCCATAGCGGTACGGCGGATTTGGCCGACATTACGCGCCGCGCCGATATTTTGGTGGCGGCTATGGGGCAGCCTAAATTCATTACCGCCGATATGATTAAGCCGGGTGCGGCCGTCATAGACGTGGGTGTCAACAGAATCGAAGACGCTTCCAAAAAAAGCGGGTTCAGGCTTGCAGGCGATGTGGATTACGAGGCGGCTGTGGAAGTCGCGTCTGCAATAACGCCCGTTCCGAAAGGCGTCGGCCCGATGACGATAGCCATGTTGATTAAAAATACACTGCTTGCTGCCGAACGGCAAAACGGACTATAAAATAGAAAAAAACTCCTTTAAATAAAGCTGCGAAGCAAAACCTGCGCCGTTTTTGCAGGCGCCTGAATTTTGCGGACTTGTTTTTTTTGTGTGCTTATTGTATAGTTTAAGGGCCGGGGTGCTTTTTGAAGAAACGGGATGAATCCGTTTTTTCGGCTGAGAACATACCCGCAAGGGCTGTCCGCACGGATGCCCTACACCTGATCCGGATAATACCGGCGGAGGGAGCTTATGAAAAATATACGCTCTGTTTTTATTGTAAGTTTTTTGGTTTTCGGTTTTGCAGCGCTGTTTGCAGGTGGTGCAAAAGAATCGGCTGAAGGCAGGGAGAGAAAGGTCGTCGTTTACACCACTAATTCCTTTGCAGGCAGTTATGGGCCGGGGCAAAAAATTGCCGAATTGTTTAAGGCCCGTACCGGCTGCGAGGTCGAATACGTTATCTGCAAAGAAGGCATTTTGAACAGGGCCGTCCTCGAAGGCAAAAGCACGAATGCCGACGTTTTGATCGGTATCGACAATCATCTTTTGCAGGCAGCACGGAAGGCCGGGGTATTAAAGCCCTACAAACCGCAAAGCGCTCAATCGGTTTCGAAAGATCTGCTGCTTGCGGAAGACTGGCTCTTGACGCCCTTCGACTACGGCTATCTTACCTTTATGTTCGACACAAATTCGAAATTAAACCCGCCGAGAAGTTTGGAAGACTTGACGAAGAGTGAATACAAAGGCAAAATTGTCATCATCGATCCGCGGACGAGCACGACAGGCCTTGCCCTTGTTGCATGGACGCGTTCGGTCTTCGGCGATAACTACCTCGATTATTGGAAACGGTTGAAAGCGAATATTTTTACGATGGCACCGAAGTGGAGTGCCGGCT
>CAUTPO010000032.1:0-18397 GCA_963540475.1 uncultured Treponema sp. | reverse complement strand
CCTGCGGTTTTTTTATATACTAGACCTGTTCGGAAACTTCAGTTTCAGAACAGGTCGACTGTTGTTCCCTACTAAAAGAATATAGGCCCTTTCTCAAAGTCTTGAAAGCCCGTAATTGGCTATAAGTGCGATTGTACTTTTTCATCAAAACCGCAGCAGGGCGACAGCCGAATTATTCTGCGATTTTTTTAAGTATGTATCAGGCGCCCTTGTACGTATGTAAGCAGTTTTTCAGGAGTGATTTTTTATTGACCGTTCACGTACTTTGTTTTTTACATCGCCGTCTTGTTTCATGAAACCCCCTTGTTCTACGTACTCGGAGTGCCCTTAGTTTTAAATCTGTGCCGCAGTTGTTATTTTATGGGAGCCTCTAAAAACATCAGTTTTTAGAGGGTTTCCTGAAATTTAATTTGCGATGTTTTTCATAAGTCATTAATATATAAAGACTTATGAAAAACTCGTCGGGCATCTCTATTCCGAAGGATGCGAAGCAAATCCAACAAGGTTTTTAGAGATGCCCTTATGTATGGCACAAGGTTTGTCAACAAAAAATCAACATACCCCCGACGCACCGCGTAAATGCAAAACTTATTCGCCGTTAAGAGCTTTCCAAACCGGATTGTTTTGATGCGGAACGCAGTCCTGCACCCAGTACCACCAAAAATAGCCGCCGATGTAATTTTTTGTATATTTGGGCATACGGTAATAGCGGCGGATAAGTTCGGTTTTTTCGTTTTCCGGAGCGTCTTCGGTGGTACCGCATTCGCCGATACCGAGCTTTGACTGAGGAAACAGGCGTTCCAATTCCGTAAAAACAGCCATCCAGTCGGGACGAAAGCCGTCATTATCGGTTTCATAATAGCTGACCAAAAGATAATCGAGGCCGGTTTTTATGTGTGCCGGCACGTATTTTTCAAGCCAATCGATCATCGGGATTTTTTGCTTTTCGGGGGCAAAGCCGTAAGCAGTCAGTACAGTACGGCCGCCGTTCGACCGTATAAAATCGTAGGCCGCCGTCATTTTAGCCGCAATAAACTGCGGGTTTTTGCCGAGCCAGTCTTCCCCGTTAATTTCGTTTCCGATTTCCCACATATCGGTATAGGGCGACAAAAGCCTGTAGGCGGCCTCAAAACGATTCTTATAAGAGCGCACCGTTCTATACGACTTCATATCGAATGAGTCCACAGGGCAGGCCATAATAAAGGCGGCCTCGTGTACCGCCTTAAACAGGGGCAGGTATGAAGAAAGCGGTTCGTCTTTCGATATAACGATTCTAGCTACGGGTTTGGTTTTCATCGCTTTTAAGGCCTCCATAATATCATCAAGACTTTTGACCTCGTACCATGTATCATCTATCGTAAGGCCTGTCAAAAAACCGTCAGGCAGCGGACGAAGCGGAACGGTCTTGACTGTGCCCGTCTCTTGCGGGTCAGGGCTGCCGGCCTTCTGCGGTACGGCCCTTTGTGTAACGGCGCAGCACAAACATACAAGCGATATGGTAAAAAGTATTTTCCGTACAACGGCATTTTTTTTCATAAAAAGCTCCGTCAAAGTTCCGTTAAAAAAAGAGAAAACGAAATTATTTTCGAGCTATTGCCCGCAGGAATTCCTGTATATACAAAAAAAGCCCATACAAGGCGTATGGACTTTTTCTCTTTTATTTTTCGCTTAAAAGCATTGTTTTTGCATCGAATTTACCGTCGGTTTCGACATTCGTATTGCCGTGTTCTTTTAATGCCCGTATCGTAACGAATTCGCCGTTGTGTTCAAGATAGAGCAAAATATCGATGTCTTCGATGTAGCGCTTTAAACTTTCGTCAATGGAATACGAGCCGACATCGGCTGCTGCCGTGTACCATACTGCAATGTCCATTTCTTTCGCAAAGGCCTTTATTTCTTTTATGGCTCCCGGAAGCGCTTTTGCAAAATCGAAATCGTCTATCATCACAACGCTTAATTTCGAACCGCCCTCCGACAAGGCCCGTACCGTCTTCATTATTTGAGAAGTCCTTACCGTATCCTGATTAAAGTTGAGCACGATTCGTTTGGAAATAAGTTTGTTTTTTACTTCCGCCGCATCTTCAAGGTTTTTCTTCTTTGCAAGCTCATCGAACATATCGCTGTACCACGTAATTGCGTAATCGACGTGCTGGCTAAACGAAATATGCACAACAGGCCTGTCCTGCAAAAGCTTATCCAGCCCCAGTTGAACCAGAATCGAGGTTTTACCGACACCTTTTTTCGATGTAACAACCCCGACCTCGCCTGCTTTTAAGCCGCCGCCCAAAGAAGCTTCAAGCTTCCGCATCGGGCTCTTTTCGACTAAATCATTCCTCGTCATCTTTATCCTCCCTATTTTTTTTCGGCAAGACGCTTTGCCTCGTATTCTTTAATCAACTGTTCCGATACACTCGAAGGAGCCTTTCCGTATTTAGCGAATTCCATAGAATATTCCGCCTTGCCCTGCGTGGAAGAGCGCAAAATCGTCGAAAAACCGAACATTTCGCTTAAAGGCACTTCCGCATCGACGCGCGTAAAATTATCGTCTTCGGTGGAAGAAACGATGACGCCGCGCCTTTGGTTAATAAGGCCGAAAATATTACCCTGAAATTCCTGCGGCCCTTCAATCGAAACTTTCATAATGGGTTCAAGGATCGCGGGTTTTGCCGCCTTATATGCTTCCCTGAATGCACCGATTGCGGCTGCTTGGAATGCCATATCCGAAGAGTCGACCGGGTGGGACTGCCCGTCGTTGATGGTAACCCGCGTGCCGACGATAGGAAAGCCGATAAGCGTGCCCCGCTTGACCGCTTCTTTAAAGCCCTTGTCGCAGGAGGGGATAAATTCCGACGGAATGGCACCGCCCTTTATTTGGTTGACAAATTCGTAATCCTCTTCCGCCAGCGGTTCGATAAAACCTGCAACGCGGCCGAACTGTCCGGAACCGCCGGTTTGTTTTTTATGCGTATAGTTAAAATCCGCACGCTGGGTAATGGCTTCCCGGTATGCAACCTGCGGCATACCCGTTTCTACCTCGCACTTGTATTCGCGGCGCATTCTTTCGATATAAACTTCAAGGTGCAGCTCGCCCATACCCTGAATGATGGTTTGGTTCGATTCTTTGTCCACATAGCTGCGGAAGGTCGGGTCCTCTTTTGTAAAGCGGTTTAAGGCCTTCGACATTTGGTCGGCCGCCTGCTTATCCTTAGGTGTAAGCGAAAGCGAGATAACGGGGTCGGGCACGTACATTGAGCTCATCGCATAGTTTAAGCCGCCGCCGCAAAAGGTGTCGCCTGAAGCGCAGTCTACACCGAAAAGGGCGACGATGTCGCCTGGACCGCCTTCGTTAATGTCTTCCATAGTGGCGGAATTCATTCGAACCAATCGCCCGACCTTGAATTTCTTTCTGGCCCGCGTGTTGAATAATTCTTCGCCCTTTTTCAAGGTACCTTGATAAATTCTGACATAGGTCAGCTGGCCGTATTTGCCGTCTTCCAGTTTAAAACCGAGCGCAACGACGGGAGCGTTTTCTTCACAGCCGAGTGTTATGGGTTTTTCGTTTTCGTCAAGTGCCAAGGCTGTGTTTTTTATCTCGCTCGGATCGGGCAGATAGTAGCCGACGCCGTCCAAAAGCGGCTGGATACCCTTGTTTTTATATGCAGAACCGAGGAAGACGGGAACAAACTGTTCGGCAAGGGTTCCTTTTCTGATTGCCTCCCGGATCATTTCTTCGGTTTCGGTTCCTTCCAAAAAGGCTTCGGCCAATTCGTCGGAGAACATGGAAGCGGCATCGAGCATTTCTTCCCGGTATTTTTGGGCCTCGGCCGTCAAATGCGGGGGGATTTCTGCCATTCTAACCTGCGTACCGTTTTCGCCTTCGAAATAGAGGGCCTTCATCGTAACAAGGTCAACAACGCCTTCAAGTTTGTCTTCCAACCCGATGGGGATTTGCATCATATAGGCATTCAGGCCGAGCTTTTCTCTCAGCTGCATTCTGACCTTTAAGGGGTTCGCGCCGGTTCTGTCGCACTTGTTTACAAAGGCGATACGCGGAACATGATAGCGCTTTAACTGCCTGTCTACCGTGATGGACTGAGACTGAACGCCGCCTACGGAGCACAAAACAAGAATGGCCCCGTCCAATACGCGTAAGGAACGTTCAACTTCGATAGTAAAGTCCACGTGGCCGGGTGTATCGATAACATTAACCGTATAATCTTTCCATGTAACCTGAGTTGACGCCGACTGGATCGTAATACCTCTTTCTCTTTCCAGCTCCATATTATCCATCGTAGCGCCCACACCGTCTTTGCCGCGCACTTCGTGCAAAGCATGAATCCTGTCGCAATAAAAAAGAATTCTCTCCGAAAGCGTTGTTTTACCGGAGTCAATGTGCGCACTAATTCCGATATTTCTCATTTTGGAAATATCATTGCTCATAATAAATACCTCATCTTCAAAATAGGATTCGGGCAAAAGATTTGACCCGTTTATTTCGCAAAAAACGCAAAAGTTTTTAGTGCTTTTTAAAGTAGTTGAGTATAATGGAAAGTAAGACAAAATGCAAGGGGGCAGATAAGCGCACCGGAAATTTTTTTAGCGATTACCGTGCGGTTTTGTATAATTTGTGTAATGGGAAAGGCTAACCGAAAATGTCGTATTCATAGGCGGAACGTAGGGCGGGCACGGCAGCATCAATTACCTCGTCCGAAGGCACGGTAAAAGGCAGCTGTAAACCGAAAACCCTGTTGACGCTTGCGCCGCACAATTCCGTAAGCTGCTTTTCCGAACAGCCGGCTTGCCGCAATGCCCGAACCAGCAACAGCGAACCTGCAAAGCCCGGAACCCCTGACGCCCCTCTTTGCTTGTCGGCTGCGGTATGCGGCGCATGGTCGCTTTCGATCCAATCGACGCCGCCCGCCAAGAGCTCTTTAAAAACGGCAGCACGGTCAGCTTCGCTGCGCAGGGGCGGGTTCATCTTCGCAAAAATGCCGTATTTCGAATAGGCCGAAGTGTTCAAAAGCGCGTGATGGGCTGTCGCCCCGCAAGAAATACCGAAGCCCTGTTCCTTGGCCTCTTTTACGATTCGTATGCCTTCGGCGGTACTGATATGGCAGACGTGAATATGCCCCTGAAAGCCCGTTTCCCGTGCAAGGGCGATTTGATCTTTTATGGATTCGGTTTCGGCATTTGGCGGGCGGGCGGTGCTGTGGGTTTCAGGACGCCCAATATTAAAGGCGGTATCGTCGATGTATGCTTCTTTTTCGCAATGCACGGCCAAAACACCCGTATAACCGAGCCGTGCAAGGGCCGCATACACGCACCGCTGTTCTTCCCGTTCGGTTATACCCATACGCCCCGTCGAATGGCCCGCAAACATTTTAAACCCGGCAATGCGGGGAAAATGCAAACGGTAACAGGCTGTAATATCTTCAATTTGCTGAAGATCCGCGGTTATCCCGCCGTAAACCGCATAAAAAAGGCGCGCACCGGCCCCCTTTAAGGCCGTATCCGCATAGTCGAGGCGTTCTAAAACAGCCCGTGCAGAAACAAGCGGCGGATCGGTGTTCGGCATATCAAACAGGGCGGTAAACCCTGCATCGTATGCCGCCAGCCCGCCATGTGCAATCGTTTCCTTTTCGGATAACAGGCCGTCTCTTAAATGAACATGCGAATCGATCATCTTAAATCAGAAAAATAGGGTCGCTTCCCCATAATCGCCGTTTTTGTCGGTAACACTGATTTCGAGCATATTTTTACCGTTAAACTGCAAATCGGTTGCTGCCGTTTTTATCGCATACGCCTTGATAGGTTCGACACCCTTCTTTTGAATTTCCCGTATTTCGCGCAGGGTAAGAATTTCGCAAAATTCGCCGTTAATCGAAATTGTAACATCTTCGGCATCTATTTCGGGTGCAATCCCCCTGTCCCCTGCCATAAACATCGTCAAACTTGCAGGGCGGAAATAAATCATCATAGCATTATCCGCATCAAGCGACGGAAAGAAGATCAGGCTTAAAATTTCAAGCCGATCGATTTTCGGGTTCAAGGTCAAATCTCTGTCCAAACGGACGTTATAGCTCCAATACTCAAAATAATTGGTCTTATATTCTTTTACCGCAATAAAATACGGGTAGGTTTTGGAGTCGGCTGTTAATATATAAAAGCCCTTATCATCGGTTTCCGCTGAAAATTCGACCTCGAATTTACCGTTTAAAAGAGCAACCTTTGCATTAACGACGGGTTTTTTCGTCTTGTCATATACATATCCGCTTATTGTGTTCATACGCGCTCCTTTGAAATGTCTGTTCCGTCATAAACCGGAATAACTGGTAGTTTTAAAAAATCCTTTTGTGCGTACCGCCCGTTTTCAGTTCGGCAGCATTTCGTCAGGTAAGAGGAAAAAATAGGTAGTTGACGTTAATCCGTCCACTTTAAGCTTTTTATCGGTTCCTACCTCACAATTAGTTGTGTGGTTATCAGAATCTTTAAGTGTCCAAGTCCATTTTCCGCTTCCATCAGTCTTTTTTTTAATTTCAAAAGTTCCGCTTTTATTCACGGACGGGCTTTTAATCGTAATCGTACACGATCCCTTTTTGGTTTCCTTATTGAAATCCACTACCACCAACTCTGCTCCCGCAGGCTCGGATTGTATGACCTTATAGACAACGACGTCGGTAACCTTGCCTCCCGACTGTGAGCACCCCGAAAAAACTGCGGCCAAGCCGCTTAACAGCAAGACCGTAAAAATCATTTTTGTTTTCATAAACACCTCCTATAAAAACATCTTGTAGGGATTATCAGAGCCTTGCATCCCTGTTCTGCAAAGAAACTTTTCATCGTATCCGCTAAAATGGATAGCAAATTAAATCTTGAATACTATTTTTAGCCGTGCTTTTGCAGTAAAGCGTTCCCATAGTGCCGCTTCAAACGAAAAGCACCTAAAATAAACGATGTTCCGTTATCGGCTCCCATCGAAAAATAAGTTTGGAAACGGCATTCTTGAAATGCAAGAGTATCACAGTCTTTTAAAACTGTCAAGATTACGTGTTCAGCCCGGAGCCCCCAGCCGTAAAAGCTTTTTAAATTGAAAACAATCAATTTTTAGGTGCCCCGGTTCACATTCCCCGCCTTCAATAGCCCCGCCCTAAAACCGGCATATCCAAACAGGTTTAATATTCATTTACAACAAAAAACGCCGGTGATAACCGGCGTTCGATTTTCTTATATCCTCTTCATACCCTTTAAAAGCATATTTCCCAAAATACCGCCTGAGGTTACGAAAATAAGGTACAGCCAGCCCGAAAGCGAAAAATGTGCAATCGGCGTAAACAGGGCGCCTGCGTTACAGCCGTTTGCAAGCCGCGTACCGATGCCCATCGTAAAACCGCCTACAGCATACACCAGTGCGTCCTGCCACGTTATTTTAAGCTCCGATTTACACGTCGATGTAAAAGTCCCGGCCAGCAAAAGACAGATAAGGGTTCCGATAACAATGCCGAGATCCTGCAATGAGGTTCCGTTCGCAAAAATCGAGGTTTCAAAAAATTTAACGGAACGGCCCGTAAAATTCGCCATCGCTTCCGCACTAACACCGAACAACTGCAAAAACTTACCGAACCACAAACCGAAAGCGGTGGTAACGCCCCAGCCGGTTTTCGCAAACCCCATCAGCAAAGCAAAAAGCACGGCAAAGGCAAAGGCTCCGGTTGCAAGCGTCCACGGTTTGGAAAAAATATAAGCATAGTTTTCCGCACTAAAAAATTTATACCGTTTCGTATCGAATTCCTCAACCCTGTCCTGCTCGGTTTCCGAACCGATACCCGAAAAGGTGTTGTTGTTCTTACGCCGTCTTTCATACATATACGAAAGCACGGTAACAATGCCCGCAAACAGCACGGTCAGCAAAATGGCGCCCAAATAACCGCCCTTGCCATTCTTTGCAAACAGATCGGGAAGATACACGCCCTTTCCCGTACCGGAGCGTATAAGCGAATCCTTGACCCACGAAGCGCGGGCCTGAAACGGAAAGCCGGCAAAAACGCCGAAGCATAAAAAGAACAGCGTAATACCTCCGCGCGGCAGCCCCGTAACCAGATCGGTCAGCGAACCGGAAGCGCAGCAGGAACAAAGGCTCATTCCGAAACCGAACAAAAGGCCGCCTATCGCAAGCCCCGCATTAATGGGGTTTATCGAAAGATTAAACGATGACACATCGCCGAAGGCCAAAAAACCCGCGTTCAAAATTGCCGTGATAACGAACATCAGCATCAAAATGCGCATCAGTTTTGTAGACCCGCCCCTAAAAGCGCGGTTTACGCTTCCGGCAAACCCGAAAAATGCACGCGTCAACAGGTATCCGATTCCGATTCCGATCAGCCACCGGAAAAACAGCACTTCTTTTTCCAAAAAGAAATAGCCGAAAGCAACACTTGCCGCAAGTAAAATAAATCCGATAATATTTTCCGTTTTTTTCATAAAATCAATCCTATCAAAAAAATAGTGCAGAAATTGCCGATCCGTTTCGGCACATTCCGCACAAAAACCCCTCTCCGCCAAAGCGGATACCGGTCAAAACTTCTTCAAAAAAGCGTTTTTCAAACAAGTCTGCACGGGCGGCAGCCCGTCTTTTAAAACGGTGTATCCCGTGAACCTTAAAAAACCGCCTGCCGCCTTAAAGCGCTCCGCCTTCTTCCGCACGGCGCGTACCGAAGCGGTAAAACAAAACGCCCAAAAAGGCCCATGCGATCAAAAAGATCATCGACCCGGCCGAAAGCTGAGCCGGCGATCCGGGAATCAGCAAAAGTCCGATAAAGATGAGTCCTATGACGCAGGTCAATATGCAGGCCGCCTTTTCAAAACCCGAACGGCTTTTTTTTATGCCGATCAGCCCGACATAGGTATAGGCCAATGCAGCCAGCACCGAGGCCATATCCACGATCAAAATGATAACTTCCCTGCCTATCCACGGACCGATCAGACTGACCGCCGCGATAAACAAAATCGATTTTGGGTACAATCCTTTACGGTTCTTTTCTCCTAAAAAAGCGGGGCTCAATTTCTCTTTAGAAATGGCGCCGAGCAGCTTGCTGCTGCCGATCATAAACCCGTTAATTCCTCCCGTAACGGCGGAAAAAAGGGCGGCAAGCAAAAACACGAATCCGGCGGTTCCCGTCTTTTCCGTTACGGAAGAAGCCACCGCCCATTCAAGCCCGGCGGCCTTTTCGGGCCCGTAGCTTAAACCGGCAATGGCATTTAAAAGGCCGTATACCATAATACCGAACATAATCGCCGCTACCGCCGTAAAATGCGCCTTCGACGGCTTAAACTGCAAATCGCAGGAAACCTGCGGTATTACATCAAAGCCCACAAACAAAAACGGAATAATCGCAATAACCGAAGCCGCCTTTGCAAGCGAAATCTCTGAAAAACCCAGATAGTTTTCGGCAAAAACCGTCAAATCGCTTTTTTTCAATATGACAAAAAAGAGCCCCGTTACGATAATCACCAGCGACGAACTCATAACATTTTGTATTCGCGCGCTTAAAAGCAGCCCTTTCAAATTGATCAGCGTAAAAATCAGTATGGGTGCGGAAGCGATCAAAATATCGGCAAGATACACTTCAGTGGGCCCTATTTTGTACAAATAACCCCACAGCACGGCCTTTCCGAAAATTTTACGCACAATCAAAACATAGGCGGTGGCATTCAGCGGTATCATACTCAAATAACACAGGCTTAACGACCAGCCGACAATAAAGCCGTGTATCTTTCCCATATTTGAAAGGGTATACGAAAATTCGCCGCCCTCCCCTATATGGCATGAAAGCATGATCTGATACGCCTTTTGAATTATAATGACAAAAATACCGCCGATGCACAGCCCCAAAACGGTGCTTAATACGCCGGCCTTCGGCAAAAAGAAACTTCCCGGCAAAATAAAAGAACCCCATCCGATAATCGAACCTATTACAAGGTTCAAAATATCGAATTTGGACAGGCCTTTTTTTTCTGCCGGCATATCGGAGCCCTTCAAACCGAACCCCTAGTTAAAATTGTACTTCGTAACAACGGGTTTTCGGCCGCTTTTTACATCGTTAAAATACTCGTATACACTTAAGCCCAAGAACGACCCCATAATATTGTATGCGTTCTTGTAGCCGCGCCCTTGCATCGCACAAATCGCATTGTAACTGCGCTGGCTGGAGCGGCAATGCAGGTACACGGGCTTATCCTTCGGAATCTCGTTCATTCGTTCCCTGAATTGGCTTAAAGGAATGTTGATTGCGTTCACGATATGCCCCATCTCGAATTCTCGCGGTTCGCGCACATCGATAATACAGGCGTTCTTTTCCACCAATTCGCGTACCATCGTAATGGGCACCTGTTTAAACACGCCGTTCAAAATATTCATTCCGACCAGTGCCGCATGGTTTACGACGTCTTTGGCGGTGCCGAACATGGGCGAATAGCACAGCTCGAGTTCTTTTAAATCCTCAAGCGTACCGTTCAGCATAATAAACGAGGCGATAACGTCAACTCGCTTATCGACATTACCCTTTCCGACGGCCTGCGCCCCCAGAATTCTTCCCGACGGTTTTTCAAAAATAAGTTTAAAAAAGAGCGGATTCGAGGCAGGCATAAGACCGACCTTATCACCCGGAATAACGTACACATAATCGTATTGTATACCGTTCTTTTTGCAGTCCCTTTCATTAAGACCGGTACAAGCCGCATTATAATCAAAACAATGGATAACCGCAGAACCGATAACGCCCGTATTCCTGTGCGGTATGCGGTACATATCGTCGGCGGCGGCGCGGGCCTGACGCTGGGCGGGACCTGCAAGCGTAAGGCGCGTTTTTTTGTTGGTAATAAAATGCGTTACCTCTATGGCATCGCCGACGGCATAAATTCCGTCCACATTTGTCTTATAATTGTGATCGACCAAAATAGCTCCCGTTTCACCGAGCGTAACCCCAGCCGTCTTGGCCAACTCCGTTTCGGGCCGTACACCGAGCGCCATAATAACGGCACGCGCCTTCTCCTTCTTTCCGCTTTCCAGCACAATATAATCGTCCCCGATTTCCTTAATGCCGTCGCCCAACACAAGATTAATACCCTTATCATGCAATTCCTTATGCAGAATTTGTGCCATATCGTAATCGAAGGGAGCCATAACCTGATCCAGCTTTTCGACAAGCGACACATTTTTTCCCGCCAGCCGGAAATTTTCCGCAACTTCCATACCGATAAAACCCGCACCGATAACAGCAATATCGTCTATCTTATTGGCCTGAACATAATCGTCTATCTTTTTTATATCGACTACGTTGCGGACGGTAAATACGTGCGGTTTATCATGCCCCTTAATGGAAGCGGGCACAATAGGCGAGGCTCCGGGCGACAAGACCAGCACATCATAGGATTCTTCAAATTCCTTTCCCGAAGCCAAATCCTTTACGGTAACGGTTTTTGCTGCGGCATTTACCCGTAACACCTCATGCGAGGTCTTTGCAATTATATTATATTGCTTCTTAAATTGCTCCGGCGTCATCAAAACGAGGTTTTCGCTTGCAGGCACCATTCTGCTCAAAAAAAACGGAAGACAGCAGTTGGAAAAAGAAACATTCGGTCCTCTTTCAAACATGATAACTTCGGCGCTTTCATCCAAACGTCTTACCCGAGCGGCAGCGGAAGCCCCGCCTGCAACGCCTCCGGCAATCACAACTTTCTTTGCCATAGTATTCCTCCTGACAAAGGCGGCCCCGATTCGAACCGCCCATTCATTATATAAATTATTCGTGCGGAAGGTTTAACACCTCAAGGCGCTTTGCGCCGTAACATAAATTACAGCCGACTGCAGCTGCCTTTAAGGAGTATCCATCAAGTGGACACCGCTCCCGCTTTAAACTACCGGCATCCGTGCCGGATAGAACATACAGTGCGAAACATTGAGCACCGCGCCCCGATGCTTTGCGTTTGAGTATGTTGATTATAACAAAAAATTATATCGGACATTGTTAAAAAATACAAGCAATAAAAATACATTTTTATGAATTTTTTATATTTTTATATGAAAGAAACACCTTTATCATTCTTATGAAATTCATAAAGTGTATTTATAGACAATTTCTTGCTTTGCAGCTGCTATTTTTTTCAACATTTTCCGGCGCCTCTTTCATTAGACCTGTTCGGACACTTCAGTTTCAGAACAGGTTGCCTTAAAATGCGATGTTCTAAATCGTGCTATTTGCGCGATTTAGAACTCGTCGATCTGTTCGATAACTCCGTTATCGAACAGGTCTATTATCTAAAGAAATAATAGATTATCGCCGCCGCAGCTCTCAATAAAGCAGTAACAGCCTTAATACAGTCAATAATATCCGACCTCTTCGGTTTTTTCATATCTACCTCACACTTATTATTCTAAATACCTCATCTCATTATATTGTAATCTATTATATATTCTATGTTAACAAATTTTTAACAAATAAACAAGTCTTTTATCTATTTTTTCTGTAAAACAGCATAAACAGCCTGACAGCGGGCTCTGCTTACAATATTTCTTTATTATTTTAAATCAATCAGGCTATACCGCCCCCCCCCCGATACGGTAATGGCAGAACGGCTGTCAAGGTAATAAGGGCGTACATTTCAATTACCGCATTGCCAATTAAGCCGTTTTCGGCAGCGGTTGCAAAGAATCCCATAATCGGATATACTTGAATAAAACGAAATACGGGAGAAAAAATGAGTATTCATATCGAAGCAAAACAGGGTGAAATAGCCGATAAGATCCTTTTGCCGGGAGATCCTTTGCGGGCGCAATTCGTGGCTGAAAACTTTTTCGAAGCCCCGAAATGCTATAACAATATCCGCGGTATGCTGGGATTTACGGGCACCTACAAGGGCGTAAAGGTTTCGGTACAGGGCACGGGAATGGGGCAGCCCTCGCTTTCCATCTATGTAAACGAACTGTTTAAAGAATACGGCGTTCAAAGGGCAATACGGATAGGCACGGCAGGAGCCTTACAAAAAGACATTCCGTTAAAAGCGGTAGTACTTGCAATGTCGGCCTCCACCGATTCGGGAATAAACACCCGCAGGTTCGGCGGATGCCATTATGCACCGACCGCCGACTGGACGCTCTTAAAAAATGCTTACGATTATGCCGAAAAAACGGGAACGCCCCCCCTTGTCGGCACCATTGCAAGCTCCGACGTTTTTTATGATGACCTTGACACATGGAAACTGTGGGCACAATACGGCGCCTTAGCCGTCGAAATGGAAGCTGCAGAATTATACACACTTGCAGCAAAATACGGCCGCCAAGCCCTTGCAATCCTTACCATTTCCGACAATATGATAACCCACGCCGTTACCACAGCCGAAGAAAGACAGACCACATTCAAAACTATGATGGAAACGGCCCTTGAAGCCATAATCAAATAAAATATGCAGATACTAAAAAGCGCACCGTTTGCCGAAAACGGCAGCAGCGCGCTTTTCATATTTATACCGATTTACGATCAGATATAATAAACCTGTTCGGAAACTTCAGTTTCAGAACAGGCTACATTGAAATGCGATGTTCTAAATCGTGCTATTTGCGCGATTTAGAACTCGTCGACCTGTTCGCTAACGGAGTTATCGAACAGGTCTAATACGATAGATATAACGGGAAAGCGGAGCGAATGTCCTGCAAAAACGGACAAGCGGTTTAAAACGCTTTTTGGTCTAAAGATATTTCTTTCCGAACCGATAAACGGAAGGAGCTATGTTTATTTTAGGAGGGTGGGTATGAGCTACAACAACAATGCCGCTGCGGCATATAAAGAAACAAAAATAAAAACGGCAAGTCCGGGATCGCTTATTTTAATGCTGTATGCGGAAGGCTTGAAGCAGATAAACTTTGCGATAGAAAAAATGAGTGTAGAAAAAATTCCTGCAGCCGATATCGAAGTAATTCATAATCACATCATAAAGGCACAGGAAGTTATAACCGAACTTATGGCTTCGCTGGATATGGAATCGGGCGGTGAAATCGCGCAAAACCTGCTTTCCATATATTCGTATTTTAATCAGCAGCTGTTAGAGGCCAATATGAAAAAAGACTACAAACCGCTTATCGATATACGCGGAATGATGGAAGAACTGCAAGCCGTATGGAAGCAAATCATTTCGGAACAGCCGGTTCAAAGCAGCGTACAGCCGACCAGCACGGGCGTCAACATAGCCGGTTAAGGAGCACTCGTATGAGAAAAGAATTAAGCCAAAGAGAAATCGATCAAAGAGTTGCCGTGCTAAAACGGTTCAAAATACTGTTACAGGAGCAGCGCAAACGGTTCAACGATTACCTCGTTGTTCTTGAAACACAGGAAAGAAGTATAAGCGAAGAAAATATCGATGCCGTCTTACATCACACAGAGCTGGAACAGTCCTTAATCGGTGATATCTGCACTATTCAAAAGGTGCTCGATCCGCTGGAGCAAATGTACAAGCTGAGCCTGCCCGAAAAAGACGATACGGAAGTAATACGGTTAAAGGACGATTTGGACAAACTGCAAAACCGCGTCCTGATTCAAAACAAAAAAAACTGTGCGCTTTTACGGGACAGAATGGCCGGCCTGCGGCAGGAAATCGTTGCCATGCAGCCGATACACAGCCATATTCCCGCACAAGCCTTTATGCAGGAAGAATACACCCCCGCTTTCGTCGATATAAGCGTTTAAAAAATGCCTTTTCCGGAAAACGGCTTGGCAAAAACCGTTCAAAGCCGGCATAACAAAAAACAAAGGGGCTAAAGAGCCTTGTATACAAAAGACCTGTTCGATAACTCCGTTAGCGAACAGGTCGACGAGTTCTAAATCGCGCAAATAGCACGATTTAGAACATCGCATTTCAAGGTAGCCTGTTCTGAAACTGAAGTTTCCGAACAGGTTTAAAAAAAGCACACGTTCTAATGTGTGCTTTTTTTGTAGTCCCCTCATTTTCCGAGAACAGTTATCGAACGGACAAAACCGCAGCCGAACAGCTCAAAACCGTCCGGCATTTTTTAAAAAGGCTCTACTTTTGTTTTTTCAAAAACTCAATATCGGCCCTTATATCCCCGGCCCGCTCACTGGAAGGCGCCGCTTTCAAAGCCCGCTCCAAATAGTCGATAATCTTATCTTTTTTTACACTACCGTCGGCATACGAAGAAATATAGGCAATATTACACCAAACCCCCTGCTCCTCTTCGGGCGTCAACAGTTTGGTTTCAAGCGCCTTCATAAATTCGCCGACAGCCTCCCCGTACTTCTTTTTTGCCAAAAGACCGTCTATAATCAGGGACTGCTTCGCCAAAATAAACTTACCGACAAGCCCGCTCTTGTTTTCCGGATCGCTTTTTATTCCCTCTTCAAAAAGCTCCTTGTATTTCGGCGAATTCACAAAATACACTTTCTCGAAAAACCTGTCGATTGCCTGCGTTTTTTCCGGCCCCCGATTTTTCGCAATGCCGCTTTTTAGGGTTTTAACGGTTTCGGCCCGTTCGTCAAGCAAATCCAAATACTTTAAAAAGGAATCGGTGTCGACAATTTCCTGCGGAAGCAGGGCCGAATGGTACACATCTCCCTCATCCGTCATCAACACAAGGTACGGAACTTCGAGCACATTATAATCCGCAAATAAAACGTAATTCCGCTCAAGCTGCTGCGGCGGCATAAGCGACTCGTCTCTGACAATATCGATATTATAAAGGCTGAATTTTTTACCGGCCTTGGAAAAAAAGGCTTTACCGAAAACGTCCTTAAACAGAACCTTGCTCCGCTCGTCGCTGTCGGAGGCAGTAAAAATCATCAGTCCGTTTTTTTTCGTTTTTTTTATTTCTTTTTCAACCGTTTTTGCATCCGGCTGCCACGCGCTTTTCACCGTTGCACAAGAACAGACAAGGGCCGCAGCAATAATAAAGACGCAATATTTCGCATTTTTTCCGATTTTCATAAAAACTCCTTACTCAAGTGTGGTGAGAAAAACAGGGGCTGGTACCGCACGGATTTTAAAGGCGGTCAGCCCTTCTGCACGAACAAACCGGCGATAAAAGGCAGTGCCGTCCGCACCGAAACGGCAAGCAAAAAAAGGTACCCCGCAATCTGCAAAACGCAGCCTGCAAGTGCAAGGTGTCTTCCCGTATCTTTCAGCTTATAAAAAAGCCCGGTACGGCCTGCCCATGCCAAATAAGCACATATTATTATCGGCACGCTCATTCCGAGCGATAATACGATAACAGCAAAAAAACCGAGGGTAAGAACGTTCAAACTGACAGATAAAACCAAAACAAGCATGGCTGCAGGACACGGATACATACCGCTGAGCAACACGGCACCGAGTTTCAGTTTTTTGTGTTCCCCCGATTTTTTCTTCAATACGTCCGCAACGGCGTCTATTATGCCGTAAACCGACAATGCAATCAATATCAAAAAAGAAAAGCCTTCCATATAAATGGCCGTGTTGTTGGAATTAACCGAAACAGCTCCTGAAATTCCTTTAAAAATCAGCATTATCAAAATAGCCGTACCGCCGTGAATGCCTGCAATGCCGAGACTGACCAAAAGCGGCTCGACAGCACTGGCCTTTTTTGCAATATAAAACGAAAAAATCACGGTTTTTCGATGCCCCGGTCCGGCAGCATGAACGACCCCGTACAAAAATGACATCCCCAAAACCGCAAAAAACACGCCGGCTCCGCCATTTTCTTTCCAGCCTGCAATATAATCGCCGAGCTTTTCGTTGATAATTCTTTGGTGTTTTACGATGGGCTCAGAAGGCCGCGCTTGCCGTACCGAAGCCGGAGAATTTTTATTCCCGGTAAAGGGGTTTGCGGATAAAAAAAAGAAAGAGTGCAGCAGAACAAAAAAGAATAAAACGGACTTTTTTTTCATATCGGTATCGTTACAAAAGACCGTTTTTAAAACGTAACCTTAATTTCCAAAGGATAATACGTATTCAGTCCGGGTGCCCATTTATTGTAAACCGTAAAATCGTCAAGGGCTCCCAGCGGATCATAATACACCGGATAATTTTTGTTTTCGACTATTTCGTATCTTGGTTTGAGCGTATTATCGTCGCAAACGAATTTTACCGCAAGGTTTTTCGGATAGGTTATGTCGCAAAAAAAGGTGTAATCGTAGCAGGCAAAAAACATTTCCCGCCCCGTCACGGCAGTCAAATCGATATAAAAGTTATAACTGACAATACCGCCGCTTTGACTGACGGAAAATTTATTCCTGTCCACGGTTTTAGGCGACGTTCTCTTATTTCCCTGCCGTATAAAGATAAAATAATAGAAATTTTGAGTATACGTAAAGGCGTTATCATAAACATCGCGCGCTTCGGCGGCGCTGAATTTTCCGTCGTTATTTACATCATACCCACTGATTATATCCGCACTGAAAAATCTGTCAAATGTCCACGTTACATACGCGCCCTTCAGCGAAGCCCCTGAAAAAACGAATTCGACCTTGCTTGTAAACCACATATGAGGATGAGCAAAAAGAGCATGCACGCCCAAAACAAAAACAAAACATAAAACGGCCTTTTTCATCTGACAATAAATCCCAAAATAAAAATAAGCCGTACTATCGATCGGAACGGCCTTTTAAAAGCCGGATAGAAACCGGCCTAATGTAAAGAAAACAAATAATATTTTAATATGATACATAAAAGCCCTTGTTTTATCGAAAAAAATAGTATATAATTAAGGCATGAGAAAAAATGCTATGTCGGAAGGCCGGATTACTCCTTCCAAAGAAGACTACCTTGAACGTATATACGATTTATCCCTCATCGACGAAAATGTCCGATCGGTCGATGTTGCGCGAGCTTTAAATGTTTCGCGGGCCAGCGTCAACAAGTCCATCGGCGGTTTGAAAGAAGACGGCTATATTGAACAGGAACATTACGGCACCATTTCCCTTACGACTAAGGGCAGGCAGATCGCCAAAGAGGTCCGCAACAAGCACAATATGATTCGGTCGTTTTTGACCGGCGTGTTGGGTGTGGATTACAAAACGGCAGACGAAGAAGCCTGCGAAATGGAGCATGCCATCGGCAAGGATACCGCAAAAAAACTAAAAGCTTTTTTGGATAAGCAGGGCATAAAAATAGAAGAACAGCCCAAACGCTAATTCCGTTTTGCGCGAGTTTTCCGCTTTTTGTTGTTTGAATAAGAAAAGTAATATTCGCAAAGCTCAATCGGTAAGCAGGCTCTGTATGTATCTGCCGGTAGATTGTTTATGCCTAGTGTATTTGTGTATACAATCGGTATTGAACTTTGCACTTAATAACCGTGCTTTCAGTCTATCGGTTTTAAAAAACGGCTCGTGTAAAGAAGGCCGTTTCTGTTCTGCGCTAT
>CAUTPO010000031.1:0-18511 GCA_963540475.1 uncultured Treponema sp. | reverse complement strand
GTATTGTGCTGCTGCGTTATGCGAGAACCTAATCCCGTGTTGTAAGAAGGTTTGCCGGTGCTGCGGTTTTGCGGGTTTGACACCCTCATCTTACAGGTTGATTAAAATCGAAAAAATTGATATATTGTAGCTGAAGATTTTCAGGAGGACTTTATGTCGGAAAAATATGATTTGGTGATAATCGGCGGAGGTCCCGGCGGTATGGCTGCCGGTATTTATGCGGCACGTTCAAAGTTAAAGACGGTTATTCTCGAAGAAAAACCCAACCAAGGCGGACAGTGCTATATTACGGAAGAAATCGAAAACTATCCCGGTTTTCCCGCCTCTTCAGGTCCCGAATTGACCGAAGCCTTTAAAAAACATGCCGAAAAATTCGGCGTCGAATTTAAACGGGCGCGGGCCGAAAAAATAGAAGTTGTTCCCGATTCGCCTGTAAGAATCGTTCATGCAAGCGACGGCAATAAATACGAGTGTCTGGGGGTGGTTGTTGCGACCGGTGCCAGTGCACGGGAGCTCGGCTGCAAGGGCGAAAAAGAACACTGGGGCAAGGGTGTTTCTTATTGTGCAACCTGCGACGGCGCATTCTTCGAAGAATGCGAAATCGTCGTTGTCGGAGGCGGCGATTCGGCTGTCGAAGAAGCTATGTATCTGACGAAATTTGCCGATAAGGTAACGATTGTGCACAGGCGCGACGAACTGCGTGCTGCCAAGTCCATTCAAGAAAAGGCCTTTGCGAACCCTAAGATGGCCTTTAAATGGAATGCCGTTGTGGAAGAAGTCTGCGGAGACGGTCTTGTGGACAGCGTTGTGTTAAAGGACACCAAAACGGGCGAAACTTCCAAATTCGATGCCCAAGGCGTATTCGTCTTTATCGGACATAATCCCCAGACGGCCTTTATTCAGGGGCTGGTAAACCTTGACGAAAACGGTTATATCCTTACAAACGGCAAAATGGAAACCAACGTACCCGGTATCTACGGTGTCGGCGATGTTATTCAAAAAGAATCGCGCCAAGTTGTTACCGCTGCTGCGGACGGAGCGCTGGCGGGTATTTGGGCTGGCCACTATATCGACGATGTAAAAGCCAAAATGGCCATGAAAAAATAACTTTATAGGAGAAAAAAATGGTTGAATTAACAAAAGACAATTTTGAACAGGAAGTACATCAGTCCAAGGGTGTAACTTTTGTGGATTTTTGGTCGGAAGGCTGCGTTCCCTGTAAACAGTTAATGCCCGATGTGCACGCGATGGCCGATCGCCATGCGGGAAAGGCGAAATTCTGTTCGTTCAATATTGACGGCGCGCGCCGTGTTGCTATGAAAGAGCAGGTTTTAGGGCTTCCTACTATGCTTATTTATGTTGACGGCGAGCGGAAAGACAGTGTTACCGGCAGTGATTTGACCATCGGCCAAATCGAAGATATGGTAAAAAAATACATATAACGTTGATCTTTAAAATAAACCGGAAAGCCTGATCGCACGATTGTGTAGACCGGTTTTTGAAGATACGGCCCAAATTGCCGGGGGTGCGCAGGGTATCCGAACGCATCCCGAAAATAATCCTAGGAGGGATGCTATGGAATTAAAAACCAAAAAGGTCATCATCATCGGTGACCGTGACGGCGTTCCCGGGGAAGCTATAAAGCTGTGCGCAGAGTCGGCAGGAGCTGAGGTTGTATACGCTGCAACCGAATGCTTTGTCTGAACGAGCGCAGGCGCAATGGACTTGGAAAATCAAAAGCGCGTTAAGGATTTAGCCGAAAAGTACGGCCCCGAGAACGTCATTGTTCTTTTGGGCGGTGCGGAAGCCGAATCGTCGGGCCTTGCCTGCGAAACGGTTACGGCAGGCGATCCCACTTTTGCAGGTCCGTTGGCGGGAGTCTCGTTGGGACTCTTGTGTTATCATGTAGCGGAACCGGAGATTAAAAGCCAAATAGACCCCAAGGTCTACGAGGAACAAGTCAGTATGATGGAAATGGTTATGGATGTAGATGCCATCATTAAAGAAGTTTCGGAATACCGAAACAAGGGCTGTAAGTTCCTATAGAAGCAGACGCGGGTCTTAATGCAAATCGTTAAGGTTCTGCTGCGGCTTTCCGGCGGCTTAGATCCCATGGGGAAAACGGTTCGTTTTTCCGAAAACGGGGTTTAAGCCGCTTTTTTATGCCGTAGTTTAAAATGTTTTTGAGTGTACGGATACAAAAATGAGCAAAAAATGCTGTTTTTTTAGATATTTTACAATATTTTTTTGCATTTTATATTGAATAAATTCCGTAATTATGTTATTTTCGCAAAACATTTTCATTTATTTAATTGAGGTTTATATGAAAAACAAATTTTTATGCTTTGCCGTAATCGCTGTTACGGCATTGGTGTTTATCGGCTGTTCATCGGATGAAGAAAAAATGGGTGAAAAAACCAAAACCGATATGATGGGCGATAAGATGGCGGATGATAAAATACCCGGCGATATGATGATGGCCGGCTCCGTTCTCGAACACGGAACAATAACGGCCGGTGACGGAATGGGAACTCAAATTCGAATCAACAGCAAAAAAGACGGAATGAGCGGAGCTTCCGACGATGCCGAAGTGCTGATCAACATCGAAGAAAAAACTCCCACGATCGACGTTACGGCGGGGGCTTCCACAAAGAAAACCAACATCAAAGAAGGTGCTGAAATCTATGCATGGGTTTCTCCGGCTTATACCGCAAGCCTTCCTCCCCAGACTGCCGCTAAAACCATTTTTGTAAACGTAACGGACAAAAGCGATATTCCCGCGTATGTGGAAATAGAGGCTGTAGAGTCCGCCGATAACGGCTTGACCGTAACCGATACGGATGGAATGAAGTGGATGGTTGCAGGCGATGCCGTTTTCACCATGCACGCTTCAAAAGATGCAGTTGACGCTGCTTCGCTCAAAAAAGGCGTAAAAGCTCTTTTCTGGGCCGATAAAATGTCTGATGCCATGGACGCAAAAAAAACGGCAAAAATTCTTATCATAGAAAAATAGGTGAACACAAAAACGGAAGTTTTTGTGTTTTCCAAAAAGCCGGTATGCCGTGTTGCGGTGTATCGGCTTTTTTTAAAATCGGCCTTGTGTCCTCCCCTAAACGGCAGAAATTGTTTTGGCCGTGTACCTTGTTTTTACTAAGCTGTTTTATGTAACCATACCGCGTTTCGCTCCCGGTTTTTGCAAAAAACGGGAGCGAAACGTCGCAGGCTATCCGCTATACGGAACAATCAGCCCTTTCTCTTGCAGCCTTTACAAAATAATAAAATCGGGATATAGTGAAAAAGTCGGCCCTGAGACGGCCGTAAACGGATTTTAGGGTTTCTTTAAAAACGCTGCCGTTTTTTATTAAGACTCCCTTTATATAATAGGGAACCTCGGAAAACTGCAAGCCTACCGGCTTGTTCTGTAAGGAAATTCATTAACCGGTCCGCAAAGCGGACTGCGAATCAGTTTTTTGAAGGTGAGCTTTGCTCACCGGTTTTCCTTGATTTTAATTTGCGATGTTTTCATCAGTCTTTATATATCAATGACTTACGAAAAACTCGCCGGGTACCTCTATTTCGAAGGATGCAAAGCAAATCAAACAAGGTTTTTAGAGGTGCCCAATAGGATAGGCACACCGATTATGGCAAATAACGAACGTATAAAAGAGCTTGAACATCTCATAAAAAAACATCAGAATCTGTATTATAATGCACAACCTGAAATTTCCGATGAGGAATTCGACGGATTGTGGGACGAGCTGAAAACGCTTGATCCTGAAAACGGGCTTTTTTCCGCAGTGCCGATCGAATCGACGGACGGTTTTCCTAAGGCGGAGCACATTATTCCGATGGGAAGTCAGGAAAAGGCGGGGAATCCTGAGGCTTTTAGGGCATGGGCCGAAAAAACGGCCTTTGAACGGTTTATCGTGCAGTATAAACTGGACGGTGCGAGCATAGAACTGCAATACGAAAACGGCGTGTTTGTGCGGGCCGTTACGCGCGGTAATGGAAAGATCGGCGACGATATAACAGCCAATGCAAAAAAAATGTACGGGATCGTGTTTGAACTCGGCGGTGGGGCGGGACCCTTGGGGCCGGCTCCGTTTACGGGCGGCATACGCGGCGAGGTTATTATGCGGCGGAGTGTTCACGAACGGTTTTTCAGCGGAAAGGCTAATTGCCGCAACGCTGCAAACGGGCTTATGAAAAAAAAGGACGGAAGCGGTACGGAACACTTGGACATTATCGTGTACGATGCGGTGCAAGGGGTTCCGGGAAAGCCGTTTACGGGAAATGCCCCGTTTGCGGACGAACTTGAAAAACTGGACTGGCTTAAAAAAGCGGGTTTTTCGGCTGTCGAATTACAGGTGTGTAAAACCGTACAGGAGGTAATCGATTACAGGGCCCGCGTAATGGAAATACGCCCGAAGCTGGACTTCGATATAGACGGGCTTGTCGTAAAGAACGGTGAAATCGACCCTGAGGATATGAGCCGCAGCCGTCCCGAAAAACAAATCGCATTCAAATTCAGTCTGGAAGAAGCCGTAACCACCCTTTTGGACGTCGAATGGAGCGAATCGGGTGTTACCTATACGCCCATCGCCCTTATTGAACCCGTCCGCCTTGCTGGAACGACCGTTAAACGGGCAAGTCTTGTAAACCCGAATATCATCGAGGCGCTTGATTTAAAAATAGGCAGCACGGTGGTGGTAACAAAACGCGGGGAAATTATCCCGAAAATAGAAGCCCTTGCGGAAAACCCCGCAGGCGCAACACCTATCCCGTACCCCGAAAACTGCGGCGCCTGCGGATCGGCCCTTACAAACGAGGGCAGCCGTTTATTTTGTCCTAATATTGCCTGCCCGAAACTCATTCATCACCGTATCGAAAAATGGATCGCCGTTTTGGATATCCGCGACTTCGGAATCACCCTCATAAAGCGCCTTTTCGAGATGGGCCGGATACAATCGATTTACGACCTATACACCCTGACCGTAAGTGAATTGTCGCAGCTTGAGCGGATGGGTGAATTGTCGGCTGCCAAGGTATACAATGCGCTTCACGCGAAAACCGAGATTAGCTTGACCCAATTTATTGCAGGTTTCGATATCGAAGGAATCGGCGAGGTAATGATGGAAAAGCTGGAAGAGGCCGGTTTTGATACGCTGGAAAAACTGCTCGGCGCCGATGAAAAAGATTTTGAAAATGTGTACCAGTTCGGTTCGGTTTTATCGGCTGCGCTGGTCTCCAATTTGAAAATTTTAAAACCGGAAATGCTGAAATTGCTGGAAGCGGGGTACATCAAGATAAAAGCGCCCGATACGAAATTACAGGCTCTGCCGTTAAAGGGCATCAGTTTTTGCTTTACCGGAGAGCTTGATACGATGAAGCGTTCCGAGGCGGAGGCCTGCGTAAAAGAGAAGGGCGGCACCGTAAAATCGTCTGTGGTAAAGGGTCTGAGCTACCTCGTTACGAACACGCCCGATTCGGGTTCTTCAAAAAATAAAAGGGCCAAGGATTTGGGCACCGCAATCATAACGGAACAGGAGTTTTTAAAACTTCTGCAATAAGGACGGAAAATTGACTAAAAACAAAAAACGGCTTTTAACGGTTTTCTGCTTTGTATCGGGCCTGTTCTTTTCGGCCTTCCTAGCCGTACATGTGTATGCGCATAAAATAAGTTCTGCCGAAAAAAGGCTTTTGATGTGCGATCCGGCTATTTTGAACACGGGCTGCACGATTAAAACATTCGGGCGGGGAGATTCGGAAGTTAGCGCGATGATTTCCTTTTATACGCCTTCGGAAAAACTGATCGGCTCTTATGAGCGGGCGTGGAACGGTTCTGCGTTGAACCTCGAATGTATTGTTTGTAAAATGAAGAATGGGGCGCTCGTCTTTCCGTACAGACTGTTTTCCGACACCTCGGAGGGAACGGGAATCGTTCTTTTCGATATATATGCCGAAAAAAAATACCCTGCAATTTACGATTATTCTTTTTTTTCGCAGGAAGAAAAGAAGGCAGTGCAGACCCTTTTTAAAGCGGCTGTTTTTTCGCGGTATCTTTTGACCCTTTTTTCTTCTGCGCGGCTTCAGACCGTTACCCTGCACAATTTCGAGCCTGACGCCGAATACGGTTTAAAGGCTCTTTCGTCAGGCGGGCTTGTTTTGCAAAAAATATAGTAAACGGCCTAAAGCGGTTTTTAATTGGTAATTTATCAAAAATGTACTTCTATGCTTTTCCTGCCATGGATAGCGGATGGTTCAACGTGCACAAGTTTTAGGCGGAAAACCTAAAACTCGCGTTTAAAATCGGACAGGGAAGTCCGATTTTAAAATCTATTCCGCAGTAAACCTGTCTGCTTGTGTTCCCATTGTACTGGCATTATCTTTATACGTTTGCAGATATCCCGTTGGAACCTTTATGCCGCCTGTGGGTAGTACTCCGCAGTTCGTAAAAGCATCCTTAAACGAATTACCGCTAACATAATTGCATTTGAGTGTGACTGATGTAAGGCTTGTGCAGCCTTCAAAGCAGGATCTCATAAATGTAACGGAGGAAGGAATCTGTGGAGCCTGTGTAAGGCTTATACAGCCGTTAAAGCAGGAGTACATATTTGTAACGGATGTAAGATTCTGTGGAGCCTGTGTAAGGCTTGTGCAGCCTTTAAAGCAGTGGCTCATATTTGTAACGGAGGCAGGAATCTCGGGGGCATGGATAAGACTTGTGCAGTCCAAAAAGCACGCGCTCATATCAGTAAGACCGGATACTCCGCCGAACATGAGCGTAACCTTTTTAGTCGAGTTTGCTTTCAGTATTTCCCCGAGTGGGCTCGATGGTGTGCTGCCGGTGCCGGGGCCTTTTAAGACCGCTGCGGTAAGACCGGTTACTTCGATTTTGTGTACTGTCGAGCCGTTCGGCAGGCTTTTTAGGTAGTTATCAAGATTTGCGTAGGGGACGGAGGTATAGCCAGGCGGTGTGCCCCCGCCTCCTCCGGAGCTGCCGCCGCCGCCCGCGCTGTTCGGGCAGCCGGTAAACAGTAGTACCATTGCAATAAGTGCGGCTGTAATGAGCGCCGCCCCTCCCGTAAAGGCGTATGTCTTTGTGTTGTTGCTTGTTTTCATAGCAACCTCCTCATAGAAATGTTGTTTGTTTTAAGGACTGCCCCTTAAAAATTCCCCGGTTTAGGGATGCTTTTTTCTTTTTTCGACAAAAGAAAAGTGCGGCCTAAGGCTACTGCCGGTGCGTGTCAAATACTGTGCCTGACTTTTTTCGCTTTTTTGTAAAGCCGATAACTATTATTGTTCATTTAAATTCAACAGTTGAACAAAATATCAATTTTGGAAACTGTTGAATTGCCGTGCTTTTGTAAGGCGCTGGCCTGAAAAGCACATACAATAACGCGAGTTTGCTTTGCAAACGGTTTGCTTTGCAAACGGTTTGCAAATTCGGCAACATTTTTAGACAATGCAGATGGTATTGTCTAAAAATGTTGCATATTCCCATCATTGGTCTTTTAATATACACGGTTTTTTCGTGTGTGGCAACCGTTATGGCAGAATTTTCTTTATTTTAATTTTTACCTGTGCGGAAATTATCCGAGCAATTCGCCTGCACGTAAGCGCGCCCGCATTCCCTGAATTTCTGCGTCCATTATTTCCAGCTTGCCGAGAATCTTTTTTTCCTGTTCCGAGGTTTCGATGACCGCCGCAATGCCACCGTTTTTGATGACGATCCGTTTATCGGCATACAAGGCCAGGGCAGGGTCGTGGGTGGCCATTAGTACGATTTTTTCTTTAGAGACCAACAGTTCCAGTGCTTTTTTTCTGTCTATTCCTGCGTTTTCGATTTCGTCGATTAATACGATGGGCGATGAGCTTAAAATAGCCGTGTCGGCGATCATCAAGGCGCGGGACTGCCCGCCGCTCAAAGCGGTGATGGCCGTGTTCGGATTAAACTGTTCCCCGGCTAGTTTGTTGGCTGCCTCGATTATGTTTTTGATAGCTTCGTCCTTGTTTTTGATAAGCCTGCTTTCCGCATGCAGTTCTATAAATTCCCGAACCGATAAGTCCATAACGAAGTTCATATTTTGGGAAAGCTGCGCGACGAGTTTATTGTTGACCGAAAAACGGATTGTTTTGTCCGGCGTTTTTCCGTTGATTAAAACGGCGCGGTGTGTGGGCGTGTCCCGTTGCGCGGCCCATTCGATGTCGGCGAGCAGGCGGGATTTTCCCGAGCCGGTCGGCCCGACAATCGAAATAATTTGAGAAGAATACAGGATCAGTTCCTTAAAATTTTCAGGAGTACCCGACTTATCCGTCCCGGGCAAAATTGTCAGACTTTCGACTATTTGTGAATTATCCAAATTTAAAAAACTTTTCATTTGGATAATGTATTCAAAAAATGAGCCGTATAATTCTTCTTTGTTTAAGGCGGTATCTTCGGCCGTTTCTTCGGAAACCGAGTCTAAAAATTCTTTAAAGGTGCCGTCTTTTTTATCGGTTATTTTTAAATCGTTTAATCCGTTTTCTGCAAAAAAGTCCTCGATGAACGGGTACTCGCGTAACAGTTCTGCAATGGTTTTTTGTGCAAGCTGCCGTATTTCGCCGTTATGTTCGCTTAATTCCGTATTATTTTCTGCATTCATAAGCTGCCTCTCCTTGTGTTCTGTGCCGGCCGATTTCGTAAAACAGGATTCCTGCGGCGACGGAAACGTTTAGGCTGTCGAGTTTACCGCAGGTCGGCACGGATATTATTTCGTCGCAGGTTTTTTCCATCAGCCTGCCCAAACCGCTGCCCTCGCTTCCCATAACGATAACCGTTTTTGCAGGGAACCGTAGGCCGCTTACGGGGGTGCCGCCTGCGTCTGCGCCGTATATCCAAAAGCCGTCTTTTTTCAGCCTTTCGGCGGCCCGCACGATATTGGTGACGGGGATAATCGGTATCCATGCGGCCGCCCCGCTGCTTGTTTTTGCAATGGTTTCAAAGCCTGCGGTGCCTGCGCTGCGGTTTTCGGGGATAATAATTCCGTCTATACCGAACTGGTCGGCGCTTCTTACGATGGAGCCGATGTTGTGCGGATCGGTTATTGAATCGAGTATTGCAACGGCAGCAGTTGTTTTTTGCGAAAGCTGTGCAAAAAATTCGCCGGCTGTTACCTGCATATCCGCACCGTCCGTTTCCAACAAAAGAATAACGCCGCGGTGATCCTTAAGCGGGGCGGGCAGGTGTGCCGTACAGCCGTCCAAAAAACGCTCTTCTTCCCGTTTTATGCTGATGCCGAGCAGGGCTGCCAGTTCCGTTATCTTTTTTACCCGCGGCCCCTGTTTCGAATAGATTATTTCGAGCGGACCTGCGCTCTTTTTTGCCGTGCAGCCGTGTTTTTCCCGTTTGTCTTTTTCCGCCTTTAGTATTTCTTCGATGGCGTGTAAACCGGTAATAATTTTTTTCATTGTTTTGCCGTTACAGGGCGTATGTTTCGCCGTATTTTACGATTTTGACGTCCGTATATTTATTGTCCCGCAAATAATTTACAAAAAAACTTTGCGCCTTAGGTTCCCCGTGTACTAAAAAAATCTTTTTTAAGGCGGGATTTTTCAGCGAATTAAGCCATTCGACGGATTCAAAATAATCGGCATGGGCACTAAACGCATTGATCTGCAATACCTCGGCCCGTACCTGTTTCCATTCTCCGAAGATCTTTACTTCCTGCTCCCTGTTTTGCAGCCGCCTGCCGAGGGTGTTTTCCGCCATAAACCCGACTAGCATAATCTTGGTGGACGGTTTTTCGATATTGTTTGCCAGATGATGAGTTACCCGCCCGAATTCGCACATACCATCGGCACTGATGATGATCATCGGCTCGTCGATATCGTTCAGGCGTTTCGATTCTTCGACATTCGTAATAAACCGAAGCGAGTCAAAACCGAAGGGGTTTTTATGATGCGCTAAAAAGGTATCGTATGTTTCTTGATCATAACATTCTTGATGAACTTGAAAAATGCTCGTTGCGTTTACGGCCATAGGCGAGTCTACGTAGATGGGAATGTCGGGGATGATTTTTTTTGAAATTAAAAGATGAAAATAATAGACGATTTCCTGCGTGCGCTCCACCGCAAAGGCGGGGATTATCATCTTGCCTCGTTTTTTTATCAGCTCGTTCGTTTTTGCTGCAAGCAGGTCTAAGGCGTCCTGTGTCGGCTCGTGGCGTCTGTTTCCGTATGTGCTTTCCATCACGATGTAATCAGTATTCGGAATAATATCGGGGTCGCGGATAATGGCCTTACCTTTCCGCCCGAGGTCTCCTGTAAAGGCGATTTTTACCTCTTTTCCCGCCGAATCCCTGACGGTTAAAACGGCCATTGCAGAACCGAGAATGTGTCCTGCGTCAAAAAACTCAAGCCTGGCGTTACTGCCGATCCATACCGGTCGGTGATACGAAACCGTTACAAACTGATTGACGGTTTTTATGACGTCCGCTTCGTCAAAAAGGGGCGTCCACGTAAAAGATTCGCCTTTTTTCGCGGCCTGTTTTGACAGGTATTCCCGATCCCTGTACTGAATCCGCGCCGAATCCATCATTACGAGGTTTGCGATGTCCCGTGTTGCCGGGGTTGAATAAATATTGCCTTCAAACCCGTGTATATTAAGGAGCGGAAGCAGTCCGCAGTGGTCGTAGTGCCCGTGGGTTAGGATGACCGCTTCCAATTCTTTTGCGGGAACATTAAAATCCCTGTTTTTGCGGTCAGCCTCCGCCCGTTTGCCCTGAAAGGCTCCGCAGTCGATCAGATACTTATGCCCATCGACCTCCAAAATATGTTTTGAACCCGTTACTTCTTCCGCCGCTCCAAGCGAATAAATTGCAATAGCCATAGTATAAGGATACACAATAACTGCCGAAAAATCAATATAATTTTTTTGATTTTGATTGACCTCTTTTCGATTTTTTGATATATTACAGGAACTTTACCGATACTTTGTCGTAAAGATATTGCCAACTTAGCTCACCCGGCAGAGCAGCACCCTCGTAACGTGCAGGTACTCGGTTCAAGTCCGAGAGTTGGCTTTTTTAGGCCCTTTTATATGCGGCCGTTAATCAAGCTTGTTTGGAACTTTCGGCTTTTTTAATCGAAAGCTCTTATCCGGCAAGCGGTCTTACCAAAGTATTCACGCCTTATTGAAAGTGTTTTATAGCTGTTTAAAAAAACTAAAAAACCCTGTTACCGTTTTGCTTGCTTTTTGTTATCTGTAAGGTTAGAAGAACATCCTTTTTGGAAGATAAAGTTTTTTATGTAAGTGGAATGAGCTATGACGAAACGGATAACAGTATAACCGTTAAGCCGACGGGAGAGCCCGGAACTCCGTTTAAAATTACCTTTATAGAGAAACCTGCGAGCCCGAGAACCGTACCCTCGAATTGGCGAATAAGGTTTGACAATGAGGCCGTCCTCAAGGCAGACGATACAGAATTGCGCATTAAGACCGGTACCGAAGCGGAAATTAAGGTTATCGTAGACGACAATTTCATAAAATAACACGCTGTAATTACGGGTTTCTCCAAAAATGGTTTGCATATTGGTCTGATTTTTTCGAGAAGCCCTTGCGGGGTATTTTCCTGAAAAACTAAGCGTATTTTACGGAAAGCGCCCTGCATATCTTTCCCGCTAAAACGGCACCGGAGCGCTCCTTTCAACATCAAGTGTGTTATTCGATACACTGCCATTTCTTTTTATTTTTACAATCGTTTTTATCCATAACCTTATCCGATTTACAGGCAGATATTGTTAAAGCCTTTTTACTCTTGTCTTTATTCACCGCATAGTGTATAATAAACCTGTTCGATAGCTTCGTTACCGAACAGGTTTATTCAAGGTAACCTGCTTTGAAACTGAAGTTTTTGAGCAGGGTTAATCTGTAATGCGGGCTGTTCCATGTTTTGCAATATGGGAAATGCGGTAACGGTTTCGGAGGTTAGGTATGTATGATGTATTGGTTTTAGGCGGCGGGCCGGGCGGGTATATCGCGGCCATTAAGGCCGGCCGGGCTGGGCTTAAAACGGCGCTCATCGAAAAAGACAAATTGGGCGGCACCTGTTTGAACAGGGGCTGCATTCCGACCAAATATTTACTTCATACGGCTGAGGTTTTCCATTCATTTACAAAAAACGAGCTTGGTCTCTCGTGCGAAAATCCGAAATACGATTTGCAAAGCATTTACGGGAAAAAGAACGATGTGGTGAAAAAACTTTCAGGCGGTATCGAAAAGCTTTTGGAAAATTCGAATGTGGAAGTGTTCCGCGGCATGGGCAAAATCGTTTCAAAATCCGCGGTGGAAGTAAACGGGCTAAGGCAGGAATTTAAAAATTTGATAATCGCAACGGGTTCTTCCGTTTTTCTTCCGCCAATCGAGGGCATAGAAAACGCACTGACCTCTGACGATATTTTAGGCCCTGATCCGGTCGAATTTAACAGCGCAGTCATTATCGGCGGCGGCGTCATCGGTATCGAGTTTGCAACAATTTATGCCGCTTTGGGAAAAGAAATTACGATACTGGAGCTTGAAAAAAACATTTTGCCGCCCTTTGACAGGGATATTGCGATGCAGCAGGCCCTTATGCTTAAAAAGCGGGGCGTCAAAATAGTGAACGGTGCACAGGTTACCAAAATAGAAAAGAACGGCTGTACGTTCACCTTAAAAGAAAAAGAAGAACATGCTAAGGCCGATGCCGTTATCGTCTGTATCGGCCGCATTGCAGAAATAAAGGGTATCGGGCTTGAGAATGCCGGAATCGAATTCGATACGCGCGGCATTATCACCGACGAGTGTATGCGGACAAATGTACCCGGCATTTTTGCGATAGGCGATGCGGTAAAGGGCAACGTGATGCTGGCGCACAATGCCGAAAATCAGGGGGCCTTGGTTATCGAAAACCTTGTACACAACACGGAAAACCTGAGAAAAACCGTTATTCCCTCGTGCGTGTATTCCGTGCCGGAAATTGCAGGCGTAGGGCTTTCGGAAAAGGAAGCTTTGGCGCAGGGCATAAAGGTAAAAATAGGAAAGGTGCCGATGGGTTCCAACGGAAAGTCGGTTTTGTCGGGCAGCGAGGCCGGGTTTATCAAGGTTTTGTTTGATGAAGAAGACCGGCTCGCAGGCTGCCAGATGATGTGTACGGCCGCTACGGATATTATCGGTCCCATATCGACGCTGGTTGCAGGCCGCACGAAGCGCACGGATATTTTGAATTCAATGTATCCGCACCCGACCGTTGCCGAAGCCTTTTTTGAAGCGGTTGAAGATGCAGAAAAATCCGCGCCGCATATAATCTATAAAAAATAAATTTTAAGGAGCCTTTTATCTCTTATTGCCGATAAGAGAGGGGGTAGGGAGGATACGATGAAAAGAACACCTTATTATGAAACTTTGCTCGCCAAAGGGGGAAAGTTTGTCGAATTCGGCGGATATGAAATGCCGATTCAGTTTGCCGGAATTATAAAAGAACATCTTGCCGTCAGAAATAATGTCGGTGTTTTCGATGTTTCGCACATGGGCGAATTTTACATCGAAGGTGCCGAAGCCGAAGCTGCGGTAAATAAGCTCATTACAAACGATATCCGAGGAATGGCCGACGGCGATGTGCGGTATACGCTTATGTGTAATGAAAAGGGCGGAATCGTGGACGATTTTCTTGTGTACCGGTACAGCCAAACCAAGTTTCTTTTGGTAGTAAATGCGGGAAATCACGATAAGGACTACGAGTGGGTACGATCGCATCTTGAACAGGGAGCCGTGTTTACCGACCGCTCCGCAGAGATTGCACAGCTTGCAATTCAGGGGCCTAATGCCGAAAAGGTCGTACGGAAATTCATCGATGCGAAAAATATGCCGGAAAAGTATTATACGTTTAAGACCTTTCAGTGTCCTAAGGGCGAAGTCATTATTTCGCAAACGGGGTATACGGGCGAGGACGGTTTTGAAATTTACTGTCCGAAAGATTGGGCCCTTGATCTTTTTAACAAGGTAATGGAGGCGGGCGCCGAATTCGGTATTGAACTGTGCGGACTGGGCTGCCGCGATACCCTGCGGCTCGAAGCCGGAATGCCTCTGTACGGTCACGAAATGAACGAAGATATCCTTGCGACCGAGCTGACCCTAAAACCCTTTATCAAACTTGAAAAAGAGGATTTTATCGGAAAGGCAGCCCTTGAAGCGGCCGAGCCGAAAAAAATCCGAAAAGGCTTTCGCATGATAGATCGGGGCATTGCCCGCGATCATGACAAGGTCTTTTTGGGTGATAAGGAGATCGGCTATGTTACGACGGGAACTTCCTCGCCGTGCTTAAGGGTCGGTATCGGCCATATGAGGATAGACCGCGGCATAAAAGACGAAGAAGTGTTTATCGAGGTACGCGGTAAAAAACTGAAAGCGGCCATTGTGCCGACAAGTTTTTTAAAGGCGATCCGCGGCCGCTGAACCCGCCTTGCAGGGAGCGCCGTTTTCTCAGGTACCCTTGTTTCGGACGGCGTTTTTTTGACGGAAAAGAGTTTATAGCAATATATCGAATATAACAGGAGTTATTTATGGAAATTAAAGAAGATTTGAAGTATTTGGAATCGCACGAATGGTACAAAAAAGAAGGCAGCATCGGAATGGTCGGCATAAGCGATTACGCTCAAGGAGAAATGGGCGATGTCGTTTTTGTCGAATTGCCTGAGGTCGGCGATGAGGTTACGGCCGATAAAGAATGCGCTACCGTCGAATCGGTAAAGGCCGTTTTCGAGATTATCAGCCCCGTATCGGGAAAGGTGGTCGAAATAAACGATGCCCTCTTGGATTCGCCTGAAAAAATTAACGCCGACGCGTTCGGCTCGTGGTTTTTCAAGGTTGAAGTTACCGCGGAATCTTCCAAATTGATGGATGCAGGCGCGTATAAAAACGTTTGTAACTAAGACGTATTGTTCGGTACCGAATTTTGACGGGCTTTCCGCCCGTCAAAACATTGTATGATTTGAACAACCGCCGTCCGTGGCGGCATCGAAAATGTTTGCCTTTTAGGCAAACATCGATTATTGAATGTGCTTTCTCAACTGACGTTTGCGAAAGCGCGGGCTTGCACTCTTATTTAAAAATTTGATCATTTTTTAATAAGCGTGCTAGAGGAGGAGGTTATGTCGAATTATATTCCTCATTCGAAAGAGGAAACAAAAGAAATGCTGGATTTTATCGGCGTTCAATCGATAGACGAGCTTTACGGTTTTGAAGGCGGAGAGTGTACGGCGGCCGATGTGGGCGAGGGTAAAAGTCAGGCGGAAGTAGAACGGTTCTTTAAAAAACTGGGCGGCAAAAATACCGTGTTCAAATCGGTGCTGCGCGGAGCCGGTGCCTATAATCATTATACGCCAGCGGCTGTGCGTCAATTATCGGCCCGCGAAGAATTTCTGACTGCGTATACTCCGTACCAGCCTGAAATGAATCAGGGTGAATTACAGGCCTCTTTCGAATATCAGTCGATGATCTGCGAGCTGACCGGTATGGACGTTTCCAACGCCAGTGTGTACGACGGGGGAACTGCCGTAGCGGATGCAATTGTTATGTCATTGGGCAAAAAGCAGACAAAGGTTTTGATTTCCGAATGTGTCGAACCGAGCTCTCTTCAAATCGCAAAAACCTATTTACGGCACGGCGGCGTGGAATTCGTTACGATTCCCAAAGACGGGTATAAGACCGATATTTCAAAACTGAAAGATTTAATGGACGAAACGGTCGGGGCGGTGATTATGCAGCAGCCGAACCGTTACGGTACGATTGAAGACTGTGAGGCCGTCGGTAAAATTGTTGCGGAAACAAAGGCTCGGTTTGTAATGAGCTGTAACCCCACCGCGCTCGCTCTGCTGAAAACGCCGCGCGAATGCGGTGCCGCTATTGCAGTCGGCGAGGGGCAGGCCTTGGGGCTTCCTTTGAGCGCAGGCGGCCCCTACCTCGGCTTTATCGCAACCGTCGAAGCCGATATGCGTAAGATTCCGGGCCGCATTGTAGGACAGTCCATCGATCAGGAGGGCAGGCGGGCCTTCGTGTTGACCCTTCAGGCACGCGAACAGCATATCCGTCGCGAAAAAGCGAGTTCGAGCATTTGTTCCAATCAGGCCCTGTGTGCCCTGCGCGCTTCGATGTATATGGCGGCCTACGGAAAAGAGGGGCTTAAAACCGTTGCAAAGGTTTCTTTGAGCAATGCCCACTACCTTGCCGAAGAACTGAAAAAAGCGGGTTTGACCGTACAAAACAACGGCGAATTTTTTCACGAATTCGTAACTGACGGAAAAGGCAAGGCCGATACAATTCTTGCCGCACTCGAAAAACACGGTATTTTGGGCGGGTTAAAAATCTGCGGTGATAAAATCCTTTGGTGTACGACCGACACGGTTACTAAAGAAGATTTGGACGAAGCCGTTACGATAATTAAGGAGGTTTTGTAATGAGCGATTTGATTTTTGAAAAATCCGTTAAAGGACACAAATTTGCAGAAGCAAAATCGACTGTTCCCGAATATACGCTCGATTCAAAGTATATACGAACCTGCGACGCCGAACTTCCCGAAGTTTCGGAACTCGAATTCATTCGGCACTATATGGAATTAAGCCGCAAAACCCACGGCGTCGATAACGGCTTTTATCCGCTCGGTTCTTGTACGATGAAATACAATCCCAAACTGAATGAACAAGTCGCCGCCGATCCGAACTTTACGGATATTCACCCCCTGCAGCCGGAAAGCACGATGAAAGGCTGCCTTGAGGTAATGGGCGATCTTGGAAAAAAGCTCGGCATAATTACCGGAATGGACGCTTTTTCCTTGCAGCCGTCGGCGGGGGCTCACGGCGAATTTACCGCCCTTTTAGTTATCCGCGCCTATCACGAAAAAAACGGGCAGGCAGGCAGAAATAAAATCCTCGTACCCGATTCGGCTCATGGAACAAATCCTGCAAGTGCGGCAATGGTCGGCTGCGAAATTGTCAATATTCCCTCGGATAAGGACGGCAACGTTGACATTGAAGCCTTAAAACAAACTGTAGGCGATGACACCGCCGCCCTCATGCTTACCAACCCCAACACGCTCGGCCTTTTTGAAACCCACATAAAAGAAATTGCCGAAATTGTTCATAAGGCAGGCGGCCTTTTATACTACGACGGTGCAAACCTGAACGCCATTATGGGCAGGCTCCGCCCCGGCGATATGGGCTACGATATCGTACATTTAAACCTGCATAAAACATTTTCCACCCCGCACGGCGGCGGCGGTCCGGGAAGCGGCCCCATCGGCTGTAAAAAATTCTTAGAACCTTTTTTGCCTTCTCCCGTTGTTACAGGTTCCGCCGGAAATTACACCTTGGACTTCGACCGTCCCGACAGTATCGGGCGGGTCAGAAACTTTTACGGAAACTTCCTCGTGTATCTTAGGGCCTACGCTTATATTTTAACGCTGGGAACCGAGGGCATAAAAGAGAGTTCGGGTTATGCGGTGTTAAATGCGAATTATCTAAAAAAGAAACTGCAAAAAGAATATGAGGTTGCCTTTGAAAGAACTTGTATGCATGAGTTTGTGCTTACCCTCGATAAGATTAAGGCGGAAACGGGGGTTAGCGCCTTGGACATTGCAAAGGGCTTAATTGACGATGGCATTCATCCGCCGACAATGTATTTCCCGCTCATCGTGCATGAAGCCTTGATGTTCGAACCGACGGAAACAGAAAGCAAATCGACCCTCGACTTTACGGCCGAGGTTATGGCTAAGCTGAAAAAAGAGGCGTATTCGAATCCTGAAAAGCTGCACGGTTATCCTTATAAAACGGCGATCGGACGTGTCGATGAAACAAAGGCTGCCCGCGAACCGGTTTTACGGTACAAAAAATAACCGCACAACTGTGTACACAAGCCGATTAAATGCACCATTCGCTTTAATCGGCTTTTTTTATACCGATTACGTTTTAATACCGAATACCCTGTGCGGTAATAAAAAAGTTTTTTTATTACCAACGGAAATCAATTCTTAAAAAGAATCGCAGTTGTTTAATGATTTTTTATCTTTCTGTTACAAAAACAGTAAAAACAGCATTTTGCAGAAAGAATTGCTGACTAAAATACCTAAAAATCGATTTCCGATATTTATCGATATTACATCTTCTAAAATTACATTGGCTGTGTTATAATAACCCTAAAAGCGGTGTACTTTTTTGATAAATTGTTATCCGCTTTTTTAAAGAGGAAGTATGGCAAAACACAACCGCAGATATAAGGACTCAGGTTTTGCCGATTGTCAAAGACTGTACATTCGTGTACAGTCTTTGACTTCGAGTTTTGAGCAAAGCTCAAAACATCGTAGTGCTGGAAACGACCGCTATCCGTAGCGGCGTATAAAAGCAGAGGGTATAGTTATGAGTAGCGCAAACAGAAAATACAAGGATTCAGTGTTCGTCGATTTATTCAGCGAGGACGAAAAAGCAAAAGAGAATTTCTTATCAC
>CAUTPO010000030.1:0-18827 GCA_963540475.1 uncultured Treponema sp. | reverse complement strand
TTTGGTCATAAATACGCGGATAAAAACCGGTAAATAAACATTCGTCGATATTTTCGATTAAAAGATTACTTTCTTTTAGTTCCCGTATCGAAAAGGTTGAAAGGTTTAAAACGGCGCACCTTCCTGCCAGTGTCTGAGATATTGACTGCATGAGTAAAAAATTTTGCGAACCTGAGAGGATATATATGCCTGTTTTACCGATAGAATCCGTATGGGTTTGAATATACGAAAATAAATCAGGCACACGCTGCACCTCATCGAAAATAGCTTTTTCGGGGTAGAGGCTTAAAAAATATCGAGGATCCTTTTGGGCTAATTGCCTTATATCCAAATCCTCAAGAGAAACATATTTCCAGTCGGGAAAGAGGTATTTTAAAAGAGTAGATTTTCCGCATTGCCGGCAGCCCGTTAATGCAACTATCGGAAAAGAAGAGACTAATTGCTCTAATTTTTTTATAATATGCCTTGTAACAAGCTTTTTTTTCATAAAACACCTATTTTTAAGCCTTTTTTCAATTTATTCTGTAGAAAGTATGTAAATCGTATACTTGATTATACAATTTACATACTTTTTTGTCAAGGTTTAAATTATTTCTCCTCTTCTTGACATTCCGGCCTGTCTATAATATCCTGTAGACCTCAATTAAAACTTGGCTTGTAAAGGAGTGTTATCATGGAAAAAAGCAAAGTACTCGAAATAAAAGCCCGTATCGCCGAAGACGCGGATAAAATAATGAGCGAAATTATTACCCTGTGCAATATTCCAAGTCCGACCGGTTATACCGCAAAGGCGGCGGCCTATCTTGTCAAGCGGCTTAAAAATATGGGCTTTGAACCCTACCTTACGAACAAGGGGGCCGTAGTCTGCGAACTTGCCGTACCGCTGTCTGCCGAGGACGGCAAAAAGGGAGATAATGCCCTGCTGCTTTCCGCCCACATCGACACGCTCGGTCTTTTTGTTCGCCATATAAAACCCGACGGCAGGCTCAGAACCATATTGAACGGAGGCTTTCCATACAATTACGTCGAACAGTCCAACGTTACCGTCATTACACGGCAGGGAAAGCGGTACGAGGGCACCATGCGGCTTTTAAATCCTGCCGTTCATGCCTCCCGCGAAATAAACGAGTTAAAGCGGGACGATGCGACGATGGAGCTGGTACTTGACGAAATTGTACACTCGCGTGAAGACGTCGAAAAACTCGGAATTATGGCGGGAGATGTCGTCGTACTTGAAAGCTGCGCACGGAAGTCGGGGGACGGATTTTTAAAAAGCCGCCATTTGGACGATAAGGCAAGCTGTGCTATTTTTTTATATCTTGCAGAAGAGGTTGCGGCAAAACGCCTAACGCTCGATCGAAAGACTTATTTGATGTTTACGACTTATGAAGAAATAGGGCATGGCGCCTCGGCGGGACACCCCGAAGGCATTACCGATATGCTGGCCGTGGATATGGGCGTTGTCGGAGACGACCTCGATACCGACGAATACAAGGTGTCGATATGCGCTAAGGATTCATCGGGTCCGTATAACTACGAATTTACCTCAGAGCTTATAGACCGTGCAAAAGAAATGGAGCTTAATTTTGCCGTCGATGTATACCCCTTTTACGGCTCCGATGCGTCGGCTGCCCTAAGCGCAGGGTACGATTACCGGCATGCCCTGATCGGCACGGGAGTCGCTGCCTCGCACGGGTACGAGCGCATACACAAGCAGGGCATAGAAAACACGGTTGCCCTTTTGTGGGGCTATATCGCTGCACTGTAAAGGCTTTTAAGCGGCAACGGGAAACGGAGCGTTTTTTTAACGAGGATAAAAAGCGCCCTTTCCGCCGCTGTCGGCTGCATTTTTAACCGATACAACCGGTTTATTCGTGCGGAGGGTTTAATACCCCGACGCTCGAGTCGGGGTTGTTGATTGCAGATTTCGCCCGGCCCGTCTTCCGCACTCGCTTTTTTCTGCATAATTTTACCGTCATTTCTGTTACCTTTTTTTTACTCAAGTTTTTATTTTCTTATAGGAGTTTATATGAACAAAATACTAAAACTTATTGCAGTCTTGTCGGCAGCGATGCTGTTCTTTGCGTCGTGCGAAAAAAAAGAAATGACGGAAACGGCCGCCTCCGATAATGCGAACGGTGAAATGCAGGCTAAAGCGGATGCCGATGCTCCGGTATTGAAATTTTCTTCAAAAGATTTGGACGGCAAGACCGTAACCGATGAAATATTCAAAAATTATGATATTACCTTGGTCAATGTGTGGGCGACGTGGTGCCCGCCGTGCAAGGCCGAACTGCCTGATCTTGAGTCGGTTTACAAAAAATATTCGGCTAAAAACTGTAGTGTCGTTGCCTTAACATCCGACGTGTATCTGGACGAAAAAGATAACCTCGACCTTGCAAAAGACATAATGAAAGATGCGGGCGTTACCTTTCCGGCCCTGCAAAGCATCGACCAATTCAATGCGATATATGCGGTTTTGCCAGGTCTTCCGACCTCTTTTTTAGTAGACAAAGAAGGCAGGATAATAAAGGGCTCTTTTCACACGGGCAGGCTCGACGTGAAAGGTTTTGAAGCTCTGTTCGATTTCGGATTGGACGCTGTAAAAACTTCGCCCAAAATATAAAATCTTTTTATTTTCTATCTTTGTTTTTTAAATTGATGAAAAAGAAAGCCGGTTATCCTGCAAAACGGAATAGCCGGCTTTTTTACATAAGGCCTTTATTGGGATTTTTTCTTTAAAAACGATAGTTTTGTTTCGGATATTATGATGGCTGCAAAGATGAGAACAAAGCCTGCCAACGAATAAACGTCCAGTTTTTCACCTTTAAAAATAACCGAAAATATAATGCCGAAGATGGATTCCAAACCTAAAATAATCGCTGCGGCAGACGGGTCGGTGTATTTTTGCCCGATATTTTGCAGCAAAAGAGCCAAGGCGGTGCATACAACGGCTAAATAAAGCACGGAAATAATCGACGGCGTACTCCACACGATGGCACTGTTGTCTTCAAAAAGAACGGTTACGATCCACGAAAAAAGGGCTGCAAAGCCGAATTGAATTATGGTCATCAATATGGGATCCTTGTTTTTGCTGCACCGTGTTACCGAAACGATGTGGCTTGCAAACAAAAGGCCGCTTAAAAGAGCATAAAAGTCCCCCTGCGTTATACCCATTCCCGTTGAGGCAATCAGATCCGTAAATGATACTAGTCCGATTCCCGCAATGCACAAAACCGCAGCCGAAACATTGAACTTATCGGGCCGCGTTTTGTTTACGATCCAAGCCAAAAAAGGAACGATAACACAATACGAAGCCGATAAAAAAGCACTCCTGCCGGGAAGTCCCCCCGCAGCGGTTACCCCGAACGTTTGCCCGGAATAGGCTATGAATAAAAAAAAGCCCACTATCCCACCGTTTACAAGATAATCTTTATTGATCGATTTTAATTGCTTAAAAAAGATAATGCACAATAAAAGAAAGGCAAGACCGAAACGCAGGCCCAAAAGGAAATTCGGTTTAAAAAAGCCGCTTGTCCCGCTTACAACTACAAGAGAACTACCCCATACTATCGCTACGATCAGCAGGGCTGTTCTCGACAAAATATTTCTCCCGGTGTTTGTCAAAATGATCCTCCGCATCGCTCCGCTAAAACGGCAAAAGAAAAACGCCTCAAAAAGAGCCGGAACGAGCATTGCTTTTTGAAAAATGTAAGCGCCTCATTTCGGAAAAAGAGCCTCTTATCCGCCGAATGCTTCGATACGGATAAAAGCCTCGATTTTTAGGAGCTTACTGCGGGCCTAAATTGGTATGCCCGCCGATCCGGCTCTGTACCGTTTTTACGTGATGGGGAGCCCACCCTTGGAACAGGCTGAATCGTATAGAAATTTATTATTGATTGCGGTTTAATTCCTTACGCCGCCCGCAGAAGCGGACGGTGGTGTAACAAAAACCTTCAAAAACGCCGGCTCTCAAAGAAGATCCGGCGCCTTACCGGTTTTGAAAAACGGGCAGCCTGTAAACCGTTTAAGATTTTCCGCCGCCCGGTTAAAAAGTCCGAAAAATACCCCTTGGATTTTACCGCCGGTATCGGAAACCGAATTGAAAATCAGCTCATTGTCGCATACATGACAGCCTTGATTGTATGCATTCTGTTCTCCGCCTCATCGAAAACGACCGATTTTGACGATTCAAAAACCTCATTTGAAACTTCCATTTCAGTCAGGCCGAATTTTTTATGAATTTCCATACCCTTCGTGGTTTTAAGGTCATGGAACGAGGGAAGACAATGCAAGAAAATTGCGTCCTTATCGGCGTTTTGCATTGCCGCCTTATTTACCTGATAGGGCTTTAACAGCTTAATGCGCTCTTCCCATACGTTATCCGGTTCGCCCATCGAAACCCAAATATCGGTATAAAGCACGTGGGCTCCCGAAGTACCGGTCTTAACGTCTTCCGTCAGTGTTACGCTTCCGCCCGTTTCTGCCGCAATTTCTTTTGCAGCCTTTACGAGGTCTTCCGTCGGGAACAGATGTTTGGGCGAACAGGCCGTAAAGTGCATACCCATCTTTACACAGGCAATCATTAAAGAATTGGCCACGTTGTTTCTAGCGTCACCCATATAGGTAAACTTCAAGCCTTTTAAATGACCGAAGTTTTCTTCGATGGTAAGAAGGTCGGCGAGCATTTGGGTCGGGTGAAACAAATCGGTCAAACCGTTCCAAACAGGCACGCCCGAATACTCCGCCAAGGTTTCTACTAGCTCTTGGCTAAAACCGCGGTATTCGATGCCGTCAAACATTCTGCCTAAAACGCGGGCCGTATCTTCGATGGACTCCTTGTGCCCCATCTGTGAAGAATTGGGGTCAAGATACGTAACGCCCATTCCCAGATCGTACCCTGCAACCTCAAAGGCGCACCTTGTTCTAGTCGATGTTTTTTCAAACAAAAGAACGATGTTTTTGCCTTCAAGATACCGGTGCGGAACACCCGCCCGTTTCATATCTTTGAAATTTTTAGAAAGATCGAGTAAGTAGCGAATTTCATCGGTAGTGAAATCCAATAGTTTTAAAAAACTCCTGCCGCGCAAATTCTTTGAACTTTTTCCGCGAATCTCTTTAAGCATAGCTTTAAGCTCCTTAATAATGTTATACTGCGATTATATCAATTTACATAAGAAAAATCCAGCCCCCGCACAATTTACTGATTTATGCCGGTTTAAAGAAGGAGGAAACAGGTAAAAGCATAAAGATATATGGTTTTACAGCCGCTTTTATCTTTTTGCAGCTACAGTGTTACCCGCAGGTTATCTATATCTTATTCTGTTTATGTATTGTTTTAAAATCGAAGACCGGTATATCCATAGAGCGGGCATAATCGCACAGCGTACTGCCACCTGAAATAAGCCGGCTGCATTGCCGCGCCATAAGCAATATTACAAGATCTGTCAATCCCAAATCGGTATATGTCCAGACGTTTGCGGCTTTTACCGTCTCAATATACTTTTCTATACTCCGCTCGTAAATGACTTTTGATAGAACCAAATACTTATTTTTATCCTCATCGTGAAAGGCGGTATTCAGTTAAAATTCGTTTCAATGGTATTCAAGGACTCTTTTATTGTCATAATATGTTTCATAAGTTCCCTCACGGTTAAAATATATATCGCGATGTTCGGTCTGTAAAGGCGGCGGAAATTTTAAAGAAGTACGGGCATTTTATGCAACAAAAAAAGCCGGACTGGCAGCCGGCTTTTAAAATCGGTTTTAAGGTATCTTTAAAAAACTTACGTTAGGTTTTTAAAGACTCCTTTTAAAAAGTTTCCACTGAAGAACTTATTTCCGAAATATTTTCTTCGGAAGATTTTATTTCTTCTTCTACCATAGTTTGCTCTACAACAGGCTCGATCGGAGACGCTGTAAACATTTCGTCATCATGCTTACGCGAGGGGCTTACGGTTAAGCTCTTGCCCCGATAATAACTGTTGTTCAGTTTTTCGATTATCAGCGAAGCCTCGTCGGCCATAACCTGAACAAAACAATAATTGTCCAAAATACGTATGTCGCCTATGTGGTCACGGGCAATTCCCGCCCCCTGAATAAGCAAGGTTATAATGTCTTTCGGGAAGACACCCCTTTTTCTGCCTATGCCGATAAACAGGCTTGCGGAATCCTCGTCCGGTAAGGATATTTTCGGTCTGAGCGATCTTGAAAACGGAGCACTCTTAAACGAAGGCCCCCACGGCTTACTTCGACCATCTTTTTTAAAGGTTCGGGCCGAAAGATCGGAACTTTGCGCCTCTTTTATCAGATAGGCGGCAACATACGAGCGCATGGTAAGCGGAACGGCTTTTTTAAAAATTTTTCGATAACGGTTTAGTTCTTCAGGGTTTTCCTGTGTTTTCACAGCTGCAACAATATTTTTCAAAGAAGAAATCAGCTGTTTTTCGTCTTTAATAATAAAATTTTTTAACACGACATCTCTCCTTCGGACTATATTGCCATATAATCGGTTTTTACGCAAGCCCTGACGGAAAGATTTATTTTGCTTTTTACCACAGAGATACCTTACCACCGCCAGCCTGCTTCGGTATGGAAAATACGGCATAATCGTGCCGAGCCTTTTCAATGCGAATTATTGACAGGTTTTAGACTTGACGGTATAATTGCCGCAGGTAAAAATGACGGAACGGGAAGATTATAATTTAGGTTTTATTTTGCGATACGAAAATGTGGCGTGGTTCGATGAAGAAGACGGCACTGTAAGGATTTTGGATCGGCGGGTTTATCCTGCAAAAAAGGAATTCGTTTTATGCAAGACGTATCGGGATACGGCACAAGCGATTAAAGATATGGTAACCCAAAGCGGCGGGCCCTTTGCGGCCGCGGCAATGGGAATGGCGCAGGCAGCCTACGAGTTTAAAAACCGCCCCGCCGATGTGTATGTGCAGGCGATGGAACAGGCGGCCTATGAGCTTTCGCACGCACGGCCGACGACCGGTGCGGAAATGGAGCGGTGCACGGAAAGAGCTCTTTCCGTTTTTAAAGGTCTGATTGCAGGCGGCGCTGATTCTGCGGCACTGATACGCGGTCTTAAAAACGAGGCGATCGAACAAAACAATCGGCGGTATAAAAAAAATACGCAGGCCGGAGCCCTGTTTGCCGCGCTGGTTCCCAGCGGAGCTGCGGTTTTGACGCAGTGCTTCGGCGAGACGACGGTGGGCGGTTTTTTGCGCGCTTTTAACGAAGCGGGAAAAAAGGTAAAGGTATATTGCGCGGAAACCAGACCGTATTTTCAGGGTGCGCGGCTTACGGCAAGCCTTGCGTTCGATATGGGCTTCGATACCACCGTCATTACGGACAATATGCCGGCTTGTTTGATGGCCGAGAAAAAAATCGATTATGCCGTTTCGGCCTCCGATGTAATTACGATGGACGGTTTTGTGGTAAACAAAATCGGAACCCTTCAAATTGCGGTTTGTGCAAAGTATTTCGGTGTTCCGTATTATGCGATCGGTTTCCCCGATAAAAAGTATACCTCGGTGCGGGACGTAAAAATAGAATACCGCGCAGCGGAGGAAGCCTTGCAGTCGATGGGCGTTCGGACCGTTCAAGAAGGGGTCAAGGGAATATACCCGGCCTTCGATATTACGCCGCCTGAGCTGTGCGCGGGCATTATAACCGACACGGCAGTATTAAATCCATCAAATCTTAAATAGCACCTGAGCGGAAATCTTTTTAAAATAAAAGGTCTGCGTTTTTGGATAATTGAGGATTTTCTCTGTAAAAAATGCAGACTTCGGGGAGTACGTATATAAAGGAGCGGTGCTCCACAAGGCAGCTATCTGGATATCCATAAAATCGTAGGGCTTGAACACAAGGCTCCCGCCCAGTTCGAAATCCCATAAAAGCTCCGACCGGTTTTTGGAACCGGGAAGCGGTGAGTATAATTTTTTACGGGTATTGAATTCCGCGCGGACGGCAGATAAATAAAGTGGCATTTTATATTCGATAAAATAAGAGGCCGCATATACCGCCCCGTTTCTGTTTTCGCCCTCGTCGTTTTTAAAAAACCATAATTCCGTTGCGGTACCGGGAAAAAGCGCCTTGTATTCCGCCGCCTGACGCGTCCCCAGCGTCAGGTCAGACCAATCAGACTCTGTAAATTCCTGCAATTTAAACTGTAAGGAGATGCCGCCGTTTAGCAAAATGAATAATTTCGAAAAATTATATGGAACGATTTTTTGGCTGCCGTAAAAATCGGTGTTGCCCGCAATGCCGTAAAACGATGCCTTGGGAAAGGACCAGCCCGTACCGAATTCCGCCTTTGTAAAAAACCCGATAAAATGCTGCGGCATAAACACCGCACCGCAGCTGACGGAGAGCGTTGCAGGAGTTAGTTCCGCACCGGTGAACAGCGTAATTTTTTTGACCCGCTTTTTGCCGTTCTTTGATGTGCGGTAAAAATCGAAGTATTGCGTAAACGCCAACGATGCATTCCACGGGTAATCTACGGTTAAGGTTATCTTTGAATCGAGGGCGGGCTGCAGCCACGTCTTTTCGGTGTGTGCCGTTTTTGCGGGAAGCTGTGTGCCGGAGGGGTCCGCTCGGGCGTCAAGGCCGTCCGGCTCGTTCCGTTCTTCGGAAGACAGGAGCGTTATAATCAAAAGTGAAAACAAAAGACAGAGTGCTCTTTTTTTCAGGCTGCGGTCCGCCTTTTTGTTAAAAACGTATTTTTTCCGTTTGTAATCTGCATACGATAATCCCATGCTGAAATGTTCCATTGCGCCTTTACTCCTGTTTTACGGAAGCCGCCCGATGATCTTCACCGCTCATAGCCTCAGCAACAATCTTTCCGTAAATCAGGGAGCCCTGTTTTTCTATAGAAACAAGGACGTATTCTTTTTCGGCGGAGGTAAAGGTAACAAAGGTCATTTTCGAGGCTGTAATACTTTCTTTTATGCCGGGGCCTTCGATGTTAATCGTACACAGATTATTGTACGAAAAAATCCAGCCCATTTCGCCGGGGGCAATACCGAATTTCAAAACGGAAAACGGGCTTAAGAAAAAGCTTTTTACAAAACCGTCGATTCCGTCTTTCAGCATCAGGTTAAAATCCCTGACCCGCCCCTCGCTGACTGTTTTTGATCCGCCGTCAAAGGCGTACACTTCATACGGTTTTAATTTTGTAAAATATTTTCCGTCGTGGCTTATTTTTAAACTACCGGTAAGCGGAACAAGAAAGCGCTGTATCCCGTTTAAGACGGTAAAATCCGACCGTTCCGTGTCTATGGCAGCGGAGCTCATTCTGCACAAAAAATTACGCTTGGAATATTCCGCATCGGGCGGAAAGATAAACAGTTCCGTTGTCGTTCCGCCCTGCCATGAAGAGGTTTTAAAACCGCCTTCTTCATATTTTTGAATGTTCATCTTTCTTTGCACCTCCTATCCACAATAGATAAAATTATTTCTTTTCCGATTTTTTTTGAAGACGATGTTACGGCAATTAAATCGTCGGCGATGCTGAAAAAAGAACTCCACTCTTTTTTTGTTTTTATCCGATCGTTTTTACCGAGTTTGTCTGCCTTGGTACCGACGATGACGGTTTCGATGTTTAATTGCTGAAAAAAGGCGAGGCTGTTTTTTTCGATTTCGCCCGGAGTGCGGCGCATATCCATCAGAAAAAAGAGCGTTTTCAATTCGGCCCGATTCGAGCAATATTCGTAGAGCATTGTATCGATTTGTACGGCCGCTCCGCCTGACACCTTTGCGTACCCGTAACCCGGCAAATCCGTAAAGGTAAAAACACCCGCCGTCTTTTTTTGTGCCGTATTTTCCGCAGCAACACCTGCGGGCTTATTTATCAAAAAAAAGTTTACCTCGCGGGTCATGCCGGGCCGAGATCCCGTTTTTACCAAATTTTTACGGTTTACGAGCATATTGATAAGGCTCGATTTACCCGCATTGGAGCGGCCGAAAAATGCGAATTCGGGGACGCCGAGTTTTGGAAACTGTTCTGCTTTGACGGCCCCTTTTACGAATTCCGCCGCGGTTATTTTTAACGCCATATCCTGCCCTGCTACAGCCCCATCAGTTCTGCAAGGGCGTTCAGTGCCGGCGGCATATCTTTCGAAAGGACTTTTTTTGCAAGGGTTTTACCGAGCTGAACGCCTTCTTGATCAAAGCTGTTGAGGTTCCAAGTAAAACCTTGAAACATAATTTTGTTTTCGAAATGGGAAAGAAGGGCACCCAATGCCGCCGGATCAAGGCGCTCCCCGTAAATCAGACTTGCGGGGCGGTTGCCGTCAAAGTTTTTGTTCTTGTCTGCGGCGGCTTGTCCCGAAGCAAAGGCCGCAATCTGCGCAATCAGATTAGCATTTAGTTTTTGCAGATTGGTGGAACCCTCGCTTTCGATGTCTTCTTTTATCAGGCTTTCTTTAAAACCGATGAACTGCAAGGGAACAATATCGCTGCCTTGATGTAAAAGCTGATAAAACGAGTGCTGGCCGTTGGTGCCGGGTTCGCCGAAGATGATCGGTCCCGTTTTATACGCAAGAGGTTCGCCGAACCGGTTCACCGATTTTCCGTTGGATTCCATATCGAGCTGCTGCAAGTGCGCAGGGAACCGCGACAGCGCCTGACTGTACGGCAAAACTGCAAAAGCCCCGTACCCTAAAACGCTGCGTTCATACACGCCAAGGAGAGCGTCTAACAGCGCCGCATTTTTCGTTATATCCGGCTCAAGCGCCGTTTTATCCGCAGCCGCAGCCCCTTTTAAAAATTCTTTAAAGGTATCGGCCCCAAAAGCCAGCGATAAAACAACGGCGCCGCAAACGGAGGTCGATGAATAGCGCCCGCCGATAAAATCGTCCATATAAAACGAGGCGAGGTACGCGGGGCTGTTTGCGAGCGGACTCGTTTTGGCGGTAACGGCGGCCATCTGCTTTGCTGGGTCAAGGCCGTTTGTCCGTAAAACCGATTTTACGAAATTTTCGTTTGCAAGTGTTTCCTGCGTGGTTCCGCTTTTGGAAACAAGGATAAAAAGCGTTTCGTCTAATTGAACGGTTTTTAAAACCTCGGCGCAGTCGTCGGGATCGACATTGGAAATAAAGTGCGCCTTCATCTTGCCGCAGCCGTTTTTTTCGACCCCGTTTTTTAAGGCGAGATATACGGCACGCGGCCCCAGATCCGACCCGCCGATTCCGATCTGCACAACCGCCGTGAACGGTTTTCCGCTCGGCGCGCATATCTTCCCCGAATGAACGTCCTTTGAAAAAGCTTCGATTTTTGCAAGTTCTCTTAAATAAAATTCGCGCATATTCGTGCCGTTAAAAACGACATCATCGCCGAGCTGTCCGCGTGTCAAATGATGGAGCACCATTCTGTTTTCGCCCGTATTAACAAAACCGCCGTTAAGGAGCAGGCGGTACTTTTCGATAAGCTCCTGTTCTTCGGCAATGTTTTGAAGGGCTTTCAACAATTCTTCGTTTACGGGTTTTGCAGAATAATTATAAGCTAATCCCGCAGCCATCGGCACCGAAAACCGCCTAACCCGCTCCGCTGCATTTTCCGCAGTAAAAACCTCGCGGAGGTTGACCCGTTTTATATTTTTAAGATGATTAAAGGATTTACACGTATCCAGATTGTTCCATTTCATACCGCTCATTTTACAGGTTTTCTGCCAAAAAGACAACACGGGAACCCGCCTTTGAATCGCGCCCGTTTACATCGGCCTGTTTTGCGGCGAAACATAATCTGCAACAAACACTAGCATATATCCACATTTTGGTTTATAACTATGCATACACAAGATAAGGCGCAGGGCGTTACGGTAAGCAGTTCGATGGACAAAGCGGCCGATACCTTGCAAAAAGTTTTGGAGGTTATATGAAGACAGGAATCAAGGGAGAAAGCAGTTTTACCGTTACAAACGAAATGCTTGCAAGCAAGATAGGCAGCGGTGCCGTTGAAGTGTTTTCCACACCGTCTATGATTACGGCTATCGAAAGAACGGCGGAGGCAAGCGTTATCCCGTTTTTGGAAAGCGGCGCGGTAACGGTCGGCTCGCACGTGGACGTGGCCCACAATGACGCAACGCTCGAAGGAATGAAGGTTTTTGTGTACACCGAATTAACCGAGATCAGCGAAAACGGCAAATTCTTGACCTTTAAGGCCGAGGTTAAAGACGACTATGGTGTAATCGGCTGCGGTACACACGTGCGTGCAATCATCAATAAGGCTCGTTTTATAGAAAAAATAAAAGCGAAGAAGGGGCAGTAAATTCATCGGGGAGGGCGATATGGAAGTCGGAATAAAGGGTAACTGCGAATTTACCGTTACGGACGAAATGCTTGCAAGCCGGGCAGGAAGCGGTGCAATGGCGGTTTTTTCGTCGCCGATTATGATTGCGAAGATGGAAAGAACCGCCTCGCTCAGCGTTATGCCGTTTTTAGGCGAGGACAAGACGACGGTCGGTATTCATGTGGACGTCCGGCACAAGGACGCAACGCCTGAGGGAATGACGGTAACCGTCCGTACCGAATTGACCGGAATCAGCGAAAACGGAAAGATTTTGACCTTTAAGGTAGAAGCCTTCGACGAATTCGGTTTGATCGGTGAGGGGCTTCACGAGCGTGCAATTATCGATAAAAAACGCTTTATGGAAAAGGTCGATACAAAACTGAAAAAGCGCTCTTAAGCGGCGGGCACGAACCGCCCGAGCCCGATCGTGTACGTTTGCAGCACAAACATACGCCGGACATGTGTAAAATATGTATCTTCGGCAGAGGGCTTAAGCCGTACCCCATTGTAAACATAGCCTCGCATTTACTCGACAAAACATAGAAAGTCAGCGGCCTTGCTGCAAGAAGCGCCGGGGTATTGAACCATCTGCACGAATAAAGTAAAATGCCTTATATCAAACCGAAATACAAGAGGAGTATTTAAGATGAAAACGCTGCACTGCGATATTTGTAAAAAAGAATTGATTAACCCCGTTTCGGGCAGGACATATTGGCACTTTCGGGAATACGATGTTTGCGAACCCTGTAAGGACGTAATCGACCTGAAACTGCGGCCCGTATTAAGAAAACACTTTCCCTACTCGCAGGACTGGTACGAAAACGAATTTATCTCTCTTATCGAAAAGGGCGTTGCTTCGAATAGGCCTTAATTTCAAGTCCGTATACAAGCACGCCGCAGACAGTTGTCTGCGGCGTGCTCCGCCCATAAAAGGGTCTTTAAAAATTACCGATTTTTCAGTATATTCCCGTTACTGTAAATTCGCGTATACTTTCATCAAGTTGGCAGTAAGCCGTTCAAAATAGGTTTTTCCGTCTTCGGGGCTTTCCATCGTATAAATCTTTTCTACTTTGCCGCCGACCTCTTTTGCCAAGGTTCTTGCAACCTCGGGACTTGCAGCCTCTTCGGCAAAAACGGTTTTGACGTTATGTACCCTGCAATAGTCCGTAAGCTCTGCAAGCCGCTTTGCGTTGGGTTCCCCTTCTCCGAAAACGCCCGTTACGGCCTTTTGTTCAAGACCGAAATCCCTACAAAAATAGGCAAAGGCGGCGTGCCCCGTTACAAAGCGCTTATTCTTTACCGCTGCAAACTTTGCGCCGTAGTCCGTTAAAAGAGAATCAAGCCGTGCAATATATGCGTCTGCATTGGCCTTATAAAATTCCGCATTTTCGCCGTCAAGAGCGGTTAAACCGTCCAGAATATTTTTTACCATTATTTTTGCCGAAGCGGGGCTCAGCCAGATATGCGGGTCCCATTCTCCGTGATTACATACGCCGGGATGACTGTGATGTGCCGCCCTAATCGGTTCGACTCCCTTAGCAGCTTCTATTTGAGCAATTCCGGTATTTTTTACGGCCCGCAAAGAAGCTGCAAGCCACGGTTCCATTCCCAAACCGTTATAAATTACGGCGTCCGCCCTGCTCAAAAATGCAAGATCCTTCGCCTTGGGTTCAAAATCGTGGGGTTCCATTCCCGGCGGAATAATAACCGAAATATTGACCTTGTCTTCGGCTATCGCCCTTGTAATTTCCTGCACGGCATCAAAGGTTACGGCTACATTCTTTTTACCGTTATCGGGTATGTCGGTCTTTCCCATTGCAGTTACATTTGCAGAAAAAAGAAAAAAACAAAAAACGGCCTCAAGCGCCTTAAAGATTTTCCGTTTCATATAAAGCTCCTTATGCTCGATATTAAAGCAGGCTAGAATATAATGATATTGAATATAATAGTCAAGGCGGAATTAAATCAAAAAAAATGCTTGACAGATTAAACTTTTTAGAGTAGAATAAAACCCATGGTAAGACTAATTTTAAACGACTTACAATTTAATTTTTCTCAAAGCTCAAATTTGGAGCTGAAAAATACAGAGAAAAATGTTAGCCTAAATCTACCCCCCCCCCCCACACACACGTTTAATTGATAATCGACATCTTCATAAAAATCACTATATCAATAAATTTAGAATTAAAAATAAAGGTTCTCCATCCTTCTGTAATAATCAATATATTCAATACGCAATATGTAACTTAAAACGCTTAATTCGCAACAGGCCTCTTCTTCGCTCGTCCTCTGTAGAACTAACAAAGGCGGGAAAAAATAGCATAAAATGGACAGGAATAACCGCAGCTATTGTTGTCTTTTTATCCCTTTTTCTATCCGGCTGTTGCGCTAAACCCGACCGGAATGCTCGATTGCTTTTCGGTGAGTTTTTTCCGGTTCCGCCGGAGATTACAACAATAGACGGAGGCGATCCTTATAAAGGAATCCGCCCCCCGCCGGTTGCTGATATCTATTGGGACAACACTCTTTCGCAGATAGGATATGTTCAAAACAAAAACCTGCAAATTAAAGCATCGGAGGAATTTACTCACTTTTACAGAGCAATTGCAAGCCAGTCGGTCGGTGCAAATTATCGGCCACAGTATCATATTTTACGTCCGAATAGTCGGATGTTTCTGGAATGGACAAAAATTAAGGCTGTGGAGGCAGATCCTGAAAACCGCTCTTTCTATGTCGGCTCCGGTACATTTGAAAACAAAGAGCGGGGTCCCTTGACAATGCTTTATGATAATAACCGTATTAATACGCAAAATTTGACTATCGTCATAACAGATTTGGAAGAGCAAGGGCTAAATATAACACTTCTTGCAGATTTAATTAGAAACAAATTGCTGAAAGCCGATGATTACGCTGCAGCTCTTATTGCAGTAAAATTGCCTTTTCACGGGAAAAATTATCGGCCGGATCCTCAAAATTTAAATAGGATGGTAGAAACAACCTATCATGGCAGTAAACCGTTCTATGCAATAATTTCCGGTCCGCGGGAATCGGTCAAACTATTTATCAGGCGTTTTTCGGAACAGGCAAAAAATTTCTCTATCAAATGGCAGCTTATGACGACAACCCAAAAAGGGCAGCGTCCTCCTTTGGATATTTTTAAAAATATAGTCATACCTGCAAGCGCCGGTAGGCAGGAAATAAATAAGTTCATCAAAAGTAAAAAACATATACAAGATACAATCGTACCGCAACAACAGTCGGAGCGGAGTATCGATGTACAAGACCGAATTTGGAACTTACAAGAAAGAACAAAGGGAATGATAAACCATCTCGGTCTGGTGACAACAGGCGGACTGAAACAAATAGATACACAGCTCGGTGTCCGTATCTTTGAATATAAACCGGCAATACCCTGCAAAAAAAAGGATAATTGGCTGTGGCGGTTAAATATACATTTTACTATGCCGGAAGGGTGTGCCATTGAAGCACTGGAAACTCACATCAAAAACTATCGCTACCTTATAAAACTAAATTCTTCCGACGATGAGACATTGCCCAAGTGGGAAGCCAATGAGATGTGTATAGATAATGACTTGGAAGCGGTGCAGCCGGTACTGCTGCCCGATTTAAAAACCGTACAAATTGCCGTATTGCCCGGTAACGAAGACAGATTGGTAACATCGCCCGTTATATGTTTTGACGTCATTGTGCGGATTAAGGAAAAAATAGAAATACCGGCGTGGACAGCCGATTTTGATGCAGCCGATTACAAAAATCCTAAAGAACATCAAGATAAAACATTGAATTTCGGCAATTTTATCAAAAACTTGCTAAAAGGAGAGGCTACTGAGGCAACTGCATATAGTAATGATGAACTTATGAGAATGCCCGTAGTGCTGTTCAATATGCCCTCGCGTATGAAAAAAAACAAAACCACCCATTAGGAGAAAAATATGAAGCTAAAGAAGCATTATGTACATTGTGCAATAGCGATTGCCGCGTATAGTGCGGTAGCCTGCGCCGTACTGCTGTATGCATGGTTAGGTGTGGGAATAATTTATCCCGGAGCGGAAATAGAAGAAGAATTCGATATGGCAGTATTCATTTGGAGCATCATCGCCTTAGTCCTTATCTCGTGCGGTTTTTATCTGTTTTTCTTCTTCCGGCAGCGGACAATTGCCAATAAAGAATGCTATATACATTATTTAAGTTTGAAGGTGCGGATACTCTACGGAGGAATTTCCGTACTCATTACGATAGTAATACTTATTATATGCTGCTTTCTTTTGCCGGCCTCTACTGAGTACGGTACTTTGCTGCTTCAATATATTGACAGTTATGCATTAATTATCCCGTTAATCCTTTTTACCGGTATGCATATACCCATTTTTATCTGGTGTAAACCGCGTCCTTAAAACCCTACGGTGAGGTGTGAACATGTCTGAATATACATTATTTGTTTGTCTTGGCGGAACAGGTACGCAGGTCGGTACCGCTATAGGAAATCTCTATCCCTTACTCCGTTCTTCCGGTATTGCCGGTGAAAGTTCCGTCTATAATATGTTTATTATGGATAAGGATACAAAGGGAAACCATGAATATTGCGTCGATGCAGCCCAGCGGTACCAGTCATTTTATAACACATTACCGTTTGAAACCTTAGCACCTTATACACTGACAAGCGGTTTGTACCATGAATTACAAGAAAAGGCAAATAAAGCCGACACCGATTATACCGTTATCGATCTTATCGGAAGCGATGATCCAATAAAAGCTTTAGCGGGTATGTGTTGGAAAGAGGAAAAATATACGGAATCCCTCCGTTACGGCAATAATAGGGATCCGTCGAGAGGAAGTCTTGATGCGCATGTGTGTTTAAACTATTTTGAAGAATCGTCATTGTTTGGTTCATTAAAAGACTTGATGAACGGAGATTCGGTAAACAGCATCAGGCTTGTTATTATCGGCGGCGCAACGGGAGGTATGGGCTCATCGCTTATTGTTCCGCTTGTACGGAAGATAAAATCCTACCGCAACAGCGATGACAGTACGCTTAAAAATTTGGGGAAAATACGGATAGATTTAGTAATACTGGGGCCTTACTTTAAAGTTCCCACTAATCCCGATAACCTTAATAAGGTAAATGATATAGGGGTTACCAACGATTCATACTACCGTGTCAGAGATCAATTACAGGAGCTTGAAAAACTTGTGAGCGAATACGGCGATGATCAGTGGCGTGTATACTATGTTGCATGTCAAGGCTTTGATGATATATGCGGTTCATTCAATAAAAACGGCGCTGAAAAACGGAAGGCGCATTTGGTTGAACTGCTTGCGGCAGGGGCGGCATTGCAATTACAGTCAAAAAGCGCAGGCTTTTATCAAACCAGTATTCCTACCGACGAAGAAGGCAGCCTTAAAATAGGCTGGGAAGAAATTCCCCTCGGCATCAGTGACGGTGCCGGCGCCAAACTAAAAAATTCCGCGAGGAACCTTATGCGGCTCATCAGTGTTATGGCGTGTCAAGTTTATCCGCGTTTTTGTCAAGATATACCCCTATTACAAAAAGATGTCTATGTAACGACATATATAAAAAAGCCGAAAGACAATAAGAAAAAAATAGACGCTCTATCGGTGTTAATAAAAGCGTGGCTCGGACAGCTGATACCATATTTTGAATTTTGGAGCGACATTCAGCTGTATTCCAAACTGGGAGGCGGTAACAGTATCTCCATTGAGTTCTTCGATAGGGATGCTATGAATACGTTATCCGCTATTTTAGCGAATGTCATTAATAATCCCGCTGTTGCGTGGAGGAGTGACGGTACGCCGGTCAATCAAATGCCCTTATGTAAAGATACGTGGATGAATTATCTTTCCGGTATCAGTCCCAATAGAAAAAAATTAGCGGACGCAACCGCCTCTGAAGATAAACCGGAAGAGTTGCTTTCATTGATGATAGAGGATTTGTATCAAGTTCTCAGTACAAAAAAGGAGGATTAAATGCGGTATACGTTTACATCTCATAAAAGATACAACGATGGCGGTGCTCATGAGCCGTTTGATATGTTTAAAGGAACCGCCGCTGCCGGTTTGGATGACTGCCATAAAGAGACCGAAGCATTTGCAAAAGAACAAGAACATTTAATTACTGAAAATACCCGCTCTAACCCTGCCGACCGTGTAAAACGGATTCGGGAAGGGCTTGCATGGAGCCGCTTGGCAGACACCCAAGCGGCTATCCGCTCATCAGTAATATATAAAAAAAGCGCCGTTCTGTTTCTTCATTGTGTACTGTCCTCCGTATACGGGGAGCCTGTTACATTGAAAATCCATACCTTTGACGGTTTAAATACGGAAGTAAAATACCCTGGACGCGGATATTTTTTAAAAGAAATGCAGAATGCCCTCTATGGGGAGGAACAAGAAAGGTTCGGAATGGAGATAGATAGACAAAAAATCATCTACCTTTATCAGGGCGGAAAGATGATAGGGTTAATGTCTGCGAACGGCCCCATACCGGC
>CAUTPO010000029.1:0-18827 GCA_963540475.1 uncultured Treponema sp. | reverse complement strand
TCATTTTTATTTTGAACTTTTGCAGAATTAACGAGTAGCATTGTATATTAAATTCCGTATTCTTGTCAATTCCGCCAAAACGCCGGTCCTTTCGAACATGCTTTTTACTGCTTAAAAAAAACAAGCCGCAAAAACATAAAAAGTTCTTGCGGCTTATAGGTCTTTTAACCCATTTTAGAAGGGCCTGTCGGCCAGATATTTATATTCCATCCAGCGGCGTTTTGCCTTGGTTATGGCCTTGTCAAGCAGCATTTGAGCCCTTGCAGGGTCCGCATTTTTCAAAGCCTTAAACCTGACTTCCTTATACATAAAGTCTGCGAGGTTAAAATCGGGTTCCTTGCTATCAAGCTGGAACGGATTTTTGCCTTGTTCGACAAGCCGCGGATCGTATCGGTACAGGGGCCACAAACCGCAGGTTACCGCCTCTTTTTGGTTGGTCATACCCTTGGTCATATTGATACCGTGGTTGATACAATGGCTGTATGCAATGATGATGGAAGGTCCGTCGTAGCTTTCGGCTTCGCGGAAGGCCTTAATTACCTGTCCCATATTTGCACCCATCGAAATGTGCGCAACGTATACATATCCGTAGCTGATGGCCATCATGCCGAGGTCTTTTTTGCTTATTTCCTTACCGGAAGCGGCAAATTTCGCAATAGCACCGATCGGGGTTGCCTTTGACATCTGACCGCCCGTATTGGAATAAACTTCCGTATCCATTACCAGTACGTTGATGTCCTTTCCCGAAGCGAGAACGTGGTCAAGACCGCCGTAACCGATATCGTAGGCCCAACCGTCGCCTCCGAGAATCCAGACCGAACGCTTGATCAGGTGGTCGGTAAGCGAATCAAGCTCTTTTGCCAAAGGATCGTTCGATTTGGCCAGCTCTTTTTTAAGCTCGGTTACAAAGCTTCTCTGGTCTTCGATTGCCGCGTCATCGGCCTGCGTATTGGCCAAAATCTTATCGATAACGCTGGCTGCAACACCCTTTCCCTTTACCTTGGCGGCAACCTCGCGGGCATATTCTGCAAGCTTATCGCTGGTAAGCCTCATACCGTAACCGAATTCGGCCGCATCTTCAAACAGCGAGTTCGACCATGCAGGGCCTCGTCCATCGGGGCGCTTTGTATACGGGGTTGTCGGCAGGTTTCCGCCGTAAATCGAAGAACAACCCGTTGCATTCGCGATAATAGCTCTGTCGCCGAACAACTGCGACAAAATCTTTACGTACGGAGTTTCACCGCAGCCTGCACAAGCACCGGAGAATTCGAACAAGGGCAGTTTCATACCAAGACCCTTGGCCGTTCCGAGGTTCAGATTTCTGGTATCGGGATCCGGAATGTCATGGAAGAAGAAATTCCACGCTTTCACTTCCGTTTCCCTGTTTTCGGCAAAGTTTTCCATATTGATGGCTTTGATTTCGGGGTTTTCTTTGGACTTTGCAGGACACTGCTGCACGCAAAGAGCACAGCCGGTACAATCTTCAGGCGAAACCTGAATTGTAAACTTAGCATTTGCAAATTCCTTACCCTTGTAATCGGCGGCCTTAAAGCCTGCGGGAGCCTTGCTCAAAAGAGAAGAATCGTAGGCCTTCATTCGGATACAGGCATGGGGACAAACCACCGTACACTGACCGCACTGAATACACAGATCACTTTTCCAGATCGGAACGTATTCGGCAATTGCCCGTTTTTCGTATTGGGTGGTGCCGGTCGGGAAGGTTCCGTCATCGGGTATCTGGCTGACCTTTAAGCCGTCTCCCTTTTGTATTGCAATCGTACCGAGAATTTTTTGTACGAATTCGGGAGCATCACCGGTAATGGCGGGATGCATCTTAAGTTTGCTCGAGGCTGTTTTGGGATAGTCAACCTTTTGAACACCGGCCAAGGCCAGATCGATTGTCGTAATATTCTTCTGAACCATTTCGGGGCCTTTTTTTCCGTACGACTTTTCGATAAACTTTTTGATAAGACCGACAGCCTCATCTTCAGGCAAAATACCGAAAATCTTAAAGAAAGCGGTCTGCATAACAACGTTAATTCGGGTTCCCATTCCCGCTTTTTCCGCTATTTTGATAGCGTCGATAACGTAGAATTTCGCCTCTTTTTCGATAATCTGCTTTTGTACTTCCACCGGAATTTTATCCCAAATGGTATCTTTTCCGTACGGCGTGTTTAAAAGGAAGGTTCCGCCTTTTTTAAGGCTGTACAGCATATCGTAGGTTTCAAGATAGGTGAATTTATGACAGGCGACAAAGTCCGCATTTGTAATTAAGTAGGGCTTTCGGATTGTGTTTTTTCCGAAACGCAGGTGCGAAATCGTAAAACCGCCCGATTTTTTACTGTCATAAGCAAAATAGGCTTGCGCATTGTTGTCCGTCGCCTCACCTATAATCTTAATCGAGTTTTTGTTTGCACCGACCGTACCGTCGGAACCGAGTCCGAAGAACATGGCCTGATGCATATCCTTATCTTCCAATTTGAAATTGGGATCGTATGCTACGCTGGAATGGGTAAGATCGTCTTCGATACCGACTGAAAAATTGGGAATTTTGGCTCCGGTAAGGTTGTCGAATACGCCTTTGACCATTGCAGGCGTAAATTCTTTCGAGCCTAAGCCGTAGCGGCCGCCCAAAACAGTCGGATATTCGGCAAAGGGGCATTTTCCAGCAGCCTGCATTTCGCCGATGGCTGTTCTGACATCTTCGTAAAGGGGTTCACCCAAAGAGCCCGGTTCCTTACAGCGGTCGAGAACCGCAATGTGTTTAACCGTCTTAGGCAGCGCGTTTACGAAATGCTCGGCACTGAACGGGCGGTACAAGCGTACCTTTAAAACACCGTACTTTCCGCCGCGGGAATTAAGCTCGTCTACGGTTTCTTCTACCGTTTCGGCGCCCGAACCCATCAAAATGATAACGGACTCCGCATCCTTGGCCCCATGATAATCAAACAGATGATACTGCCTGCCGGTAAGTTTGGCATATTTATCCATCTGTTTTTGTACGATATCGACGGTTGCAAGATAGTATTTGTTTACGGCTTCCCGGCCTTGGAAATAAATGTCGGGGTTTTGCGCCGTACCGCGGAGCTCAGGATTTTCCGGAGTCAATCCACGCTTTCGGTGAGCCCTAACAAGCTCATCGCTGACCATCTGCCTCATTACATCGTATGAAACCTCTTCGATTTTCTGAATTTCGTGCGAAGTTCTAAAACCATCAAAGAAGTGAAGGAAAGGCACGCGGGATTCCAAGGTTGACGCATGAGAAATAACGGCCAAATCCATAACTTCCTGTACGGAATTGGAAGCCAGCATCGCCCAGCCGGTTTGACGGCAGGCCATAACGTCCTGATGGTCGCCGAAAATCGAAAGAGCGCTGCAGGCTATGGCCCGCGCAGCAATATGGAATACCGTACTCGTCAACTCGCCTGCAATCTTATACATATTCGGAATCATCAAAAGAAGACCTTGAGACGCCGTGAATGTAGAAGATAAGGCACCCGTGGTTAAAGCTCCGTGCACAGCTCCGGCAGCACCGCCTTCGGACTGGAGTTCGACAACATTGGGAATGGTTCCCCAAATATTTTCGCGTCCGCGTGCCGAATATTCATCGGCAACCTCGCCCATGGGGCTCGACGGTGTAATAGGATAGATCGCTATTACTTCACTTAAAGCGTGAGCTACGTGACCGGCGGCCGTATTACCGTCGATCATAACAAGTTTTTTTTCGCTCATAAAAAACCGTCCTTATATAAAAGTATTTATAAGGTACCTGCCCGATTATAATTTTAAGCTGAAATTTGTTTGAAAAGCATACTGCAAGACTATAATGGAAAATACCCTTACGATCAGAATAGCACAGATTAAATATTTTTGCAAGTGTATCAACACCTTTTTCCAGGGATTCCGCGTTATAAAAATTTTTAAGAGGAATGGTACTGAAAAAGGGATAAATATCGTAAAATGGTGTTAGGCGGGGAAAATGATATTATAAGAATCATTCGAAGAGATAAAAGACGAAAAAATAGACAGATGTAAAAAACACAATTTGCTAGATATACTAAACCTGTTCGGAAACTTCCGCTTCTGAACAGGTTACCTTGAAATGCGATGTTCTAAATCGTGCTATTTGTACGATTTAGAACTCGTCGACCTGTTCGACAACGAAGTTATCGAACAGGTCGACTGATGATTGTGTTTCTAGGAATGTTATGCTGGTATAAATCCCTTTATAATGCGGAATTCCTGGGGCAAACGCATCAAGGACTGGAATTTATTTTTATTATCATTTATGATAAATATTATGAATGTATTTGAAAGATGTGCGTTGCAAACGCCTGATATTTTGCTTCCCAATAAGAATATAGACCTTACTGCCTGGTCTGTCATTGCCTGTGATCAATATACCCAAGATACGGAGTATTGGCAGAAAGCTGCAGATATTGTAAAAGATAAGCCCTCGACATTACACATGATTTTGCCGGAAGTCTATTTGAATACCTTTTCCGGAAACAGACGCAAGCAAGAAATTGCAAAGATACAAGCGGCTATGAACGCATATCTTACAACCGGTATATTTGCAGAACCGCTCCATTCAATGCTTTATATTGAACGGAACACCGCTTATAACCGCTTGCGCAAGGGGATTATGACTGCAATCGATCTGGAAAAGTATGATTGGAGCCCCTCTTCCAAGGCGGAAATACGCGCAACAGAAGCAACGATTGTAGAGCGGTTACCGCCCCGCATGGAAATTAGGCAGGGTGCGGCGCTCGAAATGCCGCATATTATGCTGCTTGTAAATGATCCGAAACGGCTTTTAATCGAGAAAACCGGTGCCGCTCTGCATGCTTCTAAGACGCAACCGCTTTATACCGCTTCACTGATGCTGAATGCCGGCTCCATTACCGGCTGGGCTATTCCGGCAGCCTATTCCAACGATATGGAACAGGCGCTTGAACAGCTGTATACCGCCAATACCGAAGCGGACGGCTCGGTATTTCTGTTTGCAGTAGGCGATGGAAATCATTCGTTGGCAACAGCAAAAGCCGTCTGGGATGTGTATAAAGAGCAGCACGGCGGGATTAGACAACAGGACGGGACGGTCTTGCTTCCTAAGGAGCTCGAACACAGCTTGCTGCGGTATGCTCTTGTTGAAATTGTCAACCTATATGATACGGGGCTTACCTTTGAGCCGATCCACCGGGTTATCTTCAAAGCGGATGCTCAAAATCTTATCGGTTTTTTGCAGACAAAACTAGGAGGCGCAATTATTCCCTGCACTACTTCTGCGGAATTACGAAACAAGGTTGAGCACTCCTCTGCGGCTTTCGGTTTTATTGCCCCAAAGGATAGCTTTGTCTGTTTAGATACGGATACATCAGGTCTTGCAGTCAGCGCCTTACAGCCGCTTTTGGATGATTATATCAAAACCCATCAGCTCGAAATCGATTATATTCACGGTGCGGAGGAAGCATTCCGGCTTCCGCAACATAAAGATGCAGTTTCTATCCTCTTGCCGCCCATCGCAAAAGACAGCTTTTTTTCGACCATTGCGAAACAAGGCTCGTTACCGCGCAAAAGTTTTTCGATGGGAGAAGCAAGCGAAAAGCGTTTTTATCTTGAATGCCGAAAACTCCTCGATCCTGACTCATAATGTTTAGCACGTAGGAAAAACTATAATAGCTGATTGCAAGTCTAGAATGAGTATGTTTTTTTGAAACAAGGTAAGAATCGGTTTTGCCCTTTTTACGGACTATTGAGCAGGATAAGAGTATTCAAAAGCTATAATTTTCAAAAATTGAATATCCTTCCTTACTTTACCCGCGGCCGTTGTCTTTTTGCAGCAAACGTGCTATAGTACGCGTACACTTCTTTAATCTCCAATATCGGAGTTTCGGAATTGTGCTGTTAGGAGAAAATAATGGGCAAAGGATTAAAAATAGCCGTCATTGCGGTTGCGGTAATTGTGGTTTTATGTTTCGGCGCATACCGTTTTTTTGCGGGAACTTACAACAAAATGGTTTCGTCGGAGGAAAACGTAAAATCGGCATGGAGTCAGGTTGAAAACGTCTATCAAAGGCGCTTGGATCTAATTCCGAATTTGGTACAAACCGTAAAGGGATACGCTTCGCACGAGGCTAAGGTTTTTACGGACATTGCAGAAGCCCGCTCGAAGGCCGGCGGTACCTTACAGGTTTCGGACGATGTTTTAAATAATCCTGAATCCTTTTCGCGGTTTCAAAAAACGCAGTCGGAACTGGGTTCCGCATTACAGCGGCTCCTTGTCATAACCGAAAACTACCCCGAATTAAAGGCCGACCAAGGCTTTTTGGATTTGCAAAGCCAGCTTGAAGGCACGGAAAACAGAATTGCCGTAGAGCGCAAAAATTACAATGACGCGGTTAAGTCCTATAACACCCTGATCCGCTTATTCCCCGGTTCGATCATTGCACGGCAGGCGGGATTTACGGAAAAACCGTATTTTGCGGCAGACGAAAAGGCGTCAAAGGCGCCCGAAGTCCGATTCTGATATTGTTCACTATCGGCTATTGTTAATATCCGGTAGGACGGAAACAAAGATGGAAAACAAGAAACTGTTAAAAAAACTGAAACTGACCGCCGCCGACCTCGATTCCATAAAAAGGACCGTCGCAGAAGCGGAAAAAACTACAACGGGCGAAATTGCCCTTGCAGCCGTGCCTCAAAGCGATTCATACTCGTTTGTGGAATTTTTTGCCGCACTGTGTCTTGCCTTTGTTTCGTTTTTTGTAATGCTTTTGTTTGCAAACCCCATTTGGGGCCTTTTGGAAAAGCTTTTTTGGTATCCCTCGCCGCCGCTGCTTGCAGCCGTTATCGGACTTGCGGTTATAAGCATAACAACCGTATTCTTTTTTTTGATGAATATTCCGTTTTTTGACAGACTGATTATTCCGAACCGCATTAAAGAAAAACGGATTTATGCACGGGCATTGCAGCATTTTGTGGAATGCGGCATTTATAAAACCGCCGAACGGACGGGCATTCTCGTTTTTGTTTCGGTTTTGGAACGGCGGGTCTTCGTCATTGCGGACTGCGGAATAGCCGAAAAGGTGGCGCAAACCGAATGGTCTGAAGTTTGCAGGATTATAACGGACGGTTTTAAGTCGGGAAAGACGGCACAGGCGTTTTGCGAAGCGGCAGCCCGCTGCGGTATAATTCTTTCACAGCATTTTCCGAACCGGGCCGAAAACCCGAACGAGTATCCGGACGGGCTGGTTCTTTTGGAGGAATAAACGGACGATGATACAAAAACGTTCTCTGTTACGATCGGCAGCCGTGTTTTTCGTTTTTGCGGCTGTTTCCGTCTTCGCCTTAGAAGTTCCGCCGCTTCAAGGCCCTGTGAACGATGTAGCAGGCATCCTTTCCGAAGACGGCAAAACCGAAATCGAACACTTTCTTTTAAATATTGACGGCAAAACGCAGCTGCAAATTGCAGTCCTTATCATACATTCGTTGGAAGACGAAAACCTTGAAGCCTATTCTTATCGGGTTGCGCGTACATGGGCTCTCGGTTCAAAGGAAAGAAATTCCGGCGCCTTGCTGCTCGTTGCCATTGATGATAAAAAGATCAGAATCGAAACGGGCTACGGCATAGAAGAAAACCTGACCGATGCCCGTTCTGCACAAATTATACGCAACATAATCGCGCCCGAATTCCGGCGGAATAATTACGAAAAGGGCATTTTTGACGGCGTACAGGCGATGGCTGGTTATGCCTTAAAGGATGAAAGCCTTTTAAAAGAGGTAAAAAGAAGGTCTAAAAACGGCGATTCCGAAGGCGGTTTCCCCGCGATGACAAAAAAGGCGTTTTCGCCGGAAGATTTAGCAGCTATTCAGGGCACTCGGATTTTTCAGGCGGATTTTCGAGTTCCGGCGGCGGAGGCTTTTCAGGCGGTGGCGGAAGTTTCGGCGGGGGCGGTGCCTCCGGCGGCTGGTAATATGGCTCAAACCCTTAATTTTGCACACCGGGGTTTTCGCAGCAAGTACCCCGAAAACACCATGCTCGCTTTTTCCAAAGCCGTGGAAATCGGTGTTCACGGCATAGAATTCGATGTTCATCTTTCCGCCGACGGAATTCCGGTCATCATTCACGATGAGCTGACGGAGCGCACCTGCGGCATTTCGGGTTTCGTAAAAGACAGGCCGTTTAAAGAGCTGCGCCGCTTAAATGCCGCCGCGCAATTCGAAAAGGTGGCGGGCGTACACCTGAGCGAAAAAATCCCCTCGTTGGAAGAATATTGCGATTTTATACGGCATAAAAACATCATATCGAATATAGAATTAAAGACAGGCATATTCGAATACCCCGGCATTGAAGAAAAGGTGCTGCTTCTTTTAAAAAAATACGGCCTTATCGAAAAATGTATTGTTTCCTCTTTTAATCACGCAAGCGTTGTTAGAATGAAGAAAATCGCACCCTGCATCCCCTGCGGCTTTTTGGCAGACTCGTGGGAACTTGACCCTGCGCCGTATGTAAAAAAGTACGGAATCGAATGTTATCATCCGCCTGCCTACCGGCTCACAAAAGAATTCGTCGAAAACCTGCATAGCGAGGGGCTCAGGGTAAACGCCTGGTTCGGTTCAGTTCAAACGGATTACGCACGGGTTCTTGAAACGTGCCCCGATATACTCATAACCGATTATCCCGACAAAATAGCGGAGTTACAGCGCTAACCTAGAAAAACACGGTTTATTTTAATCGGTACAAATAGTACCGATTAAAAACACTGTCAAGTTTGCTAACCGCAAACTTGGTTTATTATTTGTCGTTTCTCATTTCATTGCGAAACAGCAGAAAATAAGCACCTTCAGGATTTGAAAATCCTTTCAGATGCTTATTTTTAAGGAAGGTTTATTTTAGTCGGCATTGTTATGCTGTTTGCATTAACTGCCGACTTTGGCCTGTGCCGAAGCATCGCAGATCATATACGCCTATCGCGTATTAGAGCCGGTTTTATACAAACTCGCTGCTGAAAATCCGCATACGGACGGCGGCAGTTCCATACATACGATGTTTTAAACGGTAAGCTTATAGCGCATATATCTTGCCGTTTTGCATTTAAAACAGTATCTTTTAAAATCGCATAATCGTCTTGCGCACCACGCTCAAGGCAGGCGGTGAAGGATACAACAGTGACATACTTTTTTGAAACCTACGGGTGTCAGATGAATCAGGCCGAATCTTCTTCGATGGAACAGCTGCTTATTTCGAAAGGCTGGACTGCGTCGGCGGGGGCCGAACACTGCGATCTGCTTATAATAAACACCTGCTCGGTCAGAATAACCGCCGAAACGCGCGTTTTGGGGCGGCTCGGGCATTTTTCGGGGTTAAAGAAAAAAAGAAGGTTTTTCGTTCTTTTGATCGGCTGTATGGCCGAACGTCTGTATGCCGAAATTCAAAAAGACTTTCCCCTTATCGATTATGTGGTGGGAATGTTCGAGCGTGATTTGTTGCCCCGCATTTTCGACGAGATAAAAAACAGACTGTCGGACGGCAGCTATCTGACGGAATTTACGGACAGTGCCGAAAAGCCTGCCGCAGGGTATTACTTTGCCCCCGTTTCCCATTCGCCCGGAGCCTTTCAAAGCTATGTTCCCATTATGAACGGCTGCAACAACTTTTGTACGTACTGCATTGTTCCGTATGTGCGCGGCAGGGAGATGTCCCGTCCCGTCGAGGACATCTTGACCGAAATCGACTTCCTTTCCGCAAAGAAGGTACGGGAAATAACCCTTTTAGGCCAAAACGTCAACTCGTATAACGGAAGGCTCGGGGCTTCGAATCGACAAACGGATTTTCCGGCCTTGTTACGGCTTATTGCGCGGCAGGCGGATAAAACCGATTCGATTAAATGGATCCGTTTTATGTCCAGCCACCCAAAAGATATGTCGGATGCTCTTATCGAAGCAATAGCACGCGAAAAAAGGGTGTGCAATCTGGTTCATCTTCCCGTGCAGCACGGCTCCGATGCGGTTTTAAAAAGAATGAACCGCGTGTACACCGTTACGCATTATAAAGAAAGGGTCAAGCGCTTAAAGGAAACGGTTCCCGGCCTTGCACTCAGTACCGATCTTTTGATGGGCTTTCCCGGCGAAACGGAGGACGATGTCAAGGCGACCTTGGACCTAATGCAGGAGATAGAATTCGACGCCGCCTTTATGTATCATTATAACCCGCGCGAGGGAACGCGGGCCTTTAACTATCCCGACAAAATAGCGGAAGAGGTCAAGCTCGAACGGCTCGGCCGCGTCATCGACTTGCAGCTTAAAATAACCGCAAAAAAAATGAAGAAAAAGCTTGGGCAGGAAGCTGTGGTGTTGGCGGAATCCCGATCCAAAAACAACCGCGATGAACTTTTCGGACACACTGAAACAGGCGAAATGACGGTTATCGAAGGCTCTTTGCCCGAGTCCTGTATCGGGAATTTTATCCGCGTGCGTTTAAAGGAGCTTAAAGGCAAAACATTCAGAGCCGTTCCCCTGTAAGGCAGGAAGCGGCTTTTCCCGCCCCATACTGTAACCGAAGGTTCCGTTTGTCGTTTACTTTTAAACGTTTCGAATAGAATCGTTTAAAAAAACGCACGGTTTAAAACTATGTATAACAATAATACAAAAATTTTCGGTATGCATAACATAAAATATCTTGTTCCGACGGGCATCAGTTTTTTGCGCCTGTTATCGGCCCCGCTGTTTTATCACGCTTTTTTAAATCGGCCTCCTGCCGTTGCCCTTGCGGTTTTTGTCTGCGCCGCATTAACGGATATTGCAGACGGTTTTTTTGCACGGGCTCTGTGTGCCGAAAGCCGGTTTGGAGCCTATGCTGATGCCGTCATCGATTTTGTGTTTGTCGTTACCGCCTTTTCCGCTTTTTTTAAGGCCGGCCTGTATTGCCTGTGCATTATTGTTCCGCCCGCCGTTTCTTTTACGGTGTTTTTGATAACCTCGGCTTCCAAAAGGCCCGTCTACGACCCATTCGGCAAGTATATGGGGGCAGTACTGATGGCTGTCGTTGCGCTAACCGTACTGCTGCCGTCCGCTCCGGCCCGGATAGTAGGAACGGTTATCGTTATCGGCGTTTTTGCAGTGAATATGGTTACGCGGTTTTTGTATCTGAAAAAGCGCAAACAGGCGGCGCAGTAATACGGGCCGAATGTCTTTCGGGCATTGCTTTACCTGTTTGTAAAAAAGCGCCTCGGTCAATTATAACAACCCTTTCGAGTCTTTATAATTGACTGTCGAGTTTTTAATCAACAGACCCCAACTCAAGAAGCGGTGGGGTATTAAGCCCGACGCACGAATAAGCCTAATGACGTATGAAAAACGCCGCATGTATCGCAAAGAGGATCAGAAAAACAACTTTGCTTTCACGGCAATAGAAAGGAAGGCGGTATAATAGACCTATTCGACAACGAAATTATCGAACAAGTCTATTCTCTTTTTAAACAGTAAAAAACAAAGACCGATTTCCGAGCTGCAGCTATCCCCACCCTTGACTTAAACCGCGCTTTGACTTATATATTAGACCTGTTCGGAAACTTCAGTTTCAGAACAGGTTGCCTTAAAATGCGATGTTCTAAATCGTGCTATTTGCGCGATTTAGAACTCGTCGACCTGTTCGATAACGGAGTTATCGAACAGGTCTATTTTCTTAGTACGAGTCGGTACAATTTAAGGATATCTTATGATGAAAAAAGCATTCTTTTGGGCGGCGTTTTTTGTGTGCATCGGCGGAATCGGAGCAGCGCAAACCAAGACGCCTTCAGTTACATTAAACAGCGGGTACGATATGCCGGTCTTCGGACTGGGCACATGGACCCTTGATGATGCAGCAGCCGAAGCGGCGGTATATGAGGCGATAAAAAACGGTTACAGACTAATCGATACGGCAGTTATTTACAGAAACGAAACGGGTGTTGGCAAGGCGGTAAACCGCGCAATAAAAGAGGGCCTCGTAACGCGCCAAGAGGTTTTTATAACGACAAAGTTAAATCAGCGGGTTTTAGACCCTGATAAAGAAATCGGCGCCTGCCTCAAACGGCTTAATATAGATTATATCGATTTAGTGCTGCTCCATCACCACGGAGCCAATGACGATAAAATATACCGCGCATTGGAGCGGGGCGTAAAAAGCAAAAAAATCCGCTCTATCGGTATTTCGAATTTTTATACGGACACAGCAGTTAATCATTTTATACAGGACTTTGAAATTAAGCCCGCCGTCATTCAAAATGAAAACCACTTGTTCCATCAAAGTACCCGGCTGCAGCAATACTGCAAAAAGTACGGAATATATATCGAAAGTTATTATCCTTTAGGCGGACGCGGGCATACAAAAGAAAGTCTTACAAACACTGTAATAACGAGAATTGCAAAAGCGCATAATAAAACCGCCGCACAAATCATTCTCCGCTGGCACATACAAGCAGGCTTTATTGCAATTCCCGGTTCTAAAAATCCCGTACATATTAAAGAAAATATCGGTATCTTCGATTTCGAATTATCTCAAACCGAAATGAACGATATTGCAACGCTGAATATCAATAAAAGGTATGAAAATTGGTGAACGGTACGGACACATTAACACCTGAGATTATCGAGGCGGCAAAAGACTATGCACAAACGGTATTTCAAAACGATTATAGCGGGCACGATTTTTTTCATACGCTGCGGGTGTACCGCATAGCAGGCCGTATCGCCGAAAAAGAAGGAGCCGATCTGTCCATCGTCCGGCTGGCAGCACTCCTGCATGATGTTGATGACATAAAACTGTCGCCTGAAACGCATGCACATAAAAACCGAGCTGTATCGTTTATGCGAAGCCGGCATCTTAGCAAAACACTGATTCAATCGATATGCTCTATTATCGAACAGGTTTCATATACGGGCACGGATTCCGTTATTCCGTCTACCCTCGAAGGAATGTGCGTGCAAGATGCCGACCGTCTGGACGCGCTCGGGGCGATAGGTATTGCGCGCACCTTTGCATACGGCGGAAGCCATAACCGCCAACTGCATAATCCCGAAATAAGGCCGCGTATCGGTATGGGAAAAGAAGAATACCAAAATCATAAATCGACGGTACTTAATCATTTTTACGAAAAATTATTTTATCTTAAAGATATGATGAATACCGATACTGCAAAGCGGATTGCACAAAAAAGAGAGCGGTATATGAAAAACTTTGTTTCGGTATTTTTAAACGAATGGGATATGGCCGATTTTACGGAACAGGAAACGGAAAAGGCATAAACCGCTATTGCAAATTGTATGTGTAAATCGAACTACCGTCAGGGAGTCTGAAAAACAAAATGTATAAAAAAGCGATGTGTAATACAGGCGAATGGTATGGAGTCCAGTCTGCCGTTGTGCATAAAACCGATTCGATAACGGAGTACGCGATTAACTGCAATACACCGAACGGACGCATGAGGGTCTTTCATTTATTTCCGGGAATCGATTATGCTCTTACCACCTTTAAAGCCTCTGCCTGCGATTATCGGAAAAATACGAAGCCCGATGTTCTCGAAATAGCCTATTGTAAATCGGGACGGTTTGAATGCGAATATAAAAGCGGTTATTTTACATATGTCGGTGAAGGCGATTGTGCCGTCGGTATTCTGGAAGCCCAAACCGAAAAGCCATATTTTCCATTGGGGTATTACACGGGCTGCACAGTGATTATCGATCTAAAAAAAACGAGTGCGGTTTTTCAAACGGACATTAAAGGCTTATCCGTCGATCTGTCGGCTTTGCTGCACAAGCACTGCCCCGATAAGCACTGTGCGGTATTCAAAACACCGCCTATGCTGCACTCCGTATTCGAAGCCCTGTATACTGTTTCTCAAGATTCACACTGTTCTCCTGCCGAAATACACGGATATTTACGGCTTAAGGTTTTGGAATTGCTGTTTTTGCTGCATCGACACGAGCCGCAGGAACGATTAGCAGTTTCACGTTATTTTTCAGGCGTTTATATAAAAAAGGTCAAAGCAATTAAAGATGATATTACGGAACACTGGAGCGAAAATCCGCGGTTAAAAGAACTATCGCAAAAATACGGCATAGGCTTAACGGTAATGAAAGATTGTTTTAAAGCAGTGTATGGAAAACCGATCCATGTTTTTCAAAAAGAATACAAGATGCAAAAAGCAGCGCAGCTGTTACATAATACGGAAAAATCAATTACGGAAATTGCCGCATCGGTCGGATACGAAAATCCGAATAAATTCTCTTCCGCTTTTAAAAACATGTTCGGCTGCCCGCCGCGGGAATACCGCAGACGGTAAAATACGAAATCTTTGGTTTAATTACCGCCTCATGAGTTTAAAGAAAAGCAAATTGCAAAAGACGATGACATAACAAACGGCAATACGGTTGGGCCAACAGCACAAGATATATTCAGAATAAGGCTATCCTAAATCTTTTTAAAACTTTCCGGCTTTTCGGATAGGTTTCGGCCGAATGGAGTGGAAAGAAAAATCCCGTTAGCGCTATAATACCATATTAGTAAACATCTACTAACTCAAGGAGGTTTATTTATGGAAGCAAAAACGAATAGCTCATCACGGCTGCGGTTAAAGGATATTATCACGCTTTCTATTTTTAATATCGCGATGTTGGTTATTATGGTGATTGTCAAGATGATTATGACGATTGCCGCAACACCTGCGTTTGATTACCTTTTTTATGTCGGCGTTATGGCTTTTTTCTGTGCGCCGCTGTACATCGTGATGTCAAACAAAACGGCAAAACGAGGCACTTTATTTATCACTTCTCTTTTTTGCGGGTTGATGATGGCTGCATTCGGTTCGGTGTGGTTTTTAGCGGTAATCCTCGTAGCAGGACTGATATGCGAACTTTTAATGTTGGGCGACAACAGTTATAAAAATCCGGTGCGGAACGGTATCGGCTATGCGGTATACTGGATGCTGTATGCATGGGGCAGTTCAATTCCGCTCTTCTTTTTTAAAGAATGGTATTTGAAGAGCTTAGGTGATTCATATACCGAAGAAGGCAAGCAAGTGCTAATTCGGTTTTACGGTTCGCTCGATATGATGCTGCTTATCGGATTGATTTCGGCGGCGCTTGCGGCTGCCGGTTTTTGGGTCGGTATGTTGTTTTTCAAAAAACATATTAAAAAAGCAAAGTTAGCGTAAAGCTTGTGCGGAATCTCGATCCTCGAACACACCTTGTCATTATGCTGTGCGCCGCCGCCGTTTGGTTTTTTTATGAGCGGATCGGACAGGTGCACTGCCTATGTCTGCTGGCAGGCTGTTATCTGCTGCAAATAAAGGAAATGCGGACGGCGGGGCGTTTGTGTCTTTTCTATGCTATATTGCAAGCGCTTGCCCGCCTTTGTGCAGCATATACAGCGTTGCTGTATGTCATCCTGCATACCTTTGCACGATCAATTCCGCTCGTGATGTTTGCCGCTGCCATTGTAAAAAGCAATCCGAGCAGACTGATGGCAAGCTGGCAAAACTTGCACATCCCAAGGCTTGCGCTGATTATGCTTTGCATGATGATGCGTTTTTTTCCGGTACTGCGAAAAGAAATGGTATCGATTCGGGAAGGAGTCAAAGCGCGGGGATTATTTCCTCATTGGTATGATTATGTCTGCCATCCGGTTATTGTGTACGAAAGTTTTTTTGTACCATTCACAGTGCGGTGCCTAAAGCTGTCCGCGGAGCTGGGTGCAACGGCTGAGCTGCGCGGTTTGGACGCTCCTGAAAAACGGAGCAGCATGTATGACCCTTCGCTGTGCATATACGACTATTTGACGGCGGGATTATATGCCGCTGCGATGGTTTTAATTTATATTGTCTATGATCAAGTTTTGTGATGTATCGTTTTGTTATGGGGAAGCGGAGTCCGCTGGCAACCGGCAGGAAGCCTGCATTGAGGGGATGTCGTTTGATATACGAGACGGTGAGTGCGTCGTTTTATGCGGAAGATCAGGTGCGGGGAAAAGCACTGTTTTGAGACTGATAAACGGTTTGGCTCCGGCTTTTTACGAAGGAACGCTGCACGGTTCGGTACTGGTTGCAGGGAAAGAGCCTTCGTCTATGCCGCCTAAGCAGCGAGTGCGGACGTTCGGGGTTGTGTTTCAAGACCCGCGCAGCCAATTTTTTATGAACAACGTGCAGGACGAAATTGCATTTTCTGCGGAAAATATCGGATTGGAGCCGGGGTCGGTGAAAGAAAAGGTGCGGGAGGCTGCGGCCTTGCTGAATATAGAACCGCTTTTGAGCCGGACGGTTGATACATTGTCGGCAGGGCAAAAACAGCGGGTTGCGATTGCCACGGCACTCATTTTGTCGCCTGATATTTTGATTTTAGATGAGCCTGTTTCCAATTTGGATGCGGAGGGGAGCCTGATTCTGATCGGGCTTTTGGCGGAAATTAAACGGCGGGGTACGACGGTCATTATCAGCGAGCATCGGCTGCATGCATTTTTAGGGATTGCAGACTCATTTTTGCATATTGAACAAGGCCGGGCGGTACACCGATGGGCGGTGGAGGATTTTTGCCGTTTGCAGGACGGGGAGCTGCGGCGGTTCGGTTTCCGGTATCCCGGTATGGCGGGGCTGCCGTTACGCCGCAAAAAAATCCATGCAGCGGAAACAACGGCGGTATCAGCAGTAAAGGCGGCGAGAGAATCAGCCGGAACGGGAAGCATAGTTATAGAAGGGCTGGAGAACAAAACAGCAAAACCGGCAGAGGGAGCACCTGAAGCGGTAAAAAGGGAGCCGGAAACATTGCAATCTTCTTTATGTGTGTCGAACGTAACGTATTTGTACCGAAACGGACGGTATACGAAATGTCTCGGCAGAGAGGGTGCCGGACGGACAATGGAATGCGGCATACGGAATATCAGCCTTGTTTTTCCGCAGGGCAGCGTTACTGCACTGACCGGAAAAAACGGTGCCGGTAAAACTACCCTGTGCAAGGTATTGTGTGGACTGTTGCGGCAGCAGAGCGGCAGTATTACCCTGCACGGACAGAAGCTTTCGTGTGCACAGCGGCGGCGTATAAGTTATTTTGTGATGCAGGATGCCGATTATCAGCTGTACTCCGATAGCGTGATCAACGAGCTGATGTTGGGACGGGAACCTTCACAAGATAACAAACGGCGTACAGAAGAAGCGCTTGAACTGTTCCGTTTGCAGGCGGTACGGAATCGGCATCCCGCCTCGCTGTCCGGCGGCGAAAAGCAGCGGGTCGTAATTGCCGCAGCGTATTGCTCGGAAGCACAGCTCTTTGTGTTCGATGAGCCGACTAGCGGTATGGACGGCGAAGGACTTTTTAGCATGGCACAGTGGGCGGACACGCTTGCACAGGCGGGGAAAACCGTTGTTATTATCACGCATGACGAGTTGTTGACCGAAATAGCTTGCGATTACCGGATACGAATCGAATAGACGGCTCGTATCATCGGCTGCTTTCAAAAAGCCTGTTCCTCTAAAATCAGTAATATAAATACTCATCTCATCCTCTTTTCTTTTACTTGTAATATCCCAAAATAAATAATGACCATTCTCGCTCATTCCAAATGGAAATAGATTTTGTAAATCCTTATATTTTAAATCAGGCCCTAGATCAAACCACAATTCCTCTTCATTATCCAATACATCTTGATATGTAGAAATAATTTCTTTACTTCTAATAAAAATCGAATCAGGGTAATCACCCATCGGAATATAAATTATGAAAAGTTCACATGATAATCCATATCCATACTTTTCAACAAAAGAAATATAAGAAGAAGGAAATTTTCTTCCATTTTTAAAAGTAAAACTTTTAAGCGTAGAGAAATCTCCGTTCGTAATTATATTACTATTTTTTATTAAACCGAATTCCATATTATTCCTTGTTAACCCGATCGGGTCTTGACTGATATAATTCCCTGAATTCGGGTCGTAATACCGGAATCTATGATAGACCAATCTATACAGAGTAAAAGACTAAGCATTTTCATAGACAAAACGGCTCAAATCATTTTCAATAAATAAGTTAAATGATTTATTTATAATATGTATTTGATTTTTCCCTATATCATGAAAATATACAGAAGCTTCATATGGTCTGATATATAACTCATCCCCATCACTATTCAACCACAATTCCCCAATTTTAATATATTCCTCCCGTAATTCTAACATATCAAAATCAATAAGAATACCTTCCATTTTTAATTGCGAAATACAATAAAAAAATGTAATTACATCACTATGCAATAATTTATAAAAGAATGATGAGGTTAGTTTTTCTTCGGTTAAATTATTTTCCACAACATCACTTTTCAATAAGTGTTTTTTTATTACGGCAAACAAGTTAGGGTAACTTTGCTTCAATTTGGTAAATTTCAAGTCAAAATCAATAATATCAACTTTGTCACAGTTCAAGGAGATATCATCTATTTGCTTTCTCCATCCTTCCATATAATTGACTTGTGAATTTTCGTTATAAGATTGATTTATAGATTTTAAGTATTCACGAGCCGCATTTTGAGATATTAGTGCGGCACCCATTAAACCTTGTGACATCTTAGGTTTTATCTTTAAATACCACCGCGGCGACAAAAATTGTTTTGCAAATTTTTCATTTTGTTTCCACCAATCAATCCATTCTTCGGGTAGGAATAGTCCTTCAGATAAATGTTTTAGCCCGTTTATTATATTATTCGTTTCCATAATGACTTCTACTATAAACCTCCATATTTGATTTTGCAGGGGCACGAATAAAAAATTTTTACATTGACATTTCCTACTGCTAACTTTCCCAATCAA
>CAUTPO010000028.1:0-18991 GCA_963540475.1 uncultured Treponema sp. | reverse complement strand
CATTTTACCATTTTTTCCGCTTTTTATGTACAGAATCCAAAATTGATTTCCGTGCCCCGTTTCGGGTGGGAGTTGACTTTTTTTTTATTATGTGATAAGTTCGATTACCGTAGTGCGGCGGTGGTGGAATGGTAGACACGTCAGCTTGAGGTGCTGATGCTCTTACGGGTGTGCTGGTTCAAGTCCAGTTCGCCGCAAATATTTTAAGTCTTTTTTCAATTCGGTAATAGAATAATACAAGAACGCAGGCCTTGCCGAGTTTTTTTAATTTTTGTGTATTCGGTTTTTATCTTCATTGAGCATTGTAATTTCCGGCATTCGATTTATCTTCTATACATCATCTTTGACCGAACCCGCGTGAAACGGAACGCCTGTCTGTCCATACAATCCGCGTCCGGCACCTTCAGTTTTTAGACCGTTTAGCATATTTCCTTCTGTAATAAAATTATTCTAAAATATTAGTGCAAGACTTCAAAACAGGCCTGTCGCCTTCTTTTTCTCCAAAGAATTCCGGTACGGTTTCCCCACCACACGCACGGAAATCAATTTTTGAAAGATTATATTAGTGCTGAATAGTTTTCATGGAATTTTTAGAAAAAAATTACGATTTTTCTACTATTTTCTACTACAAAATCTGTAAAAATAGCGAAAATAGCATTTTACTGTAGAATTATATACAAAGGATCTCTGAAAATTGATTTCCGTGCACCACACGTCCCGTATATTTACTTTTTTCCTCTTTTTTGATAAACTATAACGATATGTTGGATTCTATAATTAAACTCCTTTTCGGGTCTAAGCACGAGAGGGACATTAAGGCAATGCTGCCTGTTTTACATAAAATAAACGAAAAAGAACTTTGGGCATTAAAACTGACCGAAGATAATTTTAAAGCAAAAACCGCCGAATTCCGAAAGCGTTTTAAAGAAGGAGAGCCGCTCGACGCCTTTATTCCCGAAGCCTTTGCTTTGGCGCGGGAAGCTGCACGGCGCATCTTGGGCGAGCGGGCATACGATGTGCAAATACTAGGTTCTTTAGTGCTCCATTCCGGCAAAATCGTAGAAATGAAAACCGGGGAAGGCAAGACGCTTATGAGCGTTGCTGCAGCCTATTTAAACAGCCTGACAGGAAAGGGCGTTCACATCGTAACCGTAAACGATTATCTGGCTGAGCGCGATGCGGACTGGATGCGCCCCGTCTACGCCTATCTGGACGTGAGCGTCGGCGTCATTCTTTCCAACATGGACAATACTGCACGGCGGGCTGCATACAACTGCGATATAACGTACGGAACCAACAACGAATTCGGCTTTGACTACCTGCGGGATAATATGCAAATGTCGCTGAAAGAAAAAACGCAGCGGGAATTCTCTTTTGCGGTAGTGGACGAAATCGACTCCATTTTGATAGATGAAGCGAGGACGCCGCTTATTATCTCCGGTGCTGCCGAAGACGATACCGGCCATTATTTCGAGGTAAACCGGCTCGTAGACCGCCTAAAAGAAGTGGAAAAAGACCCCGCTACGGGCGAATACCCGAACGAGCTTGAAGGCGAAGAAATGATAGGCGATTACACGATTGACGAAAAAAGTAAGCGCGTGTCGTTCACCGACAAGGGTATGCTGCATATTCAAGATATTTTGCAAAAGCAGGGATTGATAAAAAACGGAAACCTTTTCGACGAAGAAAACTTCGAATATATTCACTATTTTACGCAGTCGGTGCGGGCCCATATTCTGTATCACATTGACGTAGATTACGTTGTGCAGGACGGACAGGTGCAAATTGTAGACGAGTTTACAGGCCGCGTTTTGGAAGGCAGGCGCTATTCCGACGGCCTTCATCAGGCAATCGAGGCAAAAGAACACATAAAAATAGCCCAGAGAAACAGGACGATGGCTACCATCACCTTTCAAAACTTTTTTAGAATGTACGATAAGCTTTCCGGAATGACCGGAACCGCCGATACGGAAGCGCCCGAATTCAATAAAATTTATAACCTCGATGTCGTTGTTATTCCGACAAACTTGCCGGTCGCCCGAAAAGACGAAAACGACGTTATCTTTTTGAATGAGCAGGATAAACTCAATGCATTGTGCGACGAAATATACGAGGCCTATAAGCGCGGGCAGCCCGTGTTGGTCGGCACGGTTTCCATCGAAAAGTCGGAGATAATTTCGAAACTGCTGACGCGAAGGGGGGTGCGCCACGAGGTTCTCAATGCAAAAAACCACGGACGCGAGGCCCTCATCATCGCCGAAGCCGGTGCAAAGGGCTCGGTAACCATCGCAACGAATATGGCCGGACGCGGTACCGATATAAAGCTCGGCGGCAACCCTGAAATGCGCGCTAAAAAGCGTGCCGGAAATCTGCCGAACCCCGACCATTACGAAAAGCTGCTTGCCGAAGAGTACGCCAAGTGGCAGGGCGATTATAACGAGGTTAAGGCCTTAGGCGGGCTGTATGTCATCGGTACGGAACGGCACGAAAGCCGCCGAATCGATAACCAGCTCAGGGGCCGTTCGGGAAGGCAGGGCGACCCCGGCCGCTCCAAATTCTTTTTATCGCTTGATGACGATTTGCTAAGACTGTTCGGCGGGGAAAAACTGAAAGGCTTTATGGCAAGGCTGGGAATGAGTACGGGCGAACCGATCGAACATTCGTGGCTTAATAAAAACATAGAAAAAGCGCAAAAAAAAGTCGAAAACCGCAACTTCGATATCAGAAAACACCTTTTGGAGTTTGATGATGTGTTAAACGAGCAGCGGACCTTTATATACGATCAGCGCAATGCAATTTTAGGCGACGAAAATCTGATTGACCGTATTCACACAACGATAAAAGAATTTATTGAAGAGAGCTTCGAGGAGCACAAGGGGCTTTCAAAGTCGCAAAAAGAAGAAAACGCCAAGAACTTGCAAGGCCTTTTTAAAGCGAAATTCGGATACACCCTGACGGAAGCCGACTTTGATGCAGCCGAAAAGAACCTTGCGGAAGAAACTGCGCGCCTTATCGAACACTTTCAAAGCAATTTAAAAGAAAAGCAGGAAGCGGCGGGAAAAGAAAACTTAAATATGTTCATACGCTTCCAGTACCTGCAAGCCATAGACAAACGCTGGCTTGACCATCTGGAAAACCTTGAAGCCCTGCGAGAAGCCGTGTATCTGCGCTCGTACGGCCAAAAAAACCCCTTAACGGAATACAAGCTGGAAGGCTTTGATATTTTTTATTCGATGCTGGACGAAATACGGCTCGAAATTGCCTCTAGGCTTGTTTTGGTGCAAATCAGTGTGGAAGACGAATCGGCCGTTTCCAGGCAGGCAAGAACCGTACAGGGAACCGCGCAGCACAATTCGCTTGAAGCCTTTAACGGCGGCACGGCCCTTTCGGGTAAAAGCCGCCCTGAAAATGCACAGGTTGTCAGAATTACGCCCAAGGTCGGAAGAAACGATCCGTGCCCCTGCGGCAGCGGCAAAAAGTACAAGCATTGCTGCGGCAGAAACGCTTAAAACCCCCGCCCAAGAATGTAAATCGTACAAAGGATGCACGGTAGTTTTGTCATGCGGCGTTTTAGGTGGTAAGCCTAAAACCCGTGCGATGTATCCTAAAGCGGGCATCCTGCCTGCTTGCGGCTTAGGGGACAGCCCTTTGAAAACCCCGCCTGAATTACGTTTCAGGGAGTTCCTGCATTACCTTTCAGATACCTTCTGCACTATAGTGCAGCTATGTCCCGCATTACGCAGACGGACACCCCGTCATTATGTGGGCGGACACCCCGTCATTATACTGACGGTCTTACCGTTATTATGCTTACGCTCGCTCCGTCTTTATGCTGACGGCTGCTCCGAACAGGGCAAAGTCGTATTTTATCGGGTCTTCGGGGCACAACAGCCGCAAATTCGCCGTTATCTCTTCGACCGCCTTTCTGCCGTTTTGCTTGCATGTCAAAAGCCCGAGTGCACGCCCCTGCCGTGCCGCATGTACGTCCAGCGGCAGATACAGTTCCGCAGGTGAAACGGTTTTCCACAGCCCGAAATCCACGCCGTTTTTTGCAGGGCGGACCATCCACCGCAAAAACATATTCAGCCGCTTTGCCGCAGACCCGCCTTCCATATCGGCAATGTGCTTGACTGTTCTGCGCGGCATATCTTTTATAAGCGCTTTCCGAAAACGCCCCAGCCTGACAATAAGCGACTCTCCTACGGTTTCGGCAGCAAACAGGGGTTCGAATCCGCCGGCGGTGTATATGCGTCTGACCGCACGGGCAAGAGCAAGCGTATCTTCTCCGTTGAGGGTTCTGTAATAAAAGGTCTTTAAAGCGTCAAAATCGGAAGCGGAAGCCTTCGTTAAAAAGGAATAGGGTTCGTTGTGCATTAAGGTCATCAGCGTATCGGCACTTTTTAGTATTGCCGTGCGGTTGCCCCACGCAATAAGCGACGCAAAAAAGCCCGCTATTTCCCGATCTTCTTTTTTCGAAAAACGGTGCGGTATGCTGATTGGATCTTTGGCAATAAATTCGGGCCTTTCATAGGCGGCCGCCCGTTCGTCAAGCAGGCGTTTCAGTTTTTTTACATCAGATGGTGTCATAGTTTTTTAGACAAAAAGACGGCCGTTTTACAGGCGGGTTTGCAGCACCTTGTATTTAAGCGTGTTGCGCCGCCCCGTCGCGTCCTGCGTTTACACGGCGTCAGGGCCGTTGCGACATTACACCGCACTCACATTGCAGATTTTTGAACACGCGCGGCTTTTACGGGGTTCCTTTTATTCTTTCATACAGCGAATTTAAATCGTCTTTGGAAAAATACGAAATTTCTATCGCACCTTTTTTCAAATTTCCTTTTATCTGCACCTTTGTACCAAGCGCTGCGATAAACTGCTGTTCAATATCCCGCAGTTCTATCTCATCGTCGGACGGAGCCTTTTTTTCGCTCTTCGTTTTTTTAGAAATGCGGCCGACCCCCGCATTCAGCTCGGCAGCCATCGACTCCGTTTCGCGTACGGATAAATCGGTTTCCACAATCCGCGAAAACAGCACCTTTTGATCGGCAGGGTTAATAACCGACAACAGGGAGCGGGCATGCCCTGCCGTAATTTTATTCTCACGCAGTGCACCCTTTATATCGTCGGGCAGTTTTAAGATTCGCAGCGTATTGGTTACGGCCGAGCGGCTTTTTCCGACCCTGTTTGCAAGCTCTTCCTGATTGATACAGGCAACTTCCATAATTTCCTGATAGGCAAGGGCTTCTTCCAGCACGTTCAAGTCTTCGCGCTGAATATTTTCGATTAAAGCGACCTCCCGTTTAACGCGGTCCTCGTAGGAGCGCAGAATAACGGGTACGCTTTCAAGCCCGAGCCGTACGGCCGCACGGGTTCTTCTTTCTCCCGAAATAATAAAAAATTCATCCTCGCCGTGTTTTTCGGCAACAATCGGCTGGATAATCCCGTATTCTTTTATCGAAGCGGCCAACTCGTCTATCGTGCGTTCGTCAAAGGTTTTGCGGGGCTGATAGGGGTTCGGCTTCAAATGCAGGGGGTTTACCTGTATGACCGCGTCCTGAGCCTGATTATCGTCTTCGGGCAAAAGGGAATCGAGTCCGCGCCCCAATGCCTGTTTTTTAGACACGTTCCATCACCTCTTTCGCCAATTTTTCGTAACTTTTCGCCCCCTGACACTTGGGGTCGTATTTGCAGATGGGTAGACCGTGCGAGGGAGCTTCGGACAAGCGGACATTGCGCGGAATAATCGTGGGAAACACCTTGTCCTTAAAGTAAGAAGAAACCTGTTGCACCACTTCCTGTGCCAAATTCGTTCTGGAATCGTACATCGTAAAAAAAATGCCGCCGATTTCGAGCGCCGGATTTATGCTTTTTTGAACTCGCTGCACCGTCTGTAAAAGGAGGGTCAGCCCTTCAAGGGCGAAATATTCGCATTGCAGGGGAATAAAAACAAGATCGGCGGCAGCCAAACCGTTTAAGGTCAGTATGCCGAGCGAGGGCGGACAGTCTATCAAAATATAATCGTATTCGTTTTTGATCGGTTCCAGCACATTTTTCAAATAGAATTCCCTGTTTTTTTCGTCCACAAGCTCGACCGTTGCACCCGAAAGGTCGATCGAGGCAGGAATAACAAAGAGGTCCTGTATGGGAGATTCGTACACAGCGCTTTTTATGTCGGCTTTTTGGGCCAAAACGTCGTAAACGGTCGGCTGCTTTTTTTTTACACCAACCCCTGACGACATATTACCCTGAGGGTCAAAGTCGATTAAGAGGGTTTTTTTGCCCGCAAGAGCGAGGTATGCGCCCAAATTGATTACGGACGTCGTTTTGCCGACGCCGCCCTTTTGGTTGACAAAAACAAATGATTTTCCCATAAGGGGTGCAGTATACATAATTTTGAAGATTTATGTAAGCGGGTATGGGAAAAAAACTGCGGGGCACTTTCAGAAAAAGACGGGTAGGCCTTAAACCTCAGCCGATACGGTTTGACGCGGGCAGGCCTTTTTTTTAAACGGTCTTCCCTTAAAAAAAGACGAGGTCTTTCCGTTATTGCCTCCTTTTTAGGCAGGTATAACTTCGGCAACCAAATAAGGTTGCCTCGTTAACCGGCGAGTTTGCCTTTCGGCAAACGTCGCTTATTATAAAATCAACAATCCTCAAAATTTGATAATTTTTCGGTTTGTTGGTTTTATAGGAACTTCTTCCCCAAAAAACGCCGGTTGCTTAAAATCCCTGTGCACGAACAAAGAAAGACCTCTAAAAAACAAAGAAACACAATATGAGGACACCTTGAAAAAACGGCAGTTTTTTCCTTCCCCCTACATTCTATTAAACCTGTTCGGAAACTTCCGTTTCTGAACAGGTTACCTTGAAATGCGATGTTCTAAATCGTGCTATTTGTGCGATTTAGAACTCGGCGATCTGTTCGAAAACGCAGTTATCGAACAGATCTATTCTTTTCCTTAACAACAATGATGGCGCCCAAGATCATCAGGTGCCTCGAAAGTTGGTAAAGATAGTTTAATACCGAAGTTACGTTTTTAAAATGACTGCCGTCGGCGGCGCCGAGCACGTCGATTAAAACGATGTTCACAATCCACAAAATCATAAAAACGATGAGGATTATATTTGCCAACTGTATATCGCCGCTGAAAAATTCGACTATCAAAAAAACGCCGGCAATCAATTCCACAACAGCAAGGGTAATAATAATTGCGGTGGTTATAATTGGGCTTTTAAAAAGGCCGTCTAAAAGGCCTACAACCTGTCCGAGTTCCCCTGCATTGGAACGCATTAAGCCTAAAACGCCGGCAACGATCAAAAAGAAAGCCAGTGCTATTTGCAAAATGATAAAGCTGATTCTTCTTTTCATAAAAATCTCCCAAAATATGAATCATATAGATAAAACCACTTTCCAAGCGGCATTATTCCGTTTATCGGAAAGATAGAAACATTCCTGTATATTTTAGACCTGTTCTGAAACTTCAGTTTCAGAACAGGCTGCCTTAAAATGCGATGTTCTAAATCGTGCTATTTGCGCGATTTAGAACTCGTCGACCTGTTCGATAACAGAGTTATCGAACAGGTCTTTTTTAAAGCAGGCCATGTTTCTAATAGGGGCGTTTTCTTACCTTGAGGTTGTAAACAGTCGATTTTCCCTTGTAGGAAACTTCAATGCTTATTTTTACTTCACCGCCTGAGGAGCCAAAAGGAAAAAACGCATAAGTATTTCCCGTACCCGTCACTACAGGTTCCAGCCCCCGTATTGTAACCGTATGTTCCGGATTCTTGCTTGTTGCAATTATTTTCATCTGTCCCTGAACACTTGTGCTATAGCGGAGTTCCATATCGTAATTTTTCACTTTCGGATTAAACGGTATATCAAGATTCGGCGGTGTACCCGGAGTACTCAATGCCGGCTCTGCGTTCAGCGAAGATAAGACGCGCGGGTTCAATCTGTCTTCAACGGTTTCTTTTATGTCAAACCTCGAATTACAGGCTCCCAGCACAAGGAGCAGCAGGAACAAACCTGCGGTAAACATATTTTTTTTCATTTGTTTCTCCGTCTACGTTTTTTGCCGTTCGGGAAAAGGCTGCCCCCCCGCTTATTATGGACGCACCCTGCCCCGCAGCATTTTTATCAGCCATAATTTACATAAAATATTAAAATTATTCAAGTAGTCTATTATTTCCATTTGTATGAATATTCCCCTCTTTACATTTATTTGTAAATAAAATATAATATTTATCGAATACTATTTTTTAGGAGAATTTTAAATGAGTAAAAAACGTTTAAATTCGGGTGCGGTCTTGGTTTTGGCCGCACTGTTTGTTCTGGCGGTATCCTGCAGCAATGCCGAAAAGGAAAAGATGTCCGTCACGGTGGATTACAAGCTTAATACGGCTTTCGAAGCCTACGATACGAATTATTTTAAGTGGACGTACGGCGGTGAAACGGTCGAAGATATGTTCGATGCGGCCGCAGGTGCAAGCGTAAAGGGGTCCACAAAAAAATTCAACGAGGTCCGTTACAGCGCCCCCGCCGAAGAAAAAAAAGCAGCTCTTCCTTCGGGGCTGCGAGGACTTTTTTTGTATGCAGTATCGAGCCGCTCTTTGGCCGAAGGAGATGCCTTGCAGGTTATGGAAGAGGCAGGCGTAATAACGATACGGTTTGTGCACCGCGGTAAGGCGTACGAGCTGATGACCGATAAAAACGGCAATTTCGACCCGCTGACAGGCGCAAAAATCGCAAAAGGGGTCGGCGTAAACAACGACAACACCTTCACTTTGAAAGAAGAATTTTTAAAAGAAGGCGGGGATCCTGCCGATATGACAGCCCTCGATTGGAGCAAGATTTCCCTTGAAGCGGACAAATACAGCCCCGAAGCAAAGTATCACTACGAAGGCTCTTTGAAATTCGAATTAAAAGACGGCGTTCTCGGCATTACGGGAACCCTTACCCAAAAATAATCCGGCTATCGGATTAACCGCATGCCCTCGGTACTCCGTATCGGGGGCTGTTTTCTTTTCCTACTTTTATGATACCGTTTAAGCTTTCCGCTTACGCCTAAAACCCGCATGCCCGCCGTCATAAGCGCACAAAACCGCTACTCCATGTAAGGCCTTCAATCTGTCCATCATCTTGTTTTTAATACCCCGTTTTGTTATAATCCCGAGTATAATCGTGCCGTACCGGTAATCCGCACAGTCCGTAACACCGGTTGCCCTTACAGCATTTTAAAAAAGTATTTTTCGGGATTAGTCCTTGCAAAATATTTTTATGGGAGAAATATGGAAAGTATAAACAGAAAAAAAGCCGAAGAGCTTATGCAATTTATCGATAAAAGCCCGTCCGTGTATCACGTCATACACAATGCCGCCGAGTTTTTGGAACAACGCGGGTTTATCCGCCTGTATCAACAAGATTCTTTTTCGCTTCAGCCCGAAGGCCGGTATTTTATGACCAATAACGGCAGTGCCGTCATCGCGTGGCAGATGCCGAAAAGCGGTAATTCGAAAAACGGGTTTAGAATTATCGGCAGTCACAGCGATTCTCCTACATTCAGAATAAAGCCCCACCCCGAAATTACGGTGCAAAACCACTTTTTAAAGCTGAATACGGAAGTGTACGGCGGTGCGATCTTATCGACATGGTTTGACCGCCCCCTTTCCGCAGCCGGCAGGGCCGTTTTGAGAAGCGGAACCCTCCTTGCCCCCGAAGTACGGTTAGTCAATTTCAATACGGCGCTTTTAATCATTCCGAATTTGGCTATTCACATGAACCGAGAAGTCAACGAGGGATATGCGTACAACAAACAGAAGGATACCCTCCCCGTCGCTGCCATCGTCAACGAAACGTTCGAAAAAAACGGTTTTTTGACAGGCCTTATCGCAAAGGAGCTCGGCGTAAAACCGCACGATATTTTGGACTTCGATCTGTATTTGTACGACAGGCAGCCCGGCTGTTTTACCGGCTTAAACGGCGAGTTTTTTTCGGTCGGACGGATCGATAACCTTGGAATGGCCTATCCGTCGCTGGACGCCCTTGCCGCTTCCGCGCCTGCCGATTTTGTGCAGGTCGCGGCCGTTTTCGATAACGAGGAGGTCGGCTCAGGCACAGCGCAGGGGGCAGGCAGTCCGTTTTTGCAGGATACCTTGCAGCGGATTGTGCTAAGCGCCTGTACGGGCAATGCTTTTGAAGAAATGCAAAAGGCCTTGGCCGGCTCTTTTTTGATTTCGGCGGATCAGGCGCACGGGCTTCACCCCAATTATCCTGAAAAAAACGATATTACGAATTTTCCGCTTGTAAACAAGGGCCCCGCTATAAAAGTGGCCGCATCGATGAGTTACACCTCGGACGGAATTTCGGCGGGGATTTTTAAGGACCTATGTATGCGCGCGGGCGTTCCTTTTCAAAATTTCGTAAACCGTTCGGATATGCGGGGCGGCTCTACGATAGGGCCTATTTCGGTTTCAAACTTGAATATAAAAAGCGTTGATATAGGTAATCCTATTTTGGCCATGCATTCGATACGGGAATTGGGCGGCACGGCAGATCAAGAATATATTACGCGGGTTTTTGCCGAATTTTATAAATAAAAGTGAACCCGTAATACGAAAGGCGGATTTGTGTAAACCCTAAAATCAACAACCCCGACGCGAGCGTCGGGGTATGTTGTTCTCATAAGGTGGTTGCAGTCGGCTTTAATACCCTCATGTTACGACGCAAGCGTCGGGGTATTAAACCCTCCGCACGAATAAAAGGCGGATAAACCGGTATCCGCCTTTTTTTGTTATTCAGAAAAACAGCCGATGGCCCGAATCTTTTTGCTTCGGTATTTTACCAAAACGGCAGGATCCCGTTTGCAAAGGTCATCAAGGTCTTTTACGATTTGGGCTCTGATCGCCTCGGCCGTTTTTTGCGGATCGGTGTGGGCGCCGCCTTCCGGCTCCTTGATGATACCGTTTATCATTTTTAAATCCAAAATGTCGCGGCTGGTTATTTTAAGCATGACTGCGGCATCCTTTGCCCGGCTTGAATCGCGGAGCAAGATGGAAGCACAGCCTTCCGGGGAGATAACCGAAAAAATGGCGTTTTCCAGCATATAGATTTTATCGCCGACGCCGATACCCAAGGCGCCGCCCGAACCGCCTTCCCCGATGACAAAACAGATGATGGGGGTTTTCAGCCTGCTCAGTTCACGCAAGTTGACCGCAATGGCCTCTCCGATGCCCCGCTCTTCCGCTCCGAGTCCGGGATAGGCCCCTTGCGTGTCAATAAAGGTAACGATTGGCCTTTGGAATTTTTCCGCCTGTTTTGCAAGGCGCAGGGCCTTGCGGTAGCCTTCGGGGTTTGCCATACCGCCGTTGCGGTCTATGGTTTCGCGCAAATTCCTGCCCTTTTGCGTTCCGATGACGGTTATCGGTCTTCCATCGATAAAACCGATACCGCCTATCATCGCAGGGTCGTCTCCGAAAAAACGGTCGCCGTGCAGCTCGGTAAAATTCTCAAAAATCATATTGATATAATCCAGGGTGCGGGGCCTGTCGCTGTGGCGCGCCAGTTCTACCCGCTCCCATGTTTTCGAAAGAGAAGAAGTGCTTTTCAGTTTTGTGTTTATTTTTTCAAGCTCTTCCGTTATGTCGAGCCCCGCCTTTTCCGCCATATCCTGAAGGCTTGTCAATAAGGCCTTTTGATCAATATCGCTCATTTTTCCGTATTCCCTCCAGTCTTTTTTGCTGCCGTTTTAAAATGCGCCGTGTGTGCGTCAATCATTCGGGCAAAAAACTGCCGCTGTTCCTGCCGCGGCACGATACGGTCAACAAAACCCTTTTGCAGCTGAAATTCCGCCCGTTGAAAACCTTCGGGCAGCTGTTGGCGGATCGTCCCTTCGATAACGCGGGGGCCGGCAAAGCCGATAAGAGCACCCGGTTCTGCGGTAACTATGTCGCCGAGCATTGCAAAACTTGCCGTAACGCCGCCGGTCGTCGGGTCGCACAGCAGTATAAAAAGCGGAACGCCTTTTTCGTCCAACTCAGCCGCGGCGCTTGAGGTCTTGGACATCTGCATAAGCGAAAAAAGCCCCTCCTGCATTCTAGCCCCGCCTGAGGTTGCGTAAATGATAACGGGGATTTTTTCTTCCGCACCTTTGAGCATTAACCGCGAGATTTTTTCGCCGACCACCGAACCCATCGAACCGCCCATAAAATGAAAGGCCATAACCCCGAGAAGGGCCGGCCTGCCCTTTATCGTACAAGAGCCGGTAACAATGGCCTCTTTTTCGGAAGCCTTTGCCTCCGCAGCCGAGAGCTTTTCTTCATATCCTTCCATTTCTATTGGGTTACAGCTTTTAAGATTCGGGTATAATTCTTTAAACGAATTTTCGTCGGTAAGGTACAAAATTCTTTTTCTTACATCGATGCCGAGATGACAGCCGCAATGCGGGCAGACCATCAAATTATCACCGAAAACTTCTTCATCGTAAGAAACCTTACAATTCGTACAATCCATGTTTCCTCCAATCGATAAAACGCCGTTTTTACGGGTCTTGTGCCGAAAAATCAGGTTAAAACTTATATCACAAAAAAGAATATTGTGCTACCGTAAACGCTTCAAGTACACGGAAACAATTCCGTTCCTGACAAGAGCACCTTCGATTAAACGGAAAATTTCAAATCGACGGAAAATGAGACGCTCGTCAAACCGAATCGTAGTTTTCCGGTATCAGTAAAATTTTATCCCAGCCTGCTTCGTGAAAATCGTCAAGTATCGAAACGTATTTTAATGCCTGTTCGTACGGAATATCGAGCCTAACGGTTTCGAACAGACAACTCCAAAAGCTTTTATCGATTGCAGAATACAAACGCATATCCACATCAGACTGAATGGTACCGCCGCACTGCTTTACCATAGACAAGGAGCGAACATCGGCCTTATACGTATCTTCCATCATCAGTGTGAAAAAATCGGCATACTGCGTTCCTTCGGAACTGCAAACAAGCAGTTTTACGGCACGGTAATTCCCGTAAATAAAATCGACCGTCCGTTTCCTTTCTTCAAAACGGAACTTCCGCATCTTCTCTTTATCGATCGGCATATCAAAAAACGTTTCGTACATTTTTCTGTGATTCCGCAAAAGCTCATCGTACACCTTCTTTACCAGCGCATCAAAAAGCGCCGTCTTATTTCTAAAATGAAAATAAAGAGATCCGGTGGTAACGCCGGCCTGTTTTGCAATTGTACGCATAGAACTTTTTGTCCAGCCGTTTTTTAAAAATTCGCAAGCGGCGCTTTCCAGCAATAATTCTTTGGAAGAAGTGTATCCGTCCGCACGTCCCGTATGTGCAGCATTTTTAGATGTAGTTGCCATAACTGAGTTATCATAATTGTTTTTTCAAAGGCTGTCAATCGGATAAGGTCCCATAAATTACTTGTAAATATTTATGATCTATGCTAATATCTTGATATTAGACCTGTTCGGAAACTTCAGTTTCAGAACAGGTTGCCTTAAAATGCGATGTTCTAAATCGTGCTATTTGCGCGATTTAGAACTCGTCGACCTATTCGATAACGGAGTTATCGAATAGGTCTATTTATAAAAGGAGTAGTGATGAAAAAAATTATATCGTTTTGCTTTTGTATCGGCTTCGCTTTTTCGGGCTTGTTTGCAGATCATGATATTATTCTTACACCGACCATAGGTTACACCAACACCACACCGCTGAAATACAATACACTTCTTCCCTCTCAAGGATATTTTTACTCTCACAATGCCGATCTGGAATTTACGGTAGGTCTTATACTGGATAACGGATTTACATATTTTGAAGATGTAGGATTCGCTATTGGAACCGCATATCTTACGGGTTTAAGCCCAAAGAAAAACGGCGGAGGCCTTGTAATCCCATCGTTTTTTTTCGAATCCCGCTCGCTTATAGGCTACACTTTTAAAACAAACGGTAAATTGTACATCAATTTATTGGGCGGGCTCGGTTTAACGGTAGGATTTCCACAGCTGTTGCAAATAGGAATCCCCATCAATATAGGCATTCAATATTTTTTCGGCAAAAAAGCAGGGTTGAATATAACCGCCGTCGATATGATCGGAATAGGAGCTCCGTTCTTTTTTACTAATTCTTTTTCGATAAAAATCGGACCTATTTTCAGACTATAACGGAACTTACAAAATCAACAATCCCGCCGCGAGCATCGGGGTATTAAACCCTCCGCACGAATAACGCTTAGACCGTATTGTAAATTCCGGTTTTGTTTTTACGGAAATTCAAAAACCGGCAGTTCTGTCGTTTTAGGTAGAACGTTTTAAAGCCCCTTCCAAAAGCACAGTGATAGGTTTTGCACTAAGCGGTTCAAATTGATAAGATGCCCCCGATGTTTTTCAAAAGCATTTTTCCAGTCCCGATAATTCATAAGCCGTTAGGTGCTGCCGTTTTTTACCACAAGCATATACCGGTGTTCCGTTCCTTCAAGATAACCTTTTTCGGCAATTTCATTTTCAAATTCATACAGCCGGACAATATGCGAGTCAACTGAAAAACCGGGGAATTCCTATTCGATTATCTTTGCAAAATAAACAAAGGCGCCCGTGTCGAAAAAGCGTATCGGAGAGAAGGCCTCCGCTTTTTCTATTGTATTAAAACCGGCATTCACAAACTGCGGTTCGATATGCATCAAATCATTATCGGCATAATCGGAAACAAAATCGGGGTTTATTCTGCATGCCAAATCGATATCGTTTTTTCCGCCGATCTGCTGTGTAATAAAATATCCGCCCGGTTTTAATACGCGCTTAACTTCCGCGATGGAAAAAGATTCGTGCCTGTTTATCACCATATCGAAATACCCGTCGGGAAAGTCAAGGCAATCATCCTTTTCCGTAAAGCGGACTGTAATAGCGAGCGGTTCCAACCGTTGTCTGCATAATGCAAAATTCGGTGCATACCCTTCAGTAACGGAAGTTCGCTGCGCCGGGTGATTCAACTCAATCAACATACCCGACGCGAGCGTCGGGGTATGTTGTTCTCATAAGGTGGTTGCAGTCGGCTTTAATCCCCTTCGTTACGACGCAAGCGTCGGGGTATTAAACCCTCCGCACGAATAAAAATTCTCCGCCGCCTGTACCAAGATCCAGCAGCTGCATTTCCGGCCGAAGATATTTGCTGATGATGGTTTTGTAATCCCACGGTAATTGCTCATTTTCCCAACGTCCCTTTAAATGCGAAAAATCCCAGCCTTCAAAAGCTGCTGTTTCTTCTTTTTTCCAGACATCAATATTATTTTCGTTTTTTCTATCCATAATTAGGCTACAATATATCATAAAACAATTAAAAAATAAGGTACAATAGGATATCTGTTTATCCATCAAAACAATTCAGGCTGTGCGTCTTTTCTCAGCCCCTCAAAAGCGGTTAAATAAGAAAATATTGTATCGGGGATGTATTCTATTCCGTTTTCCTTGCACCGTGTGCGGAACAAATTCATCAAGCGTGCATTGTGCGGACTTATAACGGAATAATTGTTTCCATAGCGTTGTATATATTTTTCTTTTAGACACGGAAAAGCTGCGTCGAGATTTTTATAGAAATATTCGCGGCTTCCGTCCCTGAGCGTTAAGCCCATGCCGAAACAGATGATACCGAACACTTTTGCCTCGATGCAATACTGTAAAATGCCTTCTATGTTTTCTATCGTATCATTTATAAACGGGAGAATCGGCGTGAGCCATACAACCGTAGGAATACCCGCGTCACGCAGTTTTTTTAGTACGGCAAACCGTTCGCTCGTAACGGCAACATTCGGTTCAAGTATTTTGCACAGGCTATCGTTATATGTGGTCAGCGTCATCTGCACAACGCATTTTGCTTTTTTGTTTACCGCCCGTAAAAGTTCGAGGTCGCGCAATATCAACGGCGATTTCGTTATTACCGTAAACCCGAAGCCGTATCGGTAAACTGTTTCTATCGCTTTCCGCGTCATGCCGATTTTTTCTTCAAGCGGCATGTACGGGTCGGTCATAGAACCGGTACCGATCATACACTTGTTTCGTTTTCGACGCAAGGTGCTTTCAAGCAATTCTATTGCATTTTCTTTTATTTCGATATCTTCAAACATATGTTTTATTTGGTAACATTCACTTCTTGAATCGCAGTAAATACACCCGTGCGTACAGCCGCGGTACAAGTTCATTCCGTTTTTAGCTGATAAAATTCCTTTCGCTTGAACAAAGTGCATGTGTTTCCTATTCCTCGAAAATTCGGCAATGTCCGTTTTATCATGCTCTATAGTTTTCGGCTTTAGTTGCAGCCGCTAAAATGGTAGAGCCTTGCTTTACACCAACTTTGCATAATCTCTCTTTGCATAAAATACATGCAATATATTTATGACTTTTTCCGTATCATTAATCGAATACAGGGCAACGTATTTTTTGTAAAAGAGGAATCTATGATACCCTTTCTGTTGCAAGTTTAGATCATTACAAACGGGATACATATATGGCGAATCCTTTAAATTATTTTTTTGTTTCACAAAGTCTGCAAGCAAATTGGCAGCAGCTTTTGAATTTAAAAGTTCTTCTGCGATATATCTGATAGTTTCATCAAGATCGGATTTTGCTTTATCGGTTAAGTTTACTTTGTAAACCATACTTTGACTTTAGTTCTGCAACTACATCATCAGCATCGGTAAGGCGGCCTTCTTTTACATCCAGCTCCGCTGCATCAAGAGCATCATACAGATGAGAAAAAAAAGCGTTTTTTTCAAAAGTCTCCATACTCATAATCACCATGTCGCCGTAACCGTTTTTTGTAATAAAAATGGGTTCATCGCTTTCATGGCATAAGGCAGAAATATTTGCAGTATTCTTTAAATCACGTATCGGAACTATTTGCGGCATAGCATCCTCCATGCCTAAATTATACCACAATAAAGCCACATTGTCTACAGAAATGGTAAGGTAATCGTAGCAGGATGTTTCATTTTTCTCTATATTTTTTCAATGCTTTTTTTATATCCTTGATAGCCCAGTCATAATGACTGGAAGTTGCGGACACACAGTAACTTCCGAGAGTGGTTGTACCGGTCCAGTCAAAAACAGCTTTTGAAAAAAGTTCCTCATTTGAAAAGCGTTCGATGAGTTTCATAACTTCTTTATGAGTTTTTTTAAGCATTTTTTCGGCATCGGCATAAGGGGTGCCTTGATGTTTTTTCCAAAACTCAACATTCATTTCAGGATAAGTTTTCCAGTTGTAAGGTTCAGGCAAAAAGGCTGCCGGTTTCCCTTGCGTGTTGGACTTTATCCAAACGAATAAAAGGCAGTGCCATTCATAAAGATGAACCAACACATCGCGTACATTTTTATCGCGCTCATTAGGATTTATATTGACAGTTCTTTCTTTTTCAGTCATACCGTCAATTAAATTCCACAGTTTTTCAAACTGCTCATTTGAAGCAAAAATCAAATCTTCTTTTGTCGTAGGTCTCGGCATAGTTTACTCCTATAAAAACTTTTTGCAGGAAACCTAAGTTTCCGAAAAAAGTTTTTTCAAGCGGTTTGTTTACAAACCGCATACAATATCGATAAACAGTGAGGTTGAATTTCTGCCGAACTGTTTATCATATCTCTTTTTAAAAATATGTAAACTCATTATAGCACATCAACCTGTCAGAATGTGTCAGGTTTGAAAAAAGAATTTAAACTTTCCTATGTTTTTTCATAATTTCTTCTGCAAGTTGAGCGATTTCGGTTTTTATAAAAAATTACGGTAATTTGTGCCGAAAATTTTACCGAGCTTTTTGGCCATGGTAATCGAAATGGCTCTTATTCCGCGTTCCATACCTGAAACATTTTGAGCATTTGTTCCGAGCTTTTCGGCAAGTTCTGCCTGTGTAAGCCGATCACGTCCACGAAACAGCTTTAAAACTTTAGCCGGTGTCATATCCTTCCTTATGTTTTTAAACCATTCAGTTTCAGTTACCTCTTCATACTCATCATCTTCATCTTCTTCATCATACTCCACCGTAACGTGTTTATATTGCTTTTTTACAAAATGAAGCAAATCAGGAGGAATGTCTCCTTCAATTTTAATAAGGGGAGTTTTCACGAGAACCTGCATAATAAACCTCCAATTCTATTCCTTTTATGGTTTCTTTCCAACAAGCAATCCAATGATATGATAAATGGCAATGGTATTTATTTTCACCCAATTTACTGAAATTAGGCCATTTTTTCTGCATCGGACCGTAATCTTTTAAGTCAATAACTAATTGAGAAAATAATTTCCTCTCTTTCTCCGGCATCTTTTTTACTGCCTTTGTTATACTTTTTTTTTGAACAACACGATACATAATTGTATTATAGTCAAATTTTGATTACATGTCAATGTCAGCGTAAGAAAAACTAAAAATTTAAAAGACGTTCATACTTTTTTCTATGCCATTTCATAATTTCTTCTGCAAGTTGGGCGATTTCTGTTTTTAAGTTTTCCGGTTCAAGGATTTCTACGTCGGTACCTAGAGACAAGATAAAACCGCAGACCCACGAATCAAAAGGGATGGCTGCATTCAGGGTATATGAGCCGTCGGAATTTTTTGCGATAAGTTCAGGAGGAAATTCATCGTAGAGTCTGTAGGCGGTTTTAGCAGAGCATTTTAATTTTATATTCGTAAGCACCAGATCATCGGAATAATCTGTGCGTTCAGGTATCTTATTGAGCAATTCCGCACGCTTAAATGTTTTTACCGTCTGTGTAACGGAAAGCATTCGGTTTAATCGGAAAAGCCGATAATCATTTTTTTCGGCACAAAAACTTTCAACGTACCATGCCTTCGATTTATACAAAAGACGGAGCGGATAAATAGTACGCTCGGTTTTCTCTCCGTAGGAACTGAGATATTCAATGCGGAGTGCACGGCATTCCAAGATAGCTTGTTTAACCGTATCGAAAACGGACGTGTCGTTTTTGTTTTCCCAGCGGGAAT
>CAUTPO010000027.1:0-19218 GCA_963540475.1 uncultured Treponema sp. | reverse complement strand
GTGTACCTAAAAATATATCATTACCGAAAAACTCGATTTCAAGTAGTGTGTCAGGGATAATCAATTCTTTCAATGATTTTAGTTCATAAAAACTACCATAACTTATTCTTTTTAATGATTCAGGTAAATTTACTGATACTAATGCACTAGAATTATCGAAAGGAGAGTTTTTATCATGAAATAACTCGGAATTAATTTCCGTTAAAGAATTTGGCAGATGGAGATATTCTAAATTTTTACAACTTGAAAAAGAACAGTCAAGCACTGTAACAGAATCAGGAATTATAAGTTTTTTTCCCTTGTACCCATAAAAGGCATCTGATAAAATTGTGGTAACCGTATTAGGTATAGTTAATTCTGTAAAAGGGCAGTCTGCAAATGCACTTTCACCTATTTTTGTAAGTCCTTCCGGAAGAACAATATTTTGTAATGAAGTACACCCTGAAAACATTTTATCTCCAATGACTGTAATTGAAGAAGGCAAGCGTACTTTTTTTAAATTCTCGCAACCATTGAACACAAAGGTAGATATTTCATATTCTTCAGAATAACTTTTTGAACGAAAAGTTATTCTATCAGGCAAATAAATAGATATTATACCTGTACGAGAAAAGGCACCACTTTCAATATTTGTAATATGATCAGGTATTATAAATTCTTCCAGTGATTTGCATGCAGAAAACATACCTGCTACAATACTTGTTATTGCTTTTGAAAGACGAATATTTTTTAATTTATCACAGAAATTAAATACATATCTGCCTATTTTTTTTACAGTATCAGGTATAATTATTGTCTCCATTTTTTCTCTACTTGAAAATGAATAGTCTCCTAGTTCTACAACAGGCATGCCTTCAATTTCATTAGGAATAAGGACATGCAAAGCCTCTCCTTTGTATTTAGTTATTTTTACACCTTCCATATCTTCTGTAAGTTCATATTCAAAATCGCTTATAGGGGGAACTTTTGCCATAGCAAAATATTTTTCCTGATTTGAAGATGATTTTTTCTCTTCTGTAAAAATATTTACAGAAACCAATAAGACACATAAAAAAATAATTGCTGTCTTTTTCATTCTTAACCTTCCTTTTTGCAATTTTTTTCCATTGCATTTATATCTTTCTATTTCCCCGCCCAACCCATAACCGAAAAGGTTCCGCACAGACGGATCTTGCAAAGAAAAGCCGGCTGTCATTTCGTATAGAGTGACCGTAAAAACCTAAGCTGCTAAACCGCCCTGTTAAATTGTAAAACAAAAATCTTGATTTACTTTCAAATTTAATTTCAAGGCGGTAAATATATAAAAAAGCACACAAGACAAAAGAAGCTAATTGTCTTATGCGTTTATTACAAAAGAGGAAAAAATAATGATATAAAAGATTTTGATTTAGTTTATAAACTGTGTCGTTTTGACACACGGGGGGGGGGTAAAATGGCACAGTGTTTTATTTATAAGTGTACTGCGGTTTTTTACCTTATCTAAAGCATTTAATGAGAAATTTTTTAAAAAATATAAACTCAAAAAATCTATCATAAATTTACCTTATCATAAAATATCTATTCTGTCAATCACTGTGAACAAGTATTAAGAAATTTTATAGCTCATCGTTCTCTATTTCAATTTTTAAGGAGGAAATTCTATGATGAATTTTCAAACTCCCGAGCATCGGGTAAGTATGGTGTTGTACAAGAACCGTTTTGATAAAACGGGAGAATCATTTTATGGGCGGGTACACCGCAGTAATAAGACGCTCAGTCTTGAAAATCTTATAAGCTTGATTGATGAGCGGGATACGGGCATATCGGCACATTTGGTACAGCATAGTGCACAGCTGCTGCATGAAGAAATTATGAGGCAGCTTAGACAAGGTAAGGCTGTAAATGTGCTGGGCATAGGTACTTTCTATCTTGCCGCTGACGGTATAGTGAAGGGCAAAAACCCGACACCTGCCGATGCTCCGCCTCTGTGCCTGCGTTTTACTCCTTCTGCGGAAGTAAACAAAAGCTTAAAAAAGCTTTCGGTTTCGCTTGTAGTACAGTCGCAGCACGATCCTCAAATCGATGCGGTAAGAGATTTATTCAGTCAAAAAGACAATGAGATTATTACTTGCGGAAAATCGCTTAGGGTTTCTGGAAACAGAATCCGCATTCTCGGTACGCTGGAAGACTGCGGTATATACTGTGTACCTCAAGACGGTTCGGAGCCTATAAAGGTAAAAGAGGAACACATTTTTACCAACACACCTTCGTTGGTGGAATTTTTTGTTCCTCCCGAGCTTGAAAAAGATACACAATACGCTATCCGTATTTGCACACAATTCTCGTCGGGACAGATAACCGTCAAGGATCTCCGCACTACAGAAACGGATTTTTATCTTAAAGCGGTGTAGGGAACAGCTGAAACGCGTTTCTTTTTGGTAATTATCGTGAACCTCAAAAAGCGTAATGCTTTTTGAGGTTCTTTTGTATTTCTACTTGATGGGCGGGACGGAATAAATGTCGAACGGCTGGATTGCCTGCGGCGAGCCTTTTACCAGTGCCGGGACGGAAAGCAATACGCTGTCTTCAAAAAGCGGTATCGTAAATTTCCCGGAAAAAGTTTCTGTGCCGTCCTTGGTCCTGATCCGCACCCAGTGCGTCTGGCCGCGCAAAACAATCTTATCCCGGTCCCCTCTCAAAAGCTCCGTCGGCTCATTCCCCGCAAACTCGACTTCCACGACCTTAAAAGCGTCAAAACTGCCGTCCGCGGCCTTTTTGTTTTCAAACAAAACCGTGTGGGTTCTGCCTGACATAAACATAAGGGCCGCAAGTAGAACATAAAACACGGCTAGCCCCGCCCGTACTGCAATTTTTATCTTTTTTGATGTAATCCGTATCATTTTCGAACCTCCGCCTGCGTTCTCAGTTCGGAACGTTTTTTTTCGGCATTGCGCATATTCCGCGCGGCGTACAGCACAAGCGATAAGGCGATGGCCGCATAACCTGCAAAGTCCCTAAAGTACTCGCCTATCATCGCAGAGCCTAAAAGCTGCTGCCCCGCCATGGGCGCGACAATATACAAAAAGTGCAGCAGTACAACACCGATAAAGACGTTTTTAATGCTAACCCGGCTTACTGAAGCCCCTCCGACCAAAATAGCCGCCGCTGCAAAAAAACCCGTCTGATCATGCGCGTTATACGTACTCATATTTCCCATATTCTGTAAAAAGATAATTTGTCCGATACAAGCGAGCACCGTCGAAATAATAATCGACACAATGCGCGTATGCTCGACGGCAATGCCGGCCGAATTGGAAACCTGCTGGTTTTGCCCGATGGCCCGCATATCCTGCCCCAGCTTCGTCTTTCTGAACCACACGATAAAAAAGCACAAGGCAATGATAATCAGATACGAGAGCACGGGTATCCGTAGGCCTGCAATATTGAACGAAAAGGCCGTATCCAAAACCTGACGGACGGGAGCGAGTTCCAAAGTATTGCGCACGCCGAAGCCGCGCGACAGTTTTATCGCCTTATTGTGCATCGGGATAACCGAGCCCATCAAATACAAAACGAAAAACTGATAAATTCCGTTAAAGAAAAAGCCTAGAATATAACTCGTAACCATTTCACGGCCGCGCGCCCGGTTTAAAATAGAACCGGCAACCCAGCCGAGCACAACCGAAAGCGGCATTCCGATAAGGGCTGCAAAAACAAGCCCGTAAATTCCGCCGATATTCCAGTCCATCGCAAAGATTAAACCGATTTGGCCCGCCATAGCTCCCAAGACCATACCGAAATTTATACCCATTCCGGCCATAATCGGCAGGATAAGGGAAAACACCAAAAACGAATTCCGCCCGATACGCGTTAAAATTTCCCCAAGTATGTGATGAGCGGACAGCCCCGAAACGGGAATAGCCGCAAACGAAATTACGAGAAACAAAAGCGAAACAATATTATCCGCCAAAAAATCGAGCAGCGAAAATTTCTTTAATGTATCATGTATACCGGTCATATCCTACCTCGTTTTTTGTGTCTTACGCGTCAAAGCATATAAAATCATTCCGTTCGAAAGCACTATTCTGATAACCTCCGACATATCCGTCTGTAAAACGCTGTTGATAACCGACGGCGTCATCGATAAGATCCCTTGAAACAAAATTGTGCCGATAACGACGTTCAAAATCGAAGCCTTGTTTACCGAAGCCCCGCCGATTAAAATTGCGGCGACGGCGGGAAAGGCCATATAAAGCGGCGCCTTATACAGCTGAATAAAACCGAAACTTTGCTGATACAGCAAAATACCGATTCCGCCGCATACCGTCGAAAGAATAATGCTGATAGTGCGGGCCCGATTAATGCTGACCCCGCTTGCCCGTGCGAAATCAGGATTGGAACCGACGGCTGTCAGGGCGGTTCCCGTGCGGGTTTTCATAAACAGTTTCATCAAAAGCATACAGATAACCGCAAAAAGGATAATCCCCGTTGGGAACCTGAACGAACCATATCTGATTGCCCCGAAATTGTTCAAAATATTGAGCCAGTAGCCTTCGAGGGTTATGGTCGTTCTTAGCCCGCTGCTCGAATACGCCCATACCATAACGGGGTTCGAATAAGGCAACACAATCCATAAAATCGACATAAGTGTAACGGAGGCAAAACCGATATACATCGCTATCGTCATTTCCTCGCCCTTTACCCTGTTTAAAACGCAGCTATAACCGAAGCCGATAATACCTGAAAAAAAGACGGTAAAAAGTAAGGCTGCCGAAAACCCGAAAAGGCCGGTCAGTTGAAGCTGCATTGCCATAGTCGAACCCAAAAGCCCGCCGATAACGCCGAGCGACAGGCCGAAGTTAAGGCCGCAGCCCGTTTGAATCATCGGAACCATCGCAAGCACCATCAGCACATTCATTCCAAAGCGGTTTACAATGTCGGAAATGGATGCCCCAATGCTGACCCTTACAAAAGGCGCCATAACAAAAAGGGACAAAAGAAACACAAGAATGATGATGCGCGGCACGCCGAAATCCGCAATAATTTTTTTGATTTTTTCCATTATTTTACTCCCGCCATATACATAGCAAATTCGGACGGCTGCTCTTTGGAGGAAAGAACGCCCGCAATTTCTCCCTTAAACACAATCGCAATTCTGTCGCAGATTGACCGCAGTTCTTCAAGCTCGCTGGAAATCATAACGATGGTCGTTCCGCTTTCTTCGTTTATCTTCCGTAAAGCCTCCAAAACCAGAGCTTTTGCACCGACGTCAATGCCGCGCGTGGGCTCTGCAACAAAAAGGATTTCAGGCTCAAGGCAAAAGGCCTTTGCCAAACAGACTTTTTGCTGATTGCCGCCCGACAATTCCTTAGCTTTTTGATGGCTTCCGGTACACTTGATTTTGAGCATATCGATGTACTTATCCGCAAGACTTTTCATCGCCCGCTCATCGCGCAGTTTTACAAGCCCGCCCAAATAGCTTTTTAAATACTGCCTTTTGGACTGAATGGCCGTAAACGCGATGTTCCAATCGAGGCTTTCGTCAAGCAAAAGCCCGACGCCGCGCCTGTCTTCGGACACAAAGGCAAGTCCGTCCGCTAGAGCCCTTGCCGTATCGTTTAAGGCGATTTCCTTTCCTTTAAACCGTACGCTGCCGCCTGCAGGGAAAATGCCCATAATACCGTTTGGAATACCGATCTTCCCCTGCCCTGCAAGCCCGCCTATACCGAAAATTTCGCCTTTTTTTACGCTGAAACTGACATTGCGTACCAGCTCACCGGGCATATCCACCCATAGGTTTTGCACCTCAAAAACCGGCCCTCCAATCTGCCGGTTTGCAGAAGAAACGTCCGTTTGCGCAATTTCCCGCCCGACCATAGCAGCGGCAATCTGCGGAATCGATATTTCGGAAGTTTTCACATCCTGAATCGACTTTCCGTCGCGCAAAACCACAACCCGGTCGCAAATATCCATAACTTCCTGTAAGCGGTGCGAGATAAAAATGACCGCAATGCCCTGTTCGGCAAGCCGTTTTACCGCTTTTAAAAGAATGTCCGCCTCCGATTCGGTTAAAACAGCCGTCGGCTCATCCAATACCAATAGTTTTACGTTATCCCTGTCGATTTCGCGCGCAATTTCGGTAAACTGCTTATGCCCGACCGGCATTTCGGAAATTAAGGTTTTTGCATCTATGGAAACACCCAAATCATTTAACACGCCTTGGGCACGTTCGTTCATTTCTTTGCGCTTTAAAGAACTGAGCCGTTCGGTAAACAGATCGGATAAAATCGAGTGTGTTCTCAGTTCCCTGTTAAGCATAATGTTTTCGGCTGCAGAAAAGCCCGGTATCAGAGAAAATTCCTGATGAACCATACCGATCCCCGCATCCAGTGCATCAAAGGGCGATTTGAAAGCGGCTTCTTTGCCTTCGATTAAAATGCGCCCTCCAAAGCCTCCCGTCTCGGTAATGACAGGCATTCCGAATAAGATACTCATCAAGGTGGTCTTTCCCGCCCCGTTTTCTCCGACAAGTCCGATTATCTCTCCCTTTTTAAGAGAAAAGTCGACACCTGTAAGGACTTGAGTACCGGAAAAATCTTTTGTAATATGTTCCAAAGTTAAAAAAGTTTCATTCATGCCTTTGTCTATCCTGATATTAAACCTGTTTAGAAATTTCAGTTTCAAAGCAGGCTACCTTGAATCGGCCTGTTCAAAGTTATCAAACAGGCCGATGTGCAAGTTTTTTCTATTTTCTAAAAACAAAATAAGTTTTCTTCGGTTTTGCCGCACTGCCCATACACGGCACAATGCTTTAAGCAAACCTTTTCCGCACAACAATACCGTACCCGTTTTTCGATTTGCCGAATTTACACAAACACGGCAAAACGAAGCGTACTTTCAGTACAATTGTTTGAGAAAGCGATTTTACCGCAAGGTATTCTTACGGTAAAATCGGTTTAAACCCGCTTGCCGGCATATCCATTGCGGATTAACCGGCTTAAGTTTCGGGCTATTTAGTGAATTTGATTTCGTAATACTTTTCAGGAACTTCCTGAGCCGTTGTAGGCAGGTATCCTTGACCGAAGATATAGGTATCCATAAACATTAAAGCGTGGTTTTTGGAACGGACGCCCGTGCTTGCATCGATATACGTGGTGCTGCTCCATTTAGCTCCGGGAGTAAATTTATTGAAGGCTTCCGACAAATCGCTCATATTGTGCAGTTTTGCTTCTCCGTCAATAATGCGGCGCGCATATTCACCCAAACCTGCCGAAACGGTAAAGCCCAGCGAATACGCCCATGTTCCGAATTTACCCTTGCCGCCCTTTTCGATGACGACATCTTCTTCTTTTTTGAGAATTTTCGAAAAATCGCCTTGTTCCGCCGTCAAATCGATTCCGAGAGCACCGGGATAGCCCATTAAGGGCGAAGGCAGGTCCGCTTCTACAAACATTCCGCCGTACGCAAAAAGCTGCTTTAAAAGGGGTTCAGTGTGAGCGTCGTTCGTACAGAAGAAACAGGTTTCCTGTCCGTATTTTTCGACCCACTGCGGCACCTTTTCCAAAATAAACTGCTGTGCGCCAGCCGTTCCGACGTCGCTTGTGGGGTCGGGCGCGGTTTCAAAATGGAATTCCATACCCAGATCCTTGCAGGCTTCTTCCAAAATCAGTCTTCGTAAGCCCAGTGTCTGGTACGACATGTGGCGCGGGAAAGAAATATGCACAAAGTGCTTTGTTCCAATCTGCTTTGCAGCCCATGCAATCGTATAACCGCGGGAAATAAAGTCTTGAGACGCTATCATATCAGCCGCCGCATCAATGACGAGCGGGTCTTCGTGGGCTTCGCCTGCAAAAAGAAGAATGTCAGGCCTTTTTTCTTTTACGCGTTTAAAGGCTTCCGCTGTTCCGGGAATGGCCTGATTTACGATGATGGCCTTCATTTTGGGATCGTCGGCCAAAGCGACTATCTGCGAAATGGTGGTTTCCTGCTGGGACATAAAATCGTCGGGATAGGTGATGTGCTGAATCATTCCGCCGTCCTTTGCCGAACCATACAGTTTTATCAGCTCTTCCGCACCGCGCAAATCATCTTCCGACTGGGAAACGGTTCCCGTCATCATACCGATGTGGTAGGCGGCCTCTCCTTTTTTAGAAGAATCCGTTTTTGCATCTTCACCCTTGTTACAGCCGGCCGCAAAAAAGACCGTCAGCGACAGCAAAACACCTGCTGCCAAAATTTTCCGTTTCATAAAACAACCTCCAAAAGTAATGTAGAAAACCGGTACATAAGAGCGATACCCCGCTCCGATACTGTCGAAGCTGTAAAACTCCGTTAAAACCTGATCAACCTTTCAAAATAGCATATCGAAATTATGTACATAAAAATCATAACACAGGAATTTGCGGTTGTCAACAAAAAATTTAAAAAAATTATAGAAAATTTGAGGAGACTAAAAATACCGGAAATGCTCAATCCTTTACGTCTTTTTCCCGTCCGCGTATTCTTTTGCGGCGGCAGCGGCTGCATATAAGAGAATAAAAAAGGCAAAGACGGAAAAAAAGCCGCCGATACTCAAACACATATTGTAAAGCCCGTGCAGGAGCCATGGCACACAAAACAGCAATACGGCAGTTTTTGTACGTCCTGTGCGGCCGATCTTCAAATAATAAATGCCGAGCCCTGCATGCAGGATATCGGCCGTCAAAAGCCGCATCAAAATGGAGTCGCTGCCGTACAAAACCGCATAGGCAAGGTTTTCGAACGAGGCAAATACCAGACCGTAAAAAACCGCGACGGCGGCAGGCGGCACGGCAGTCTGCTTTGCAAAGTTGTCCCCATCCTTACTCCGAACGGTTTTTATGAATATAATGAAAAAAAAGCATTTTGCCGCCTCTTCTATAAGGCCGGTATAAAAAAAACTTTTAAAAAGAACTAATTGCTGCAACGAGGCACGCGCCAAAAAACGCTCCTGCAAAAAGCCGGCACATAATTGCAGTGTAATTGCAGCAATAACGGAAAAAAACGAGTACAAAAAGGCAAAAAACACGGGTTTCGGCGCAATTTTATCTTTTTTTATTATTAAAACGGCCCATACAGCCGCCGCAGCAAAGGGAATACAGCTTATCGTTACAGAATTCATATCATCGATGATACAGCGAAAGCGTGGAAAAATCAAGGTTTAAAAAGACTGCGGCTTATTTCCGAGTGTCGGCTTTCAGCATTTCCGCTTTAAAAACGAGAGTTTGGTTTCGGAGATGATGACGGCTGTTAAAATGCAAAGACAGCCTATGGCGAGCCCTGCGGAAAAAGGTTCGCCCGTAATTACGATCGATAACAGTATACTAAAAACCGATTCCAAAGACATAATCAAGGCGGCGGTAGTCGGCGGTGTATTTTTTTGACCGATGACCTGTAACAGCACGCACAGTGCCGTGCACAAAACGGTCAAATACACAAGGGTAAAAACCGATTGGGCGTTCCATACGGTTTTGGAATTGTCTTCGAACAAAAGGGAATAAATAAGGGCATAGGAACCGGCAAAGACAAACTGCATAATCGTAATCAAAACCGAATCGAGCCGCCGCGTCATCCGCGGTAAAAGAACGATATAAAACGAAAAAATAACGCTGCTGATAAGCGAGAAAATATCGCCCCAATTAAGCCCGTCCGCTTTTTCTTTCAGTAAGTCGGGCATGGAAATAACTGCAATTCCCGTAAAGCACAAAAAAGCCGCAACAATATTGTACCTATCAGGCGGACGCTTTGAAAAAATGATGTTTATAAACGGCACCAAAACGCAGTAGGTTGCAACCAAAAACGAACTTCGTCCGGGAAGCCCGCCTACCGTCGTAATTGCCATCGCCTGTATCGAATAACCGACGGCCATAATCAGCCCCAGCACAGCTCCCATTTTAAAGTATTCGGCATGTATCTTTTTTAATTTTTTAAAAAATACGATAGAAAGGAGAGCTGCCGCGGGCAAAAAGCGCAAGGCCAATAAAAAATTGGGTTTAAAAAAGTCGCTTGTGCTGTTTACGGCAACAAAGGTACTGCCCCATAGCAAGGTCGTAAGCAAGATAGCCGCACGGGCAAGAAGCTCGGTGCGGTTTAAAGAATGAAGTCCAATCATATCAATTCCCTTGTAAAGGTGTCGCTTAATCGATATTTACGTAGAATTTACGGATATATCGTACTCTAGCGTCAGCCTCTTCCCAACGGGCGCTTTCCGGATAGGCATCTACGACGGTTTGATAGGCGTTTAAGGCCAGTTTGATGTTTTTTTCTTTTCCGTTCAATTCATAGGCCTGTCCGCGCAAAAACCATGCCTCGTCCGCTTTTACCGAATGGTTTTTAAAAAACTCGTTTAAGTCTTTTAAGGCGGCAGCAGCATTTCCGGCTGCAATGAATTTTTTTATGCTTTCAAGGCTTTCATCGGCGGAGGACTCGGCGGTTTTTGTTTCCCCCGTTTTGGTTTCCATGGCCATTAAGACATCGGGAGAATCGTAGACGACGGCAGGTTCCGAAAGGGTTTTCGTTGATTCAGCCGGTACCTCGTTTTTGACGTCCGTGTTTTTCGAATCGGAAGAAACGGGATTGGATGAAGCCATGCCATTTTCGGTATTGGCGCCGGATACGTTTGCCGCAACGGCCGGTACCGCAGGCACGGGTGCGGCGTTTTGCATACGGGCAGCCGTTTCTGCTATGGCCGTATCCGCTTGTTCGGATTTTTCGGCTTTAAAGGCAGGCGCTTTTACGATGTTGTTTAACCGTTGGAACGAATTTTCTACTTCTACCGAAACGGAGTCGGCAATAAAGTCGTCGGAAAAGACGTCAAAACGGGAAAAGTTTAAGATATAAGAGCCCTTGTTTTCGGCACCGAAGGTAAAAACGGTTTTTCCGTCCTGTAATTTGCGCTGCTGGTATTTTATGCCCTTTTGAGCGGTGGATTCTCCGAGGTACACCCAGCCTTCTCCGGGATAGTCCAGCTGAAGGCGCTGACCTGAGAAGAGTTTTACCGACCGCGAAATATTGGGTTCTTTGGAATCGCCGGGTTCGGTACTGGGAAATTCGGAAAAGAAGCCGTGATCCTCGTTTTCGGGAGGAAGGGGCGGCGCATCTTTCATAAGGTTTTCTATAAAGTCTTTGTCAGGAGCGGGCGGCGTTTTTGCCGTAAGGCCATCTGCTGTATTTCCGTTCGTTTTTTGTGGTTCGGGTTTTGCCGCAGTAGTTTTCGGTGCATTATCCGGTGTTTTGCGTGGCTGTACAGGTGCGGCCTTGGTAACGGGTACAGGCCGGGTTTCCCTAGGTCTTTCCCGCCCGGAAGCAGGCCGTTCCGTACGTGCAGGCTGTTTCGGCTGTTCATTTTTTTTCGGTTCAGGTTTTGCAGCTGCAATCTGTTTGGCCGGCAGTTTTTTCTCGGCTGCGGGTACAGGCTTTTTTGCTGCCGCCGGTTTTGAGTCGGCTGGTTTCGGTGATGAAGCAGGCTTTTGCGCAGCAGCCGGTTTCGGTGAAGACGTCGTCTTTTGCGGTGAAACAGGTTGTTTTGAAGAAGCCGGTTTCGAAGATGCAGGTTTTTGCGGAGAAACCGGTTTTGCAGCGGCTCCGTTTGCAGGCAGTGCCTTTTTTGCTGCCGGATCGGCCGACGCTGCGGTTTTATCGGGCTGCGGTTTTACCGGCTTCGTTTCGGCTTTTGCAATACCGCCCCGTGTTTCTCCCGGCGTACGGCCCGATTCGTTTTTGCTTGTGGCGGCCGTCTTCGCCTGATTTTTATCGGGAGCGGGCTTTCCAGCCGGTTTTGCCGCCTGTTTGGACTGTGCAGCGTCTGTGGTTTTTACCGTTTCGCGCTGCCGTGCAGGAGTGGCGGGTGTCTTAGGTTTTACAGATGTTTCGGGAGCCTTGGCTGTTGCAGGCGCTTCGGTCTTAGCCGCCGGTGCGGATTTCGCAGGCTTCTCAGCCTTTACAGCAGGGGTTGCGCCTGCCTTACCTGCCGCGGGGGGTCTTGCCGTACCGGGTCTTGCCGCAGGCTTACCTTTTTCGGCAGGAACGGCCGCTCCTTGGTTTTCTGTTTTTTTTGCAATTACGGGCTTTTTTTCTTCGGGTACGGTCTTTTTTTCGGTTTGCGGCGCTTCAGCAACCGTATCCGTTTTTACGGAAGGCTTTTTTTCTTCAGCTTTTCCCGCCGCTGCAGGCGGACGTTTCGGATCTGCCGAATCTTCGGTACCTTCGGGCACGGTTTGTTTCGACGGTTCTTCTATTTTCGGCATTTCAGGTGCCGTCTTTTTCTCCGCTTTTTTTATGCCGGTACAGGACACGGCCGAAAACAAAAAGCAAAGCGATACAAATATAATCAATATAATATTTTTTTTCATGGAGCAGCCTCCAAAATATTATCGACAAGATTTTTATTTTTTTTATCGAGCATTTCCATTATTTCTTTCGAAGGAGGCTCATACCAGAATTCAACCTCGTGCCGGTCCCACATTTTCCTTTGTTCCCGCGAAAACTGAATCGGCGGCAACCGTAACGGCTCCTCCAAGACCCACAAAACCTTCGGGTCGATTTTCGCATCGGCAGCCCCCTGCCCCATCTTTCCGCTCCCGCTCATACTGCCTGAAATAATCATAAAAATGCTTATAAGCAGGATCAAAATCAAAATACAGACCGCTATGACAAGCTCTTTTTTGCGGTTTATAATCAGGTCTTGAATTTTATTCGTCATCGGAAGATTCCTCCTTCTGTTCCGTTAGGGTTTTTATGCGTTTAGGCGGATGCGGCGGAATATAAACCCCTTCCTCCGGTTCCACATCTTCTTCGATAAAAGGTTCGCCGATAAGATCGACGGTTTGTTTTTTTGCGGTTAGCTCGCTGTCCTTATCCAGTTTGATGGCAATAACCTTCGATACCCCCGCTTCTTCCATAGTTACACCGAGCATCGTGTTTGCGCCCAAAACCGTTTTTTTGTTGTGTGTAATGACAATGTATTGACTGACATTCGCAAATTCGCGCAAGGTCGTAACGAAGCGGACGACATTCGGCTCGTCGAGGGCCGCATCAATTTCGTCCAAAAGACAAAACGGAGACGGTTTTACCATATACGTAGCGAATAAAATGGCGACGGCCGTTATGGACTTTTCGCCGCCTGAAAGCAGGTTGATGTTTTCCAGCTTTTTTCCGGGCGGCTGCGCGAATATTTCTATACCCGACTCAAGCACGTTTTGCGGATCGGTCAGCCTGATTTCGGCCCGGCCGCCGCCGTACAGCCGCCTGAACATATTGTGAAAATTCTTTTTGATCTTGTTGTAGGTATTCAAAAAAAGCTCGGTGGATTCCGCCGTAATTTCGTCGGTAATCCGCTGCAGATCGGAGCGCGCCTTGTCAAGGTCGCTTATCTGCTTGTTTAAAAATTCGTAGCGCTCTTTGACCTCTTCGAATTCTTCAGGTGCCATGAGGTTCACGTTCCCCAAGGCCTCGAGTTTTTGTTTGAGGACGGAAAGCTCGGTTCTTAAATCGCTTGGAGAAGTGTTAAGCGCAAACATCCGCTCCTCGAATTCCATAAGATCACGCGAATACTTTTCGCGGAAATTATCTTTGAGGTTTCTGATATCGGCTTCAAGTCCTGCAAGGTCGAGGTGAAATTTTTCCAATAACGAATTCGATTTTGAAAGTTCCGCATTCAGTTTTTCGATTTTGCCGCGTTTACTGGCGAGGTCGGAGTTTTTTGCAGAAATATCATTTTGCAGTTTTTCCAGTTCCTCCGCGAGTTTACGGCCCCGAATTTCCAGCGAATTGATCTCGCCTTCAAGCTCGGTCAGTATCTCGTCGGTTTGCTCCAGCTGTTTGCTTTCCGAAAACAGCTCGTCCTCTTTTTCGCGCAGTTGGTTTTGCTGCGACAAAAGCTGCTTTTCCAAAAGCCGTACCTGTGTTTCGGCATTTTCGGCCTGCGCTTCGATTTGGGTCTTGTTTATGCGCAGTTCGCTCAAGGTCGCCCGATATTCGTCTATTTTAACCGAAAGAGCGCCGTTTTCCGAAATAAGGCTTGCAATACCGCTGCGGCCGGCTTCGATATCCTGTCTGTTTTGTAAGATTGCCGCGTCCACTGCCCGCTTCCGTGTAATAATACCTTCCGGAGCCAAGAATTCGTCGATAAACCCGGCCGAGGATTTTTTGTATTTTTCAAGGCAGGCTTCAAGATCGGCTACAATTTGTAAAAGGGAGTCGAAACTGTGCACCGCATTGTCCGCAAACTGTTTTACGTCTTGCGCCGCAGGTGCATGCAGTCCTGCAAAATCGGAAAAGATGTTTTTTCTTCCGTTTAAAAATATTTTCAGCCTGTCGAGAGCTTCCCCGAGGGCGGTTTCGGCTTCCTGACGGTTCGAAGAAGAATAACCTGCCGCCCGAAGGCTCTTATCAAGCTCGGTAACGATATCTTCGGTAACGGCCCGCAGTTCCGCCTCTTTTTCGGTGCGTGCTGCCTCAAGTGCTCGAATACTGTTTTCCAGCCCTTCGATTTTTTCCTTGTTGGAATCGATTTTATGGCCTGCCAGTTTTATGTTTTCTTCGAATTCGCTGGCATTTTTTTCTATATCGGCAACCTGTTTTTTAAACCCGAACACGGCAGAAGACTTTTCGGAAATTTCGTCCTGCAGGGTTTCGGCAGTTTCCTTAATGGCGGCTATCTTCGCCTCGATCTGACTGAGCTTGAATTTCAGTTCCGAACGGCGCTTATTGTAAATTTGAACCTGTTCTTTTTTGTTCCGCTGCTCGCTTGCAAGGTTTGCAATATTGATTTGAGAAGAATTAAGCTGATCTTCCATCTCGTTCACGATATCCATATTCTCCGAAAGCATATTGTGAACGCCGTCGATTTGGGCCTGAATGGAATCACGTTTTTCCAATGCACTTTGCACGCCCTGTTTCTTTGCAGCAAGGCCTTCTATAAAACTTTTTAACTTTAAAAGCTGAATATCCCGCTCGTCATCGAATATCCGCTCCCTGTATTCCCGATATTTAACGGTTTTTTCCGACTGTACCTTCAAGCTGTCATACGAACGGCGCACCTCGCCTAAAACCCCGTCGATTTGGCGCATATTTTCCTGCGTTTTTTCGAGATTCCGTTCCGCCTCGAGCCGCTTCATTTTAAACTTGGTTATTCCGGCCGCTTCTTCAAAAAGATAGCGCCGTTCTTCAGGCTTACTGGATAAAATTTGGTCTATTTTTCCCTGCTCCATAACGGAATACGCCGCCTTACCGACACCCGTATCCCAAAAAAGCTCTCTGATTTCCTTAAGCCGTGCAGGAGCATTATTGATGAAAAATTCGTTTTCGCCTGAGCGGAACAGCCTGCGTTTTATAGCTATCTCGCTCATATCAAGATTTAAAAGCCCCTGCTCGTTACTGATGGTTAAGGTAACTTCGGCAACATTCAAGGCCTTGCGCTTTTCGGTGCCGTTAAAAATAACGTCTTCTTTTTTATCGGCCCTGAGGGTTTTAAGCGATTGTTCTCCCAAAACCCATTTAACGGCGTCTACGACATTGCTTTTACCGCAGCCGTTCGGCCCCAAAAGCGCTGTTATACCGTCTGCAAATTCTATTTTGACCTTATCGGAAAAGGACTTAAATCCGAAAATTTCAAGACTTTTAAGAAACATTGGATTTCCTTACTGTAAATAAACCTGTCAATACATATAGTAAATAAACATAAATAAACATAGATTAAAGGATATTATACAATTTATTCGGCAATTTGTCAGCAGTATACGAAAAAAAAGCCGGTGGAAATCAATAAACCTGTTCGGAAACTTCCGTTTCTGAACAGGTCACCTTGAAATGCGATGTTCTAAATCGTGCTATTTGTACGATTTAGAACTCGTCGACCTGTTCGAAAACACAGTTATCGAACAGGTCTAATTTTTAGGCGTTCCGGTTTATAATTTTTCAAAAATCGGTTTCCATTCGCATTGGAATATATTGATTGAAAAAAAACGGAAAATACGGTATTATAGACTGAAAAATTCGTATGCTAAGGAATAAAAAACGACCAATGGTTACCGGTATAAAAAAACATACTGCCGTCTTGCTCTTTTTTGCCGTTACGGCAGGCGCATATTCTCAAACCCTCGAAGCCTTTTGGACATTGGTCTTTGCAGGAAAAAACATAACTGCGCCCGTATTTTGGAACGGAAATATTTACACGGCCGGCGAAGACCGCGCCTTGAACTGCATTACCTCGCGCGGCACGTTTTTGTGGCGGCGCAATACGGAAGAATACGCGAGTAACCTTTTATCGGTATCAGCGGCGGGCATCATCTATATGATTACGGCAAAGGGAAACCTCGAAGTCTATTCGTCTCAAGGCATGCCCTTATGGTCATACAGCCTTAAAAAAAAGCCGGTTTTCCCCGTATACACGGCACGGGATGGCAGGGCTTTCATCATTCAAAACGACAACATAATCTGCCTGACGCCCACGGGAAAACTGAAATGGTCGCTGCCCCTTTCTTCGACCCCCATCAGCGTACCGGCGGAAACCGGCTCGCGCGACATAGTGCTTATTTTAACCTCAGGCGATTTTATGCGTATTTCCATATTCGGTTCCGTGGTTGAACAGCGCCGCCTTAAAAAAAACGTTACGGCAATCGGCGAAGCCCCCGACGGCTATATCTTAGCGGCCTCAGACGGTTCCATTCAGTATTTTAAAACGGGCGGCGGCTCGGAACCCGTTTGGCAGATGAACGGAGCGGGCGGCTGCAAGGGCATATTTTACAAAAACGGTAAGGTCTTATATGTTTTCGAAAACGGCAGACTTCTTTTTAAAACCCTACACACGAATGAGCTTGTTTGGGAGCAACAAACGGGCGGCAGTTTTGCAAGCGGCGTCAGATGCCACACCATCGGAAACGAATTTAACCTGACGGCCAAGGGTTACGGCTGCCTTGTTACCGAAGAAGGCAAAATAAAATGGGAAAAAACCATTCCCGAAAACCGCTTTTATCCCATTATAACCGAAAACGGGCTGTTAATCGGTATAACCAACGAGGTATTAAATGCTTATCGGGTGGAAACAAAACTGATTCGCCGCGGCGAGAAACGCACCGCTCCGAAAGCTTTTTATTCCATCATAAAAAACGACAGCACACAGAATACAAAAGAGTTTTTTCCCTTTTTTTTGGAATATGCCACTGCCGCCGAGCTTTTAAACATCATCAAAAAAGATATCGATAACGGAACCGTCGGCGAAAAAGAACCGCGCTACGCCTTTCAGCTGAAAACAATCTTTCAAAATACGCAGCGGGCAGCTTATTTTCCCCATAGCTTTTCTTCATTTGATCGGGCACAGGCGGCAGAACTCTTAGGCAGGCTCGGCTCCTACGAATACCGCGACATACTCATCTCCGAAATACACAGCAACATCGATTCCGACGTGGGCACAGGGATTATCCGCGGTCTCGGACACTTAGCCTATGATCCCGACGGTAAAACAATGGACGGTTTAGACCTTTTGATGAAAAAAGCGGACCATAACGACACCGGTTTGATGGGAGCAGCCTGTGACTGCCTTTTACAAATGATAAAATTCGGAGATGAAGAAACCGCAAAACGCGCTATCTCTTCCCTTTTTTATGTAGTAAACGGACCTTATTCCGATATTATTCGAAATTACGCAAGACAAAAAGTAAAAAATATAGTAGAATAAAAGCCTCTTTAAAGAGGCCGGCAAGGTTTGTTAAAGAGGTCTTAAGCTTGAGGGAAACCTTTAAAGAACTGAAATTTTTAAAGATTTTCTAAATATTAATTGGAGAAGTAAGTTATGAAAAAAATTTTAAGTTTTTGCTGTTTAACGGCTGCGGTGTTTTCCGCCTTTGCTATCGAAGTGGACAAACCGGAAATAAACACCGTCAAAGACCGTTCCATCGAATTTATAAATTATACCGGAACGCATAATTCCGTAGACAGTGTGGAAGCGATCCGCACCATAGGCTCTTCGCTGCGCGCCGCGGCGCGGACAGGACAGGCAGGCGATGCAAACCGCTATGCCGTCATTCACTGCGTAGATCCTTCCGTAAAAGAAGGGTTTGATGCGGATATCTTTATCATAGGCCGGAATGCGGGCGTAGATCACATCAATAACGTCAGGCTAATGATCGCAGGCTATTTAAGCGCCGCTTATGGGTATTCGCGGCAGGACGCGGCAACTATTGCACATTTCGTAACGATATACAATGCCGTATACCGCAATCAGATGAAATTTTTCAGCCAAAAGTACAAACCCATAGTTATGCGGAATCTGACGGCAGGAAAGGCGGGCATTGCATTAAAGTACAGCGAATGGGCCGGCAATACCCAGATCGTTATCCCCCTGAGGGATCCTAAATACGCGGGTACAATCAGTACCGTGGACACAAAAATAATTTCGGACAAGAAAGTTATCGATAAGATGCGGGAAAACGATGATAAGGATATTTCCGCCCGAAAAGATATGGTCGGCTTAAAAGAGAAAGAAAGCGCAGCTGCGGCGGAACGGGCCAAAAACCAGCAAAAAGACGCGGCCGCAAAGCAAAAAGAGGCCGATAAAAAACAAAAAGAGGCCGACAAAAAGCAAAACACCGCAGATAAAAAACAGCAGGAAGCCGACAAGGCAAAGCAAAAGGCCGAACAAACGGGCGATGTAAAAGCAAAAGAAGCGGCCGCTAAAAAACAACAGGAAGCTGATAGGGCAAAGGCAGAGGCGGAAAAAGCAAAAGAAGAAGCCGATAAAAAGAAAAACGAGGCCGAACAGGCAGATAAGGAAGCGGCTGAAGAAAAAGAATTCGCCAAAGAAAAAACCGAAGAAGCCCAAAGCGACAGAAAGGACATAGCCTCCGATACGCAAAAAATAATCGAAGACAAAAAAGCCGAAAAAAAGGCCGAAAGTGACGCCATCATAGCCTCTGCCATTCCGGGATACGGTTTAAAGGTCATCGATCGAGCCGATATGTTATGCCAAGTGGTATTGCTTGACTTAAAAACAGAAAAAGAGCTGAGAACTTCTTCCATCGATACGATACGCGGGCGCTCCCTGTATACCGCAGGGGACAAACTGCTCGCCATTGCGGGGTCAAACTCGGGTAATGCGGTTGTCGCACTGGTTTTAATCGATCCTAAATCGCTTGAAGTCGTAAAACAGAGTAAGGAAAATATCGCGAACGAAAGCGTGCTGGTAAAAAACGGAGACGATTATTACGCCGTCATCGACAGTAACGG
>CAUTPO010000026.1:0-19411 GCA_963540475.1 uncultured Treponema sp. | reverse complement strand
ATTTTACCATTTTTTCCGCTTTTTATGTACAGAATCCAAAATTGATTTCCGTGATTTGCCACTAATATCATTTTTCAAAAATTGATTTTTGTATTATACTGGGTATTAATATTGTATCATAAAAATGGTACAATATAATATGGATAAAGAAAATTGCTTGATATATGAAGGTATTTTTTTTAGAATTGAATGGTTTTATGATAAAGCAGGATATAGGGCACCTCTAAAAACCTTGTTGGATTTGCTTCGCGTCCTTCGGAATAGAGATGCCCGACGAGTTTTTCATAAGTCTTTATATATTAATGACTTATGAAAAACATCGCAAATTAAATTTAAGGAAACCCTCTAAAAACTGTTTCGCAATCCGCGTTAGCGGATATAAGAATCAGTTCCTTACAGAACAAGCCGATAGGCTTGAGTTTTTAGAGGCTCCCAATATAATAACTTTCTACTGTCGGAATTTATACTTGAAAAAATGGAAGAGGAAAATATATCGGTTAGAGAACTTGCGAAGAAAGCTGAAGTATCACCGACAATCATTCAAAAATTACGAAATAGTAAAACAGCAGATAAAATAAATTATCAAACTTTTTTATCTGTTATAAATTCTCTTGGCTACAGGGTAAACATAGAAAAAATTTAAACGTGCCAACACCCGCTTCACCCCTGACAACGGGGCCTGATCCCTGTTATCGGTTAAGCAGTAGTTAGCACGCCCCGCCATACAACGTTATTTTACCGCATAATAGACCGGCTTTGAAACTGAAATTTTGAAAACAGGTTTAATTTACAAAAAACTTGTTTTCCGCTCTATACAAATACGGTGAAATTATATAGAATGAATATGGCCGCTTCTGCAACTATAAGACCCCGGAGGCGGTCAAGGAGCAAAATATGAGTAAAATTGTGGTAATCGGTGCAAACCATGCAGGGACGGCAGCGATAAACTTTTTGACGGATCTTTCAAAGGATAACAAGGTCGTCGTTTTTGACAGAAACAACAACATCAGCTTTTTAGGCTGCGGTATGGCCCTGTGGATCGGAAACCAGATTAAAGGTTCGGACGGGCTTTTTTATTCCGACAAGCAAAAGCTGGAAGCCAAGGGCGCCAAGGTTACGATGGAAGCCGAGATAGACAGAATCGATTTTAAGAAAAAGATTGTCTATGGTAAGGAAAAAAACGGCACTGCCATCGAAGAATCCTACGATAAGCTGATTTTGGCAACCGGTTCTCTTCCGATTGTTCCCAACTTAAAAGGAATGGATTTGGAAAACGTACAGCAGGTCAAGATTTTTCAAAATGCGCAGGATGTTATTGAAAAACTGAAAAACCCCGCAATCAAAAATGTCGCGGTTATCGGGGCCGGTTATATCGGTGTAGAACTGGCAGAGGCCTTTAAACGGCACGAAAAAAACGTAACCCTTATCGACGCAATGCCTTCCAGTCTTTCAAACTATTACGATAAGCCCTTTACCGAACTGATGGACAAAAACTTAAAAGATCACGGCATCAAACTCGAATACAATCAGATGGTAAAAGAAATTAAAGGAACGACAAAGGTTGAAGCCGTCGTTACCGATAAGGGAGAATACCCTGCCGATATGGTCGTTGTCTGCATCGGTTTCCGCCCGAACACGGAACTCGGCAAAAACGATCTTGAAACCTTTAAAAACGGGGCCTATCTTGTCAACACCAAACAGGAAACAAGCGTTAAAGACGTGTACGCCATCGGAGACTGCGCCACTGTGCTGGATAATTCGATAGGAGAGCGCTCGTATATTGCGCTTGCTACGAATGCGGTACGCAGCGGTGTCGTAGCCGCCCACAATGCCTCAGGCATTGCCTTAGACAGTATCGGCGTACAAGGTTCAAACGGAATCAATATCTATGATTTGAAGATGGTTTCAAGCGGCATTACCGTCGAGCGGGCAAAAAAGCTCGGAATAGATGTCGAATACACCGATTTTGAAGACCTGCAAAAGGCCGATTTTATGGAAACGAATAACCCGCCTGTCAAAATACGAATCGTTTACAACAAAAAGACGCGGGCCGTCGTCGGTGCACAAATGGCGTCCACCTACGATATGTCGATGGGTATTCACATGTTCTCGCTTGCAATTCAAGAAAAGGTTACGATTGATAAGTTGAAACTTTTGGACATTTTCTTTTTACCGCATTTCAACAAACCTTACAACTATATTACGATGGCCGCCCTCGGTGCAAAATAAATAGAACCGGCCTTTTTAAACCGATGCCCCGCCGTCTGCTCATGCCTGCATAATACCGTCTGCGGCGGGACGCTCTTTCCTTATCAAAAAGCCGCTGATTTTCGCGGCAAAACCGTTCTTACGGCAAGCACCCTTTTTTAAAGTCAACTTCTATCCCGTGCTATTTTGAACATCGTATTTCAAGATAACCTGCTTTAAAACTGAAGTTTCTAAAAACAGGTTTATTGATATAAGGCGGCGGTTATGATATACTAAAAGGGCGAGGTGTAATTATGAAAAAATTAATGGCAAGCTTTTTTGTCGGCTTTACCGTTTTGTGTTTTTCCTGCGGAAACAAGGATGCGGCGGCAGTCATAAAACTGCAAAAGGATTCCTTTGCCGCCATTAGAGAGGCAATCGCCAAGGCGAACGAGGAATCGGGCAATCTTATGTTTTCTAAGGGCGGCGCTGCGGTTTCAGAAATTTATATCGACGATTACCGCATTTCGGGTACCGGCCGGCATGCCGAGTTTTCCGATTTTTTGGAAAAGGCCGTAAACTCACGGCTCGGTATTAAAACCGTTTTTATCGATGATGCAAAAGCGAAAGAATTGAAGTATTCGTATATCTTGAAAAATATTTTAGGTGAAAATTCCGATCTGACGCTTATTAACATGAAAATCGACGAGAAAAATATCGAAGCGGCCAGTCCCGATATTTATGCCAAATCGTTTTTTATTCCCGTAAAAGGCTGGGGCAAATTTATGAAGCTTCTTGACCCGTCTTTTTTGGGCAAATTCGACAATTTAAATTTTTCGTATTCGGCTATCAAGAAATTTTATGAATTTAAGGCCGATAATCCGACGCGCAAACGGTACGACAAGGCCATGCAGAAAAAATATGCACATGCCTTAATCAAAAAGACTGATGACGGATATTTTATCGAATTGAATAAGGACGATGTAAAAGAATCGAATAATCTTTTTTTGTATGCAATCAGAAACGACAACCGTTTAAAAGCCTTTTTCGATATTTTCGAAAAGACGTCTTCGAAAGAGAGCGAAGACTTTAAAAAACTTTTTGAGCAGGGCAACCTTTCTCTTTTAAACGACAATATCCGCATAACGGAAACATTGACGGTTAAAGACGGTTTTATCCATAAATATAAAATAAGATATATTAACGAAAACAACGATATTGTTTCTGAAATATTTTACGAGCTAAACGGTGCGGAAGACGGCACTTTTGGTTTCCGTACCGAAGCACTGCTCCGCAGTACATCAGATGCCTATGACTGGAAGGATACCGAGCCCGGCAAGATGCTGGAATTTGCCTTAGATATCGGCGGCAAGGCGGATTCGTCGGCAGCCGATGTGCATATCGACTGGAGTATGGGCATTTCCGGCAAGGTGAAGGCGAATATCGGCTACGATATTAAAACGGATATGACAAAGGAAACTGATAATTTTGAACTTGACTGTAGTGTACGAGTCGAGGATCTAAGCAGTAATGAATTTTCCACAGCATATTCAATGTTCAAGTGCGCCGGAGATATCAAACAAACTCCCGATTCCGTTAAAACCAAACTTAAGTTTTTAGGAATGGAAATAACGGATACTAAGGATAATACGGATCTGATTCTTGCATTGGACCTCGATGCGTCTACGGTGTATACAAAAGATACTCCCGAAGATGTTTTGGCGGAAGTTTCGATGCCGGAAGAGAAGGTTGACGTCGTTTTGACCAAAACGGACGACTGGAAAAATATTGCAGCCGAAATCGGGCCGAGACTACAGGATATCGGTTCCAAAATAGAATCGTATCTCAAAAAGTAAAACAACAAAGGTAAAACAACAGCGGTAACCTCTTTAAGCAAAGGGTCCGCTGAAACAAAAAAAGCCCCGACAGTTTCGGGGCTTTTTTTATGGGGTACCGGTTAAACACTTTTTACAGGCTTTAACCGGTACGGCTTTTACGATTTTTTTTACCGTAGTTGGTCCAGCAATGTGTTTATGCTCTCTTTTGCGTCGCCTAAGAGCATAACAATATTCGGGTTCGGCTCGTATAAGGGGTTCGGCACACCGGCATAACCTGGCTGTAAATCGTAGTTACAGATAACAAGCCGCCGTGCCTTGTCCGCCGCCAAAACGGGCATACCGTAAATGGGAGTGCCCTCGGCAGTGTTCGCCGCAGGGTTTATAACGTCGCTTGCACCGATGACGATAGCCAAATCCGCCTTTTCAAAGTCGGGGTTAATCGCCTCCATTTCGTAGAGCTTGTCGTAGGGAATATCGACCTCGCACAAAAGGACGTTCATGTGACCCGGCATTCTTCCCGCGACGGGGTGAATGGCAAACCGCACCTTTTTCCCAAGCGATTCGAGCTTGTCGGTTAACTGCTTGACCAAGCCTTGAGCCTGCGAAAGGGCCATACCGTAGCCGGGCACAACGATGATGTCCTTCGCTTCCGAAAGCCATGCACCGAGCGCCCCGTCAGAAGCCTGCGCCGTACCCGCCTCGCCTTTTCCCTCTGCCTTTGAACCTCCCCGAAGACCGTCCAGCAATGTGTTTATGCTCTCTTTTGCGTCGCCTAAGAGCATAACAATATTCGGGTTCGGCTCGTATAAGGGGTTCGGCACACCGGCATAACCTGGCTGTAAATCGTAGTTACAGATAACAAGCCGCCGTGCCTTGTCCGCCGCCAAAACGGGCATACCGTAAATGGGAGTGCCCTCGGCAGTGTTCGCCGCAGGGTTTATAACGTCGCTTGCACCGATGACGATAGCCAAATCCGCCTTTTCAAAGTCGGGGTTAATCGCCTCCATTTCGTAGAGCTTGTCGTAGGGAATATCGACCTCGCACAAAAGGACGTTCATGTGACCCGGCATTCTTCCCGCGACGGGGTGAATGGCAAACCGCACCTTTTTCCCAAGCGATTCGAGCTTGTCGGTTAACTGCTTGACCAAGCCTTGAGCCTGCGAAAGGGCCATACCGTAGCCGGGCACAACGATGATGTCCTTCGCTTCCGAAAGCCAATTTCCTGCATTCTCCTTGTCCGAGGCGGGTTTCGCTTCGGCTGTCAGTTTTTCCTCTTTCGGCTTTGAACCTGCCGAGACGGGTTTTGCTCCCTTAGCAAACAAAATCGAAGCAAGGCTCCGGTTCATTGCGCGGCACATAATCTGCGTGAGCAAGAGCCCCGAAGCGCCTACGATGCCGCCGACGGAAACCAGAAGAATATCGCCGATTGCCATACCCGCAATCGCCGCCGCAACCCCCGACGTGGAATTAAGGAGCGATATCGTGATGGGCATATCCGCCCCGCCGACGCGTATTGCAAAAAAGACGCCGAACAAAAGGCTGATAAGAAGACCTATGACGATAAGCGGCTCGCGAGGACAGAGCATAATAGAGCCTATCGATTGGAGCACAAGCAAAACTACGAAAGCAGCCATTCCTAAAAAGGTTATAAGCGTAAACAGCTGATGAGCCGGAAGCACGACAGGCTTTTGCGGTAAGAGCTTGTGGAGCTTGCCTGCGGCAATTAAACTGCCCGAAAAAGTAAGTCCTCCAACCGCCAGCGCGATACCCGCAGTAACGATGGCAAAACGGCTATTTGTCACGCTGCTTAAAAGCGTCAGGGCCGCCGCTGCAGCTGAGGCTGCCCCGCCCAAACCGTTTAACAGGGCGACGGTTTGCGGCATCGTAATCATTTCCACCTTTACGGTTAGTACAAGACCGATAAGCGTACCGATTGCAAGCCCCGCCCACATCATTCCTGCATAAAAAATTTGATATTTATACAGGGTTACGCATACGGCTGCGAGCATACAAAAAGCGCTTAAAGCGTTTCCCCGTTTTGCCGTTTTGACCTTGCTCATCATATTTATTCCCAAAAGAACGCCTATGCTGAGCACCGTACAAACTATGTAATAGAAAGTATTTGTCATTTATTCCGCCTTTTCGTCTCCGCCCGATCCGCCGGTTTTAAACATCTTCAGCATTCTGTTTGTCAGCCCAAAGCCCGCGACGACGTTTATCGTTGCACAGATAATGCCGATACAGCCGAGGATTTTACTTCCGGTAGTAAGGGCCGCTGCCGTCGCGGTCATAGTCGCCAAAATCGTGATGCCGGAAAGTGCATTCATTCCCGACATCAACGGAGTATGCAAAAGACTTGGTACGTTCTTGATCAGTTTGTAACCGATAAGGGTCGTTACGGCGAACACAAGAACCAATATCAATTCCAGACTCATAAGCCCATTGCCTCCCTGGCTCCCTTATGCACGATTTCGCCGTCGATGGTAGTCAAAATGCCTTTGACGATATCGTCATTTCGGTCAAGCTCAATTTTTCCATTCTTGATAAGATAGCGCGCCAAATTGCAGATATTTTGGGCGAACATCCATGTGGAACTTGAAGGAAGAAGACCGGGAATGTTTTTTATGCCGACAAGGTGAACGTCGTGTTTTTTTACGACTTCGCCGGGCGGCGTCAGCGCACAGTTTCCGCCCTGATCGATGGAAATATCGACGATGACCGAGCCGGGCTTCATCGTTTTAACCATTTCTTCCGTAATGATAACGGGGGCGAGCCTTCCGGGAACGAGGGCCGAAAGGAAGATGATGTCCATATCCTTGACGTGGGGGGCGAGCATTTCGCGCTCGTGTTCCAGCGTTTCCTTTTTAAGGTGCAGGGCGTAGCCGCCTTCGCCGATCGCTTCGTTTTCGGGAACGCCCACATCAATGATCTTCGCACCCAGCGACTGCGCCTGTTCGCGGGCAGCCGGACGGATATCCGCCGCATGAATGACCGCACCGAGCCGTTTGGCCGTGGCAAGTGCCTGAAGTCCACCGACGCCCGTGCCTATAACCATAGCATTAATGGGCTTAATCATACCGACCGCACAGAAAATTTGCGGCATAAAACGCGGCAGAAGATTAGCCGCAATCAAAATGCCCTTATAGCCTGCACAGGTGCTCATCGAGGTAAGGGCGTCCATATTCTGCGCCCGCGAAATACGCGGAACGCCGTCAAGCGTTAAAGAGATAACACCCTGTTTTGCCATATTTTTTACCATTTCGTGGTTAACGGGCGCGGCGGGGTGAATAAACGTGATAAGATATTGCCCCTTGTGCATCATATCGATTTCGTGTAAGCCCATTTTTTCGTTGGGCTGGGGTTCTTTTACTTTTAAGATAAGTTCCGCATCGGCGAACAGCTTTTTTACGTCGGAAACGATTTCGGCTCCCGCCTTTTCATATTCCGCATCGTGAAAATAGGAACCTTCGCCTGCTCCCTTTTCGACCAAAACCTTGTAACCGTCTTTTACCAGTATAGCGCACGTTTCCGGCGTCGCTGCAACACGGTCTTCTCCATGCATGATTTCCTTAGGAATTCCAATAATCATAAGATCCTCCTATAGAGTACAAAATCAATGCGCTGCCCTGTATACGGGATAAGCCGTACACGGGTAGGCTCGGTTTTAAGGTACTGCGTTTCGGATTCGGTTTATTGTTTCTTTCCTCTTACATACTGCTGCCGTTTTCGGCAAACGTTTGTAACCGGAAAATCTGCCAACCTTATCCTCACACGCAAAAAAGATACCGCGTACTCTCAATAATTAATTTTATTATACAACAGTAAAACCTTGCCGTCAAGATTTACCGTAGGATAACCCTTGTTTTTTCGTTTTTAAGCAGGGTCTGCAAAGCAGCCCTTCCCGTGCAAGGCGGTGCAGTTCCGGGCATCTCTAAAAACTGTTTCGCAATCCGCGTTAGCGGATATAAGAATCAGTTCCTTACAGAACAAGCCGATAGGCTTGAGTTTTTAGAGGCTCCCTTCCTTTTTTGCACAAGTTTAATCGGCCCGTTTATAATCGGCCGCATTAAACGGTATTTTTGCATCATAGTCCTTTAGTACCTTTACGGCAACGCCGCTTAGGGCCAGCAAACCTATCAGGTTCGGAATGACGATGATTCCTGTGAAAAAATCGCTCAATTCCCACACCAAATCGAGTTTTACCGCGCTTCCCAAAAAAACGAAGAGGGCTGCCATAATTCTGTACGGGGTCAGTGCCTTAGGGCTGAAAAGGTAGCGCACATTTGCTTCGCTAAAATAATACCACCCGATAATCGTCGAAAAGGCAAAGAAAAAAAGACAGACGGCGATGAACGAATAGCCGAAGGTTTTGCCGAAAAGCTGGGCCGAAAAGGCTTCCTGCACAAGCTGAATGCCCTGTATCGTTGCAACTCCGTTTTCGAACCGGATAATATCGGAACTTAACACTACAAAAACCGTGATATTAAGGACGATAAAGGTGTCGATAAAAACCGCCACTATTCCCAAAACGCCCTGATCGGCAGGATGATCGACTTCTGCCACCGCATGGGCATGCGGAGTCGAACCCATTCCCGCCTCGTTCGAAAAAAGGCCCCGCGCTATGCCGTACCTGGCAGATCGTGCCATACCGAAACCGAGGGCGCCGCCCCATACGGAACGCGGATTAAAGGCGCCTTGAAAAATCATCGCAAACATCGCCGGAATGTTTCTCGCGTTAACACATACTACGATGAGCCCGATAAAAATATAGATGAGGGCCATTATCGGAACCATCTTTTCGGTAACAAAGGCAATCCTTTTAATGCCTCCCATAAAAATCATACCTGTAATGACCGCAAGCACGGTGCCTGTAATATACGGCGGAATGCTGAACGCCTTACTAAAAGCGTCCGATATGGAATTTGCCTGTACCATACTGCCCATAAAGCTCAGGGAAAGAATTGCCGCAACCGCAAAAAAGGCGGCGAGAAATTGTGCGAACTTGGTATTGCCTAACCCGGTGGAAATATAATAGGCAGGTCCTCCGACCGTTTGGCCCGAAGCGTCCTTGGTCTTATACACTTGGGCAATACAGGCCTCGGCGAAGGTCGTCGCCATACCGGCAATGGCGGCAAGCCACATCCAAAATATCGCTCCAGGTCCGCCCATAATCAGGGCCGTCATTGCACCTACGAGGTTTCCGGTGCCGACCTGTGCGGCAATCGCGGTTGCCAGCGCCTGAAACGAGCTCATACCGTGCTTGCCTGCCTTTTTGCCCATAAGCGAAAAATTGCCTAAAAGGTTTTTCCAGCCTTTGCCGAACTTTCTGAACTGCACTCCTTTCGATTTGACCGTAAAAATTAAACCGGTGCCGCATAAAAGAGGGATAAGAAAATACGGGCCCCACACAAAACCGTTTACATCGGAAACAAACTTCGTCAAATTGTTAAAAAAATCTTCCATAAACAATACAACTCCTTCTGTTAAAAATACAATACTACAACTACACCAACCTTTAGTAAAATTATATAATGCGAATTTAAGAACTGTCAACCTTTAAAAGCGAAAAAATCGGAAATAAGGATTTTGATTAATACGGTTTAGCAATTTTAAGCTGATTGCTTTTTTAACGGATATGATACACCTGTTCGGCAACTTCAGTTTCAAAACAGGCTTGCCTTGAATAGTCCTGTTCGGCAACGAAGTTATTGAACAAGTCTAATGCTGCGATAAGAATAAACGGTATTTTGTGTAATCGTGCGTTTGCCGAATTATCGGGCTAGCGATGGTTTATGATACAAAACCGCTTTTACGGCACAGGCTGTACGGATTTTGCTGCGGAGGGGCTTGTTTCCGTTCGGAGCTTCGAATAAGCGCAGCCGCAGTAATCCTGCCGGTAGAGGCCGAAGCGCTTACTCAGCGTAATCGAATCGAGGTAGCCGTTTCTTTTTTTAAAGTCGGAGGGAAGCCAGCGGCAGCTTTCTTTTGAAAGATAATTTCCGATTCGGTTTATTTTTTCTGCCTTTTTTAATGGGCTTACCGAAAGGGTTGAAGAGAAAAAATCGAATCCGTCAGCCGCAGCCCGCACAGCCGTTTTTTTTAAACGCAAAAAATAACAGCGCATACACCGCAGGCCGCCTTCACGGCAGTCCTCCAAGCCTTGCGCCGCCTCGGAAAAATCCCCGCTGCAATAATCTTCTTCGATTATCCGTATCGGAAAAGCGGAAACCTCATCGTTATTGTAAATCGAAATGATATGCTTTTGTTCCCCGGCCCGCTTTTTATATTCCGCCGCCGTGTCGATATTGGGGTTATAATAAAAAACGGTAATTTTAAAAAAGGGCGCCAGCCGCAAGATAACGGAAGAACTGCACGGCCCGCAGCAGGAATGGAGCAAAATCGACGGCGGCTCTTTTAAACCGGAAAGGCCTGCTATGACGTTCTGCATTTCCTTATCGTAATTTATCTTTTTTGGGGGCGTCATTGCAGCAGAGTTCCCGTCTGGCGTATTACCTTTTCGGTGTATGCGTTTAAGTCGCTTATTTCCGAGGCCGGAAAACGGAAGCCGATGGCACCGGGGTGTCCGCCGCCGTCTTTAATACCGAGCGTTGTCAAGATGGGACGCACATCCGTGCCTTTCAGCAATTGAGAAACCCGCACCCTGAATTGGATCTTATCCGAAACATCGGGCGGGTCAAAGTAGGCGGATATTCCTATTCCGTTTGCTTTTTCGGCTATTTCGTCCGTAGCCTTTTTTATAAGGCTGACAAATTGAGAATGTTCCATTGCCTTGTTGATGCGATCGGATTCTTCTTTATTCAACACGATAAAACCCGTCTTACCCGTATATTGTGCCTTATTCATTATTTCGGTATACACCTTGCCGTCTTCCGCCGAAACGGCTTCGACCGTATCGAGAATTTCATCGATGGAACTGATATTACCGCTGTTTCGGTAAAATTTTTCACGCAGCATTATGTTGAATTTCTTTAAAAAATATTCGTAAAAGGCCTTATCCCTGCGTTTAAACAGATAGTTTCCGAGTTTAGCATCTCCTATCATTCCGGTTAACATTGCAAGGATTATGTTTCGGGAATAAAGCTCGCTTATTCCGTACTGTTTTAGAATTTCAGGCTTATTTTTAAGTTTTGCACAAACTTGAGCAATAATTTCGCAGGTACTTGAAGCTTGCATAGTAAGGCGGTAGTCGGGGTCGCCTGAATATTCGGCGTCGGCATCAAAGTGATGATCCATTTCGACTTTTGGTACGGCAGGGTCGTTTAAAACCCGGCGTCCGAAGCCCGTTACGGCAATCATATCGGGTTTCGGGGTGTCCAGAATAAAGACGGCATCGAAGTTTTCCGTTTCGGGAAAGGCCCGTATCAAAACCTGTATATTGTTGTAATTGCAAATGCCGAATAAAAACTCAAGCTGCGAATTAAAGGGTTCTTCGATGTAGATGACGGCGTCTTTTTTGAATTTTTTGAGTAAAAGGCCGAATGCAACCAAAGAAGCGGCGCAGTCTTCGTCTGCATAGGTATGCCCCAACAACAAAAAACGGTTTTTCGAAAAGATGAGTTCGAAAATCCGCCCGATTACGGCATTTCTGCGTCCAAGGGTAATGGGTTTTACCTTTTTGTTTTCGTCGGTGTCATTCGGTTTTTTACACATACAATCAATCACGGCTCTCTTTCTATACAAGATTTTCGGCCGAAACACAGCCGGTCATAAGTGTTTTTACGTTTTATGCCTCACGAGTATAGCATTAAAACGCCGAAAATAAAACCGTTTGAAAGCCCGTCCTTGCAAGGTTGTTGTGTATCTTAAAAACCGTTTTATTACCTTGTAACGGTTTTGCCTTGTGTGTCCGCCGAAAAACCGTATATGCGGAAAGTGCCGCACATTCTTTTTCATCTTCCCCTATTCAAAAAATCCCGTTTTCTATATAATACTAATATGAAAAAACTTGACGGATTGACAGCCTCGGACGGGCTTGCGGCAGGCCCGATATTTTGCGTCACCGACTCGGCCGAACCCGTGATTCCCGTTTACCGTATAACCGAAACCGACATTCCCTTTCACAAAGAGCGGCTTGAAAAAGCGGTCGAAACCGCAAAGAACGAACTGCACCAGCTTATTTCCGCTTCTGTAGGCGACGGAAAAACGATGAGCGATATTCTGAACACTCATATTATGATGTTGTCGGACACCCCGTTTTTGCAAGGCGTGTTTTCGGAAATCGAGAACGGCAAAATGAACGCCGAATCCGCCTTAAAGAAAAAAATAGATGAGACGGTCGATATATTAAAGGCGTCGGGGAACGAGGATTTGATACTCCGCTCCGATGATATTCGGGACGCCTTCGATTCGGTTTTCAGCCGGCTTCTTTCAACGCGGACGGCTCGGCTTAACCGGTTCGAAAAGGCACCTAAGGGGGCGATTATTACCGCCTCGCTGATCAAGCCCTCGGAGGCGCTTTTGGTAAAAAATGCCGAAGCCGCCGGCATCGTTATAGAAGAAGGCGGGGTTACAAGCCACATTGCGATTATGGCGCGGGCATGGGACATTCCCATGCTGGTGGGGGCCGAAGGCTGTATGGATTTTGCCCGTCCCAATATGCCGGCCGTTCTCGATGCGGATAACGGTTTTGTGCTGTTTAACCCGCCTGAATCCGAAATACGGGTGTATAAAGACAAGATCGAAAAACGAAAAATTGAGATCAAAGAGCTTTTAGCACGGCAAAAAAATTCCACCGAGCGGCTTACCATTACAACATGCGACGGCGTGCAGGTTTCGGTAAACGCAAACATCGCTTTTCCTGAAGAAATCGAAAACAAATTCGTTACGATCTCCAACGGTATCGGTCTTTTCCGCTCCGAATTTCTTTTTTTAGAAGACGGAAAAATTCCCGATGAGGAGGCGCAATATCAATCGTACAAGCGGGTCGTCGATGCGATGGGAAAAAAGCCCGTCATTATCCGTACCTTCGATGTCGGGGCGGATAAGATGATAGGCGAGCAAAAGAGTCTTGGCGAATTAAATCCGCTGCTTGGTTGGCGGGCGGTGCGGTACTGCCTTGAACACCGGGACGTTTTTAAGAGCCAGATACGGGCAATCTTACGTGCGGGCGCCTTGGGCAATGTGTATATTTTGATTCCGATGATTTCGCATGCACAAGAGATTATCGAAGTCAAAAAGATCATAAAAGAATGTGAAGCAGAATGCCGCACGGCCGGTCTTCCCGTTGCGGAAAATATCGGAATGGGCATTATGATAGAAGTTCCCGCTGCCGCCGTAGCCGCCGACCTGTATGCCCCGCTTGTCGATTTTATGTCTATCGGGACGAATGACCTTATTCAATATACGATGGCGGCCGATCGGGAAAACACAAAGGTTGCCGCCCTTGCAAATTATTTTGAGCCTGCGGTTTTGCGCTTAATAAAACACGTCATCGATTCTCAAAAATTTATCAAAAACCAAACAGGGCATTTGGTTTCGATGTGCGGCGAAATGGCCTCGCACGAGGACGCGGCCTTTTTGCTTTTAGGTATGGGGCTGCGGCATTTTAGTATGCCGGCAGGCAAAATACTGAAGATGCAGAAGTTTATGGAACGAGTCAGCGTGAAAGAAGCCGAAAAACTGTACGAGCGTATTACGCCGCTTAATTGTGCACAGCAGATACGCAAGCAGGTTCGGGAGGCCTTGCAAAAATATGAACACTGATACCGAAGAGGAGCGAACGGAAGAGAGGCCCCGTTTCGATTACGGCAAAAAATACCAAAACATACCGCTTATCGTCATTGCAGGCAGACCGAACGTGGGAAAATCGACCCTGTTTAACCGTTTTTTAAAAAAACGCAGGGCTATCACCGACCCGACGCCCGGCGTAACCCGCGACCCCATCGAGGAGCAGGCCTTTATAAACGGAAAACCGGTACGGCTTATGGACACGGGCGGCTTTAAACTGACCCGCAGCGGCGTTCCGTTCGAAGATGCGATGGACGAGCTGGTCAGGGAAAAAACCGCCGAAAGCCTAAAAAAAGCCGACCGCATTCTCCTTCTTTTGGACGCAGGCCTCGTAACACCGGAAGACGAAGAGTTTATACGGTTTTTGCGCCCCTATTTTGATAAGCTTGTTGCTGCCGTAAACAAAACCGAGGGCGGCCGCCTCACCGCCGAAGCCTGCACCTATTACGAATACGGTTTTAAAACGCTTACCTTTATCAGTGCGGAACACGGCGACAATATTACGGAGTTGGCCGAAGTGCTGACGGACGGTCTTAATTTCGATAATGCAACAGAATGCCCTGACGAAAACGTAATCCGCATTACGATCGTCGGAAAACCGAATACGGGAAAATCGACATTGGCCAATCGGCTGACCGGTTCGGCTGCCTCGATCATTTCGGGAACGCCGGGTACGACGCGCGACGTTATCGAAGGGCAATTTGTTTATAAAAACCGGCGTTTTGTCATTCAGGATACGGCCGGCATAAGAAGAAAGGCGAAGGTCAACGAGGATATAGAATATTATTCGGTCGTGCGGTCCATTAAAAGCATGGACAATGCAGATATCGTCTTTCATCTTATCGATGCGAAAGAAGGGCTTTCCGATCAGGATAAAAAAATTGCGGCACAGGCAGCGAACCGCGGTTTGGGCATTATCTTTGTTTTAAACAAGTGGGATCTTATGGAGCAAACGAAGCAGGCCTTTAAAACCGAAGAAGAACAGATTAAATTTATGTTCGGCAAGATGGAATATGCGCCCGTCGCCGCAATTTCCGCACAAACGGGCGGGGGTATCAAAGAGCTTTTAAACACGGCTGTCAGAATGTTCGGGCAATTTACAAAGACCGTCGAAACTTCGGCCTTAAACCTTGCACTCAAAGACTGGCTGCAAGCCTCTCCGCCGCCGCAGGGCAAACGGAGCGCCTTTACCTTTAAGTATATGGTTCAAACAAAGGCGCGTCCCGTCGAATTCCTCTTGTTTGCGAATAGGCCCGATGCCGTTACGGGTGCCTACCTGCGCTACCTGCAAAACAGGATACGCAGTGACCTCGGCTTTACGATGATTCCCGTTTTGCTAAAGGTAAAGGGCAGCCGAAAGCGCTGGGAAGAGCGGCTCTAAGCGGATGAATACGGGCAGCACAAAAAGGGAAAAAAAGGTATGGAATTATTCCTTGTGTTTTTTGTGCAGGCTGCAATTTTGTCGGTCTGTGCGGTGTGCAAATATAAGGCCGTGCATAAAACGAATCGCGGGCGGATAAACGTCATAACCGCATTTTTTACGGCTGCCGTTTTGTATGTTTCCATTTTAGCAATGGTGAAATATATCGATGTGAAACTTGACAGAGAATTGGAGGCCTTCGATTTGAACGGGGACGGCAATTTTTCGGAAGACGAAAGAACTGCGGAGCAGCAGCGTGCAGAAAAAGCCGTCATTCAAGACACGGCACGAAATTTTGCCCCGATTACCGGCGCAGTGTTATCTGCACTCTATTTTCCGTGTGCAATCGGCCTGTTATTTTTACTTGATGACATTATCGGTAAAATACGGGCCGGCGCTGTAAAAACAGGCTCGCACCCGACTGCCGGTGAAAACACCGTCTAAACCGGACGAGGGTTATAAGTCCTCCCTTACTCATCTGCGGCACTTGCAGACTATAACCTACACTCGACAGCATTTGGAAGCATAGTTCGAGACAGCCTCGAAGCCTCGTTCGACGCACCATCGAAGCGCAGTTCGGCACATAAACGTCTTATAAACTATGCCGTACCTGCCCGTTAAAAAATTGCTGCGGCAGGCTGAGTTTTCTCCAATGCTTTTTTCGTTATGCGGATTGCACCACCCGTATGAATACGGACAACCGGATGTGAATGATGTACGGCAAACCGCTCTAATTTTTCCAAATACGGTTCTACGGAATGCGGCAGCCGTTTTCCCATTACCCGAAACATTTCGGGCGCTTCGATTTGAACACGCTCTCCCGCATCAGATATCAGCTCATAAAACAAATCCAACGTGCCGCAAAAAAGCTCCGCGCATTCGTTGCGATATTTTCACAAGCCCACACAAACGCAAGGCGTACCTCCTCCGCTGTGTCAAAGCGCATTTTTATTAAATCATCAAAAAAGGGAAGTATTAACGTTTTGTCCGCCCTGCCGATTCGCCCCAATGCATTTATCGAGCGCTCCCGCAGTTTCGGATTATCGTCTTTCAAATAGCCTGCGATTTGTTCGACATACGGCCGTACCTGTAAAGGATAGTACAAACCCATTTCGCCGAGAAGCCACAACGCTTTTGCTTTTACAATCACTGAATACCGGCCGCCGAGTTTGGCTGCAACAGCATCAATCGCCGTGTTCCAATGCGCCTTGTCTTTCGTTACGGCTCTTAATTCCGAAAGTATTTCTTTGTCGGTTTTGTCCTGCATATCCCGCGAGTCTCCGTACAGATATTTATCGCTATATTACTTGAAATGCGGGTTAGAATCAATCTATTGCGTACAGACACCACGCAAGTATACCCCCAAAAGGCTCAATTCAATCATTTCGGTTAGATTTTTACGTGAGTAAATACGTCGGGGCCAGTCGCAAAACTCGACAATTCAACATGAACGAAAATCGTCGAAAAGACAGCTTTGGATTTTAGTCCGTTTAGTGAAGATAGACCTAACCTGCCTTCTGCTGATTTATCCGATTGGTTATTATGGTAGAAAGATTTAATTTTTTGCTTTGCAGCAGTTTAGGTTGAAAATGATTCGTTTTTATGATATTATAAAGAACGGTCGAAGGGGTATTGAACGGACGCTGCGCGCCCGTTCAATGGGCGGCGGAACATCCGCCTGTTGTCCGGCGCATAGCGCCGTCCAACATGCGAATTAAGCTGACGGCGAAGCTCAAAAACCTAAAGGCTTTCTCGCTTCTTGCAGCTTATCCGCCACCCATTAGGTTGACCTGCCTACGGCAGGCGGGTAACGGAACCAATCAAAACAGCCTTCCGACCGAAAAAAAATAATTGCAATGAAGAGAGCATTGCGAAAGGAAGGTCGAAATGAAACAGAAAAAAGTAGTTTCAATGGTTTGTGTATTGGTTCTAATAATTAGTGCAGTAACATTATATTCAGAAGAAATACGAACAAGCAAATATTATGGAGTTCATTTTATTACGGAAATAAAAGAGAATAATGTTAACGTAAGAGAGGCTCCTTCTCTTGAAGCTAATGTAATAGTAACATTAAATGAAGGTCATAAAATTCGTATTACAGGCATATCAAAAGTGAATGAAAAAATTGACGGATATTCAGGGTATTGGTTTAGAATTGAAATTCTTGATTTTAAGGCTAAGGAGCTTTACCCATTAGGTAAATGGGTTTTTAGTAAATATGTAAAAGATAAAGATATTACTCCATCTATAATATGTCTAAAAAAATCCAATGAAATATTAAATAATCAAGTTTCCTCTTTAGAATTATTAATTGAAAAAAATGGTAGAACTAGAACAGTTAAAGTTCCTGTAGAAAGGAAAAAAAATAGATATACTTTTGTATGGAATGATTATCCTAATGCTGAGTTTATGTACTATGATGTTCCAGGAGTTTATAGATGGATTCCCGAATTTAATGAAATTAGGCATGTATCTTATTATTCTATCGATAAATGGTCCTCTGATGAGTTTACAGAAGATTACAGATATTGTATTAGTGATGAAGGTTCTGCACCCGGAATAAGAGGCGTTATTGTAAGAAATTTGAAAAATGGCAGGATAATTTTTGAAGGATCCTATTATTCTTCTTGGAATTTAGATGGATATGAGATTGATATTGTCTATTCTCCAAGTGAGTGGGATATAAAAAATGGTCAAGTTGATCAAGAAACGCTAAAACATTTTACTGATTACCAAAAAAGTCATAAACTAAAAGAGTTTGAGTATATTTTAGTTAAATACCGTTATAATTTTGTAGAAAAAAAGAGAAAATTTATCGGATATGAGATAATGTTTAATAACAATTAGAATTTTAATATTTGCCACAATAATATGGTGAAAAAACAAGACATGTTTCATACATCTTTTCGTTGTATATATTGATAATATTTGATATTTATCTGTTATGAAGGTAAAAGGTGATAGAAAATATTTTAAAATAAAATCTAACACCCGCTTAACCTGACATTGCGGACGAGCCGCAAATGCAGGTTAAGCGGATGTTGAACGGACGCTAAGCGTCCGTTCAACGGGCGGCTGAACATCCGCCTGCTGTCCGGCGCATAGCGCCGTCCAACATGCGAATTAAGCTGACGGCGAAGCTCAAAAGCCTAAAGGCTTTAAAAGCTTCTTGCAGCTTATCCGCCGCCCCGTTAGACGGATACACTTCGTGTGCGTAAATATAATTAACTTGGAGAAGCTATGGCATTAAATTGGATTGATTTAAATAATACAACTTTTGATTACATGTTTATGTTAGAGAAAATACAAATAAAATGGCTCTTCGATTTTGCAGATTCTGAAGATTTAAGTATAGTATTGAAGGTAAATCCAAAAATAAAATGGTTTTTTGAAAAAAAATGCCCTGAGATAAAAAATAAAATAAAAACGTTACCTGAGCTTGATATTACTGATTTACAAAAAATACATGAAACTGAATATAAAATAATGAAAAATGTGGAAGATTGGACGGTGTATATTATTGACCCAAGTATTTATGAAAATATGAAGTTTCTTGAATGGGATGCAAAAGGGCTATTAGAACTAAATGACTATAATGATAAAATAATTTTTGATATTGGTTCGGGAACAGGTAAGCTTGCATTTTTAGTGGCAAATAATAAAAACAAAATATACTGTTTTGAACCAGTTGGCACTCTAAGATCTTATTTAAAAGAAAAAAGCAAAAGACTAAACAAAAATCAGATATTCGTAGTTGATGGATTAATAACTGATATTCCATTTCATGATTCATTTTCAGATATAACAATGGCAGGTCATGTATATGGAGATAACTTAGAAGATGAGTATAACGAATTGATGAGAGTAACCAAGAAAAATGGAATGATTATACTTTGTCCCGGTAATAATGATGAAGATATTCATAAATACCTAATATCAAAAGGATTTTCTTGGTCAGTATTTGAAGAGCCGACAGATGGAAATAAGAGAAAATATTGGAAGATTAAGAAAATAGACTAACACCCGCTTTAATGTTGACAACGAGGTCAAGCCACAAACGTAGGTTAACCGAATGTTATATGGATGCCTATGGCTCTATTAGAGTCGCATTTTGGAGATGAAAAAATGTCGCAGATGAATAAAGAAGGAGAAGTTATATTAAGTACTTGACATTTTATAAGTATTTTAAGATAATTATTTCGTAAAATATTACGAATAT
>CAUTPO010000025.1:0-19697 GCA_963540475.1 uncultured Treponema sp. | reverse complement strand
GGATATCGCAGGACATTGCAAGCTCACAGCCGCCGCCTAAGGCAAAGCCGTTTATGGCGGCAATAACCGGACAGCGGAAGTTTTCGATACGCGAAAATACCTTATTTCCAAAGGCACCGTATTCGGCCGCTTGCTTCTTATCCTTATCCTTCATTTCGGCAATATCGGCTCCGGCTACAAAACTCTTATCACCGGCACCCGTAATAATAACCGCATAAACGTCCTTTGCTTTTTCAATTTCATCAAGCGTCTTATTAAGATCGGTTAAAACGGCCGTGCTTAACGCATTTAAGGCCTCAGGTCTATTCAGCGTTATAACTGCAACATGGTCTTTTATTTCGTTTAATACTGTGCTCATTTTTTATTCCTTATATGTTTTTTTGCGTTTATGCATTATAGTCGAAAAAGCCCTTACCGGATTTTCTGCCGAGTAATCCGCCGCGTACCATTTTTCGAATAAGTGCACAGCATCGGTATTTGCTGTCGCCCGTTTCGCGGTGCAATACGTCCATAATCGCCAAAACAACGTCCAAACCGATCAAATCGCCGAGTGCCAACGGTCCCATCGGGTGATTTGCGCCGAGCTGCATTGCCGTATCGATATCCGCAGCGGAAGCAAGTCCTTCTTGCAGGATAAAGGCAGCTTCGTTGATCATCGGAATAAGAATTCTGTTTACAACAAAACCGGGTCCTTCTTGTACTTCAACAGGTGATTTACCAAGGCTCTTTGCAACTTCGATGATCTTGTCTTTGACGCTTGCAGGCGTGCTGATACCGGAAATAACTTCGACCAGTTTCATCCTGTCTGCAGGGTTAAAAAAGTGCATACCGATAACGTTATGCTTAATACCGTTCGAAATTTCGGTAATGGACAGCGAAGACGTATTGGTTGCAAAAATAGTTTCCGCTTTACAAATACCGTCCAATTCGGTAAACAGTTTTTTCTTGGCATCGCTGGTTTCCAAAATGGCTTCAACGATCAGATCGCTATCGGCCAAATCGCTGTAGGTACCGGTTTTCAAATTAGCCTTTACCTTATCCGCAGCTCCAGCTTCCATTTTTCCCTTGCCTACGAGCTTATCAAGCCCTGCGCACACCTTATCGACACCCTTCTGGGCCCATTCGATCTTGATATCGCAGACCGTTACCTGATAACCATTCGAAGCAAAGGCATTTGCAATACCCTGTCCCATCGTTCCTGCGCCAACTACACCGATCTTTTTCATAATCTGTACTCTCCTTAATTATGATTTAGATAAATACCGACACAGTGCACCGTTATGCAAACCGCACTCAAGGTGCCCCGTATCGAACCCTTAATATATACTAAATTACATAATACTATGTAAAATAGATACCCCTGTTATCCTTAATATCCCTCAGTAAACCGGCTCTTAGGATCAAACCCAATCCATCCGTTTCCGAAGCATCGCAGGATTAGACCGTTCATATAAAACGCTCTTTTTATCAATATTTTTTTATCGTACAAACATCGCATAATACGGTACGGACTGGCGGACAAAGCCCGCCCGTTTTTTTTAACCGTACCGTATCTGCCGATAAGTCCGCTTACTACCGCTCTCCGGGGAAACGGATACCCGAAACATCAAGCTGCGGCACGCCTTCAGGCAACGAAATATCTGCTGCATTGACAGAATCGGCGATAGCCTGCGCCATAGAATCAAGTTCGTAATCCTTGTCGGGACTCATCGAAGAGGCGATGGTAATGCGTTCGTTCAGAATTTCCATATCGTCCATATTCTTTTCGATAAAATTTTGAATCAAATCGCCTGATTTAACAGCCCACGAACCGTTTTCGACAATCGCAATCTTTCTGTTCTGCAAATTCAAAATCCGCATGTGTTCCAAAAAGTCGTGAACAGGCGGGAAAATATTGAGATTGTATGTCGGCGAACAGATAACGATATGACTGAATTTAAAGGCTTCCGAAATAAGATACGACACGTGTGTGCTTGACGCATCGTACACTTGAATATTCGTTACGCCTTTTTCGACAATTTTAGAAGCAAGAGCAAAAGCTGCCGATTCGGTATTGCCGTATATAGAACCATACACAAGTAAAACACCCTTTTCTTCCGGTGTATACGTTGCCCAGTGCAGGTATTTGTCGAGAATATACGGAAAATTATCCGCTTCCCAGACCAAGCCGTGCAAGGCGCAAATATATTTGATCTTCGGCAGCAAGTCGAGCTTCAACACCTTTCCGACCAGATGCATAACCTCAGGGCCGTATTTACCGACGATATTCGTTAAATAGCGCCGAGCCTCGTCCATCCAGTCTCGCGGATAGTTTACTTCTTTGGCAAACAGCTTTCCGTCAAGTGCAATAAACGAACCGAACGCGTCCGCCGAAAACAGCACGCCGTTGGTAACGTCAAGCGTAACCATAACCTCAGGCCAGTGCACCATCGGTGCTTCAACAAAGGCCAGCGTATGATCTTCGAAGGTTCTAGTATCGCCTTCTTTTACCGTTTCGGTATTATAATCGTCGGGATCATAGGCAAACTGGCGCATCAGCATAAAGCTTTTTTCCGTCGAAATAATCGTCGGAGCCCATTTATCCAAAACGGTCGTTACCGAAGACGAATGATCACATTCCATGTGGTTTACCACAAGGTAATCAACCTTTTCACGGCCGTATTTTTTCAGCAAATAGGTAATATTTTCCATCAATTGCGGACACGACGACCATTCCGCCGTATCGAACAAAATCGTACTTTTCTTGTCAAACAAAAGATAAGCGTTATAGCTTACCCCTTTCGGAATCGGATGCATATTTTCAAATAAGGTTAATCGATGATCATGACCTCCGACCCACCACACATCTTTTGTAATTTCACGTACACTGTACATAACAAACTCCTTAAAATAACAAACCGGTTAACACGGCCCTAGTTGTTGCGGAACGATAATTTGATAAAGCGGTCTTTTGATTCGCCGCAATCCGGACAGGTAAATTCGGCATCGAGGTGCTCGAACAATGTTTCCGGCGGAATATCCGCATCCTTGTTGCCTTCTTCAGGCACATACTTATAACCGCAGCCCAAACAGACATATCGGGGGCCGATGGGAGACGGACGGGGAATAGGAGCTTTTTTGATCTTGGGATACGGCAGCGTCAATTCTTCTTTCGAAAGCGCATTTAATTCCTCGATCAAAATCGGCACGACTTCTTCCAAATCACCGACGATACCGTAATCGCAGTGAGCAAAAATGGGAGCCTTTTTGTTTTTATTGATGGCAATAATGCGGGACGCATCTTTAATTCCCTTTAAATGCTGAGTGGCGCCTGAAATACCGATGGCAAAGTACAAATTGCCCTTAAATTTTTGACCGGACATACCGACATACCGCTGCACGGACACGTATTTTAGCGTTTCTGCGGCAGGACGGGAAGCTCCGACGGCTCCGCCCGCAGCCTTCGCCAAGTCTTCAATTAAATGCCAGGTATCTTTATCCTTTACACCGCGTCCTCCCGACACACCGATCGGCGACAGGGCCATAAGCGAATTACTATCTACGTTTTTATAAAATTTGAAGCGTTCGACTTCAACCAACTGTTCAATCATTTTATGAACCTTATCTTTCATAGAATCGCCGTCGGTAAAAATACGTTTTCGCATACCGGTTATGCCGATTCTCGGATCGCCTTTTAATCGAGCTACAGCCATTTAATCTCCTTAAACATAATCATTTTGATCATTTTTATCATCATTCGTTATATATTCAGTATAACTGAAAGCATATAGTCTTGTATACGCTTTCAGTATTTTTTATGGTTTGTTCCGGTTTCCCGTTACAGGCCTTGAAAAAAGCCTGCTATCGGTTTGCCTTGCCTAATTTGCCCAATATCTTGGAGGCAATAACAAGCCGTTGGATCTCGTTCGTACCTTCGTAAATGGTCGTGATTTTTGCATCGCGGTACATTTTTTCGATAGGAATTCCTTTGATAAATCCGGAGCCGCCGTGAATCTGCAGTGCATCGTTTACAACCTCAAGTGCAATATCCGATGCATACATCTTCGCCATTGCGGAATCCAAACCGTAATCTTCGTGATTTTCTTTCTTATCCGCCGCCTTGTAAATTAAAAGACGGGCAGCCTCGATCTTGGTCAGCATATCGGCAAGTTTAAACGCCACATCTTGCTGTGCCCCGATCGGTTTTCCGAACTGTTCGCGCGCACGCGCATATTTGACCGCTTCCTCGTATGCACCCTGAGCAATACCGAGTGCCTGAGCCGCAATGCCGATGCGTCCGCCGTCAAGCGTTTTCATCGCAATTTTAAAGCCGTCGCCCTCTTTGCCCAAAAGGCGGTCTTTCGGAAGCTGTACTTCGTTAAAAACAAGCTCCGCCGTCGCGGAAGTCCTGATACCGAGTTTATCGTAATGTTCGCCGAAATCGAAACCGGCATCGCCTTTTTCGACGATAAAGGCGCTAATTCCCTTTGTGCCGGGAACGTCGGGGTTGACCGCAAAAACGACATAGATATCGGCTTTGGGCGCATTGGTAATAAAGATTTTTGAACCGTTTAAGATGTAATTCGTACCGTCATCAATGTATTCGGTTTCCGTACCGCCGGCATCGCTTCCGGCATTCGGTTCGGTCAGACCGAACGCACCGATTTTTTCGCCTTTTGCAAGCGGGACCAAATATTTTTGCTTTTGTGCTTCCGTACCGAATTCTGCAATCGGATATGCACCCAAAGAAGTATGAGCAGAACAGATAACACCGATACCGCCGTCTACACGGGATAGTTCTTCTACCGCAATAGCATAGCTTATAACATCAAGGCCTGCACCGCCGTATTCTTTTGCATAGGGAATCCCCAGCCAGCCGTTAGCACCCATCTGCTTCACCTGCGCTTCCATCCACGCATTTTCAATCGGACCGCGGTCTTTTTCAATGACTATCGGTTTTACTTCTTTTTCAGCCCATTCGCGAACCTGTTTGCGCAGAGCCTCATGTGCTTCAGTTGTTTTGAATAACATGATTTGCCTCCTATCAAGTATTCTTTATATATTTAAGCCGTACAAACACCGCCCTTTTCTGCATAAAAAAGATACGCCGTAACGGGAACGCTGCTGCAAGCACTTAAAGTATACCACATTATCTTTGATCCGTCAAACAAAAGTTTTTCAATCGGTACCGGAGTTCCGGCATCCGGCTTTAAAAGCGGCACGGACACCGGAAAGTTATTGACCGGTATCGGACGGTAAGTCCGCCCGATACACAATGTCGTGTTATCTTTTTACGATAACGGCCGTACCCTGTCCGCCGCCGATACACAGCGAAGCAAGCCCGGTTTTCTTGTTCGACTTAATCATTTCGTGAATAAGCGTTACAAGAATTCGGTTTCCCGAAGCTCCGACGGGGTGACCCAAGGCGATTGCACCGCCGTTGACGTTCGTTCTTTCCATCAGCCAGCTTCGTTCAACCTTGTGTTCTTCTATAAGCTCGTGAACAACACCCAGCGACTGAGCCGCAAAGGCTTCGTTCAATTCGATTAAATCGATATCCGAAAGTTTGATGTTTGCGGATTTTAATGCATTTCGGACGGCAGGAACGGGACCCAACCCCATAACGAGAGGATCAACACCGCCTTGGCCGATACCGATTATTTCACAGAGGGGTTTCAGGTTATATTTTTTTACGGCTTCTTCGCTTGCAACAAGCACGAACGAAGCACCGTCGTTTATACCCGAAGCGTTACCTGCGGTAACCGTACCGTCGTTTTTAAACGCGGGTTTCAGTTTTGCCAGCAATTCGGGCGTAGTGGTTCGGTTCGGATATTCATCAACATCAAACACGATATCGCCTTTTTTGCCGCGGATAGTGATGGGGACGATTTCATCTTTGAATTTGCCCGCATCGATAGCCGCAATGGCTTTTTTCTGAGAAGCGTAGGCAAATTCGTCCTGCTGTTCACGCGTAATCTTAAACCGTTCCGCAATGTTTTCGGCAGTAATACCCATGTGGATATTGGCGCGGGCATCGGTTAAGGCGTCATAAATCATATGATCGACAGCCTGCCAGTTACCCATCTTGTTACCGCTTCTGGTATTGGACGGAACAAGATACGGAGCCTGCGACATAGATTCCACACCGCCTGCAAGAACAACACCGTTAAAACCTGCGCGGATAGACATAACCGCTTCCATAACGGTACGCAAACCGGAGCCGCAAACCATATTGACGGAATGGGAGCAAACCGTTTCGGGAATACCGGCTTCCAAAGCGATTGTACGGGCAATGTTTTGTCCGAGCCCGGCACCGAGTACGTTTCCGCAAATCAACTCGCAAACGTCGGCGGGCTTTAATCCGCTTTCTTTCAGAATCGCCTTTACTACTTCAGCGCCCATTTCCTTAGGTTTAACCCCGGAAAGTCCGCCGAGAAATTTTCCGATCGCAGTGCGTTTTGCACTGACAACATAAGCTTTAGAAAATTCCATCTATTATACACCTCCTAATGGTAATATAAGCAAAAAGTATGCCAACTTCGGATAAACCGTGTAAACCGCATAATACACAAGCATTATAAAAACACATCTATCCGAATAGATGACGGTGTACGAAAAAACGGCTATTTTCTGCCGAAAAAAGCAAAAAACATCTGCTTCTTACCGTCATATCGGTATACATAAACCGACATTTAGGGACGCACCGTTATATCGGTAACACCGCCTCCCAGATATAATTATTTTTTTACCGTAAAAAATCATCTTTTATAATACTCAAAATCAAAAAATAATCAATACGGTCAATAGCGAAAACAGGCATAAAAACCGTATTTTTTGCATATTTATTAAACTTGTTCAACAACGAAGGTATCTAAGAGGTTCTATTTATGCAAGAGGGGAATACCTCGGACAAAAACCGTTCACATATTTACTCACATAAAAATCTGACTGAAATGATTTGTATTACTCATGTAAAAATCTAACCATAGCACTTCCTATGACCAAGGCTGTGCCATAGATAACTACAGTTAGATTTTTACGTAATGCACAGCTTCTTTTTCGGTTAGATTTAACGTGATGCAATGCGATCCCTTGACTTATTCACTCCCGCCGTTTATAATCGGACATCTTCATCATACAGTGAAGTCCTCTCGCTTTTTCTGTATTTTATAGAAGATAATTTTTTATCGCAACAAGGAGTCGATAAAATGGAAAAAACAGTACAATCTGCACATCCTGAAAATGCGCAGACGGGGGCCGCCGATGCGGAAATAACGAATGAGGGTGAACACCTGCCTTCTCCACCCGCGCGAATCTTTTTTCTGTCCCTTTTAAGCATTACCTCTTGGCAGGTTGCGTTTGCATTCGGATCCCGTATCTTCGGTATTGTCCCGCCTGATATATGGAAAAAGCTATTTGTAAGTCCCGCTCAGGTTCTCCTGCTCGCAGGCACCGGTATCATGTTTTTCTTTTTGTACAAGCGTATTATGGGTATTTTAGCGGTGTACCGGCACAGTAATGCAGCATATAGGCGAGCCTTAAAATCCGCTAAGTCGTATGAAACCCTACTTATCATCATTCCGGTTCTTTCTTCCCTCATCTTTCCCGTCATAATCGTTTTTGCAGGAAGCCGTGAAAACATGGGAACCAATATGTTTAACGCCCTTTTGATGTTTGCCGTCGGCAATTGTTTTTTATTTGCCCTTTTCTTCTACGTGTTTTTTATACAGAATTTTGAAAAATGGCTGCATGTCATCCCCCTTCATACCGATTTTAAGGGGATGCCGCTGAAAGTACGTTCCGTCCTGACCGCTTTTTTCAGCTTTACAGGAACCATTCTTATCGCACTGGCGCCCCTCACCGTCCTCGGCCTACAAGACTCCGTACAGGAAGCAATACGGACCAAAACGCTGCCTTTGTGCCTGATCGGTATCGTAATGGGGCTTTTCGACCTGTATTTGCAGGCAAACGGTTCGGCTTCCCGTCTACAGACCGTTTTGGATTTTACCGTAGAGATGACAAAAAAGGATTATACACAAAAAAGAATCCCCGTCATAAGCCGCGACGAATTCGGCTTTTTGATGAAGGCCTTGAACGAATTTCAGTACGTTACTGCAGGACTTTTACACAAGATTGCCGCCGAATCGGGTAAGCTGACCGTTCTTGGCGATGAGCTTGCGGATAATATGAACGAAACGGCAAGCGCCGTGCATCAAATAAGTGCGAACATTGAAAGCGTAAAACAGCAGGCTCTAAGGCAGGCGGCAAGCGTTACCGAAACGTCCTCCGCCATCGAAGAAATCGTCCGTACAATACGGCAGCTAAACGATAGTATCGAAACACAGGCCGAAAGCGTTGTCCGCTCCTCCGCTTCCATCGAACAAACGGCGGCCCATATAAGCGCCGTAACGCAAAAGCTCGAAAAAAACAGCCTTATTATGAAAGATGCCCACGAGCAAACCGTAAACGGAAAAAAGGGCATGCATACGGCAAACGAAATTATTGCGCAGATAGCCGAACGTTCGGGTGCCTTGTTTGAGGCAAGTCAGGTTATTCAAAACATCGCGTCGCAGACAAACCTGTTGGCAATGAACGCCGCCATCGAAGCCGCCCATGCAGGAGAGGCGGGAAAGGGCTTTGCCGTCGTTGCCGACGAGATCCGAAAACTCGCCGAGGAGTCGAACGTACAGGGAAAACAGATCGGCGAGGTTATAAAAGAATCGCTTCTGATTATCGAAAAGATAACGGCCGCAGGAAACGGCGCCGAAAAAACCTTCGACACGGTGTACGAGCTGGTAACAAACCTTTCGGAGCAGGAAACGGAAATTCTCGCCTCGATGCGGGAACAAGAAAACGCAAACCGTGAAATTTTAAAGGCCGTTAAAAACATCAATACGGTTACCGAAGAGGTTAAAAACGGTTCGGCAAAAATGCTAAAAGGCGGCGAGCAGGCTGCCGAAGAAATGCGCAAACTGGACGGCCTTACCCATGTTATTACCGCAAGTATGAACGAAATGGCCGCAGGCGCTCTGGAAATCGACAATGCGGTACAGGAAGTAAACGGAATCGTACGGGAAAACAAGCTGAGCATTGAAGGGCTCGCCTGCGAGGTCGGAGAATTCAAAACCTGAAAACAAAGGCCGTCCTATATAAAACGGTACGGCCTCATCAAAAGCCGCTATCACCGCTGTCCGTTATAAAGCCTTTTAGGCAAAAAGATCAACATACCCCGACGCGAGCGTAGCCGAGAAACGGCAGGTATTAAACAATCCGCACGAATAAACCGCTCTTTCCTCATTTTACTGAATTCGCCGGCAGCCGCGCTCGGGTTCCCGTGCAGGGGCACGTTCACTCTTCCGTTTTGCTTGAAACAATCGGCGCAATATGGTATAACCTTGCCTACGGATGATTATTACGACTCAATTCCTTTTATCCGAGATTAAAGCCTTTTTGCGGCAGCGGCCTTCTTGGTTTTCGATGGATGATTTAGCGGATTTTATCTCTTTGGAGGACAGTGAACGCCTCCGTATGCGCCTTGAGAATATTCTAATAGGCTTCGGGCTTGCGTATGTCATACCCATGGACGATGAGGGAACGGAGACGTGGATAGGACGGGAGTGCTTTTTTTCGGGCAAAGTTTTTCCCGTGCAGGTTTCTGATTTGGAGCGGGAACAAAACATTTTTATCGCCGGTTCACGGTTTTTGCCCTTTTTAAAGCCCGACGGCTATGAGCACGAGGCGGTCATTTTCTATAAAAATAAGGAACTGCCCCGAAAACCGGTGTTTTTGCCGTTTGAGCGGATTGCGAATTTTTACTTTTTATCTACCGAAGATGATGTTTCGCATGTGTTATGCGAGACGGATGAGGAAAATAAGGCTATTTTGTCGGAGTTTGACGAAGGCCTTGACCCGGATTGCACGTTTATGGTAAACGCATGGGATTTTTCCGCCGTGTATGACGAGTGCGGTTTTGTGTTTCCGCTGCGGCTTTTTGTAAAGATACGGGATTGGGATAAGGGGCATTTCGAAATTGTAGACGGTCTGTATCCTGAACTAACCGAAAATGATATTGAGCTGTGGCTCGACGTTTTTGAAAACGCCGTTAAAAATTCGATGAGCGTTTTACACACAAAGTCTTCCACGCAGGAAATAATCGCCTTTGCCTATTTTATCTTCGGCGACTTTATTTTCGGTCCGAAAGCTGCCCCTATGGAACTTTTTTTTGAAAGAAGAAATATTTTCGGGATTATGCCTTATGGGATAGAAGAAAAATTTTGCGTACTCGGGGCGCCGCTTCCCATTTTAGCCGACTGGTTCGACTATCCGTATAAAAATTGCAGCGGGGACGAGGTCTTTTTTAAAAGCATAAATATGCCTGTTACGGAAAACGCTTTGACCGGTTTGGTGCTGTCCTTTTTGTCGGATCATTATGCAGCCCGTTTTGACGATTCGGTAAAGGAAACCTTTATCGGCGAGTGTGCCGGCCTGCTGGTGCCCAAGCGTATCCAAAACAGGGAAGCGCTTTTGGTCCGGTGCAAACATATTGTTCGCGGGGTGTATGAATATTATGCCGATACATTTAACCCCTTTACCGATACAGCCCTGTATGAAATCAGAACTTCCCTCGTGTACTTTTACCGCCAACTGCTCGAATTCGTCAATAAGCTGCGGAGCCTCAACGCCGTCCCCGCCGACTTTAAGAACCAGACCTCGCTGGTGATGAATCAGATCGTAAGTAAATTGCTGCAATGTTTTGAATTTTTGTTTTCGATACCGGAGGACGAATACGGATACATAAACGTTATGTTCGTTTCGCTGGAAAACCTTTCGTACGTGTATACGGACGTAAAGGTCGATATAATCAATACCCTTTCCGCAATGGAAAAGAACAAGGGGTACCGGTAAAATGTTTGGAAACGGTACCCGGAATACTATGGAGGAATTATTATGAAAAATAATCTTGAAGCTGTTGCGCTTTCGATTAGAAGCCTTTCGATGGATGCCATAGAAAAGGCTGCATCGGGACACCCCGGTCTGCCCTTGGGCGCCGCCGAATTGGGAGCCTGTCTGTACGGAAAAATCTTAAAGCATAACCCGAAAAACCCGCAGTGGCAGGATAGGGACCGCTTTGTACTGTCGGCGGGACACGGTTCGATGCTGCTGTATTCGATTTTGCATATTGCAGGTTACGGCGTTTCGCTTGACGATATTAAAAATTTTAGGCAGCTCGGCTCGAAGTGCCCCGGTCATCCCGAATACGGCGAAACGCCCGGCATCGAAACGACGACAGGCCCCTTGGGTCAGGGCATTTCCACTGCCGTCGGTATGGCGATCGCTGAGCAGATGCTGGCCGCCCGCTTTAATACGGCCGAACACCGGATTGTCGACCATTACACCTATGCACTGGTCGGTGAAGGTTGTTTGATGGAAGGCGTTTCTTCGGAAGCCTCAAGCCTTGCCGGGCACCTAAAGCTCGGAAAACTCATCGTGTATTATGACGAGAACAAGATTACGATAGACGGTTCGACCGATATTACCTTTACCGAAGATATTGCCGCACGGTACAAGGCTTACGGCTGGCAGGTCTTGCACGGTTCTATGTATTCATTCGACGATATTGAACGGCTTACGGCAGAGGCCAAAAAGGACGGACGCCCCTCGCTCATTGTTTTAAAGTCGGTGATAGGACAGGGCGCCCCTTCTGTTGCGGGCAAAAACAAGGCACACGGAGCCCCCTTGGGAAAGGACGGGCTTATCGAAGCCAAAAAGAATCTGGGGCTCGATTCTTCAAAATCGTTTTACGTCGCCGACGAAGCCTACGCCTTTTTTAAACAGCGGAATGAAGAATTGGCGAAAACGGAAGAAGAATGGAACAAAACCTTTGATAACTGGAGTCTGGCGAATCCCGAAAAACGCAAGGAGTGGGATTTCCGTTTTTCTACGGACAAACAGGCGGCTGCAGTAAGGGGCGTGCAGCTTTCCGAATGTAAAAAAGATGAATCGCTTGCAACCCGGGCAGCCTCCAAAAAGGTCTTGAACGAATTTGCAAAGCAGCTTCCCAATCTGGTCGGCGGTTCTGCAGACCTTGAAGGACCCAATGCAGTCGGGCTTGACGGGGTTACGGCCTTTTCGCCTGAAACACCTGACGGCCGCTATCTGTATTACGGCATACGGGAATTTGCGATGGGCACGGTTGCAAACGGCATTCAGGTACACGGCGGCTTTAGGGCCTTTTGTGCGACCTTTTTGGTGTTTGCCGATTATCTGCGTCCCGCATTACGGCTTGCTGCGCTGATGCGCCTGCCTTCGATATTCGTTTTTACGCACGATTCAATATTTGTCGGGGAAGACGGGCCCACGCATCAGCCCGTAGAGCTTTTAGCCTCGCTTAGGGCAATTCCTAATGTGCTGGTTTTGCGGCCCGCCGATGCTGAAGAAACGGGGGAAGCCTGGCGGCAGGCTCTGTTGTATCGGGACGGACCTGCATGCCTTATTTTAAGCCGTCAGAGCCTGCCTATTTTGGAAAAGGCGGATAAAAACTGGCGGGCGCACACGGAAAACGGCGCCTATGTCGTAAAAGACACGGAGGGAAAACCCGATACGGTTATTTTAGCCACAGGCTCTGAGGTTTCGATGGCCGTACAGGCTGCGGAAATGCTGCCTTCCGAAAAGGTGCGGGTTGTTTCGGTTTTGTGCAAGGAACGGTTCGAAAACGCTCCGGAAGAATTTAAGCGAAATATTTTGGGCGGAAGCAAAGGCGATGTACGGATTATTACTGCAGAAGCGGGCATACGGCAAGGCTGGGAAGGCTGGACAAGGTGCACGAGCGATAACTTTTCGATAGAACGCTTCGGAACCTCGGCCCCTGCCGGCAAGGTCGCCGAATACCTCGGCTTTACGGCAAAAAACTTAGCCGATTTAATTCGTACAAAGGCTTAATACCCCGGCGTTCTGCACCGTAACAGACGGGTACTAAAACCGACTCTTTTTCCGCCTTATTCGTGCGGAGGGTTTAATACCCCGCTCTTTGCACCGGTGTTGATTAAAAAAGATAGGCCGATCCGGTCTTAACCTAGCCGTAAACCGGATTACGGCTAGGTTAAACACAAAAAGCCTTCAAGGCGGTAGCGCCTTGAAGGCTTTTTGTGTTGCGGGGCGAAAGGCGCCGGCTTTTTGCACTACGATCCCGTCTCGGCGGAGCCTGCACTCCGGCCGGTGCCTGAAAGCGCCTGCCGTCCCGATCCCGCTTCTTTTTAGAACGCCGAATCCTTCTTCAAAGCCTAGCCTCCGAAGAACAGCGGTATCAAAAAGGACGCAAGCAGTATGATAAAAGCTCCGCCGAGCCGCGAGGATATTTGGGCAAACGGCATTAATTCCATACGCTTTGCCGACATAAGAACGGCAACATCGCCCGTGCCGCCCATATTCGCCATACAAAGGCCTGCCGTAATCGCAGCTTCAATCGGATAAAACCCGACGAGTTTTCCCACAAGGCCGGCCCCCACAATCGCTCCGAACACAACCATGGCGACCAGCACCACATACGCAAGGCTTATCGAACTTAAGATCTGCCCGAAGTCCGTGTAAGCAATTCCGATACCGACCAAAAGCGCCGACGTAAAATTGGCTGCAACGAACTTGTACCATTCGGAACAGGCCTTTTCGATATCCTTAGGCAAGAGGTTTAAGGCCTTTACGACGGCCGCGGCTATAATCATCCATGCATAGGTATGAATATCCGTACCAAGCAATTTGACAAGGCCGTTTATAATTTTTCCCAGCGCAAAAAAGCCCGTTGCCGTTACGATTGCGGTTCCGAACAGTTTGACCGGATAGGCTTCGTTTGTTTCCTTTTGCTCTTCATGTGCAAAAGAATCGATAGGCATCAATTTTCCGTTACCCGTCCACAACGGCTTTACCTTGCCAACCTTGTTTAATAAGCCGCCTGAAACGATGGCCATTGCGTTACCCAAGGCGACGGCAGGAACCAGCTTGGAAAGAATTTGGTCGGCTGTCGTGAGCAGGGGATTTGCGAATATTTGCGCGATGGGAACGGCTCCAGCTCCCATACCGCCGCCCATAATGGGAATACCGATATATGCGATAGCCTCGGTCGGCGTCATACCGAACAAAAAGGCGGTTCCTGCCGCACACAACAGGGCGGCTGCAACCGAGCCTATGATACAGGGAAAATATCTGATGGAAGCCTTTATCAACAACTTTCTGTCCATACCTAAGATGGACCCGGTAATCAAGGCCGCGATATAAAAGTCGAGAAACCCGCCGCCTTTCATAAAGGTCGTTACTGTTTTTATGCTGTCTTCGGGCAATATCTTGTAATAAGCCAGAGCCGACGATACGAATATGATGACAATGGGGCCGCCGCCCAAAAAGGTCTTGACCACCGGCATATTGTCTCCTGCAATGTTCAACACCTCGCCCATAACCATCATCAGCAAAAGGGCACCGATCATTCCTGCAGGCAGCTTGTTCCATACGGCTGCGGCCGTTACGACTGCCGCAGCAACAATAAACAATGGGATAGGCATTCCCAAAACCTTATAATCTTTTTTCATAAAACTTATTTTTCCTTATCAATTTTTTTCCCCAGCTTCACTTCATTTTGCTTTGGGATTATATTTTTTGTTTTCGAAAAAGTCTTTGGTTAATTCCTTTACCTCTTTACTTAGCCAGACGACGCCGATCATATTCGGTATTACAACCAGTGCAAGCGTTATGTCCAGCACAAAACCCGCATGTTCGAATTTGACGAAGAGTGCGGCAACGACCATCAGCGTTGCGAGGATACGGACAATTTTTCCTACGGCCGAACCGAAACAATATTCGGCGCATTTTTCGCAGTAAAAAACGATGACCAGTATTGTCGAAAGAACGAAGAGGAAAAGTGAAACGGAAATAACTGCAGAGCCGATCGAGCCGAACGACTGGTTAAAAGCCCTTTCTACGGCAATACTCGCAAATTCCTTTTGACGGTAAATTCCCGTCGTCAAAACAACCAGAGCCGACATGGTACAGACGATAAGAGTGTCCACCGTTACCTCAAAAATGCCCCACATCCCCTGCCGTGCCGGATGGTCCGTAATGGCCGTAGAATGGGCGTAGGGAGCGGAACCCATACCCGCCTCGTTCGAATACACACCGCGGGCAACTCCCTTTTGGATTGCAAGCAAAATACCGCCGCCGAACGCGCCGCCTGCAACGGCTGTCGGGTTAAAGGCTCCCAGAAAAATCATCTTAAACGCAGCAGGAACATTTTTAATATTCATCAAAATGATGAGAATCGCAAAAACCGAATATAAAAGCGCCATAAACGGAACGAGGTACTCGGTAACCTTGCTGATACGCTTTATGCCGCCGTACACGACTAGGGCAACCAAAACGAAAATAAGCCCGATTGCGATGTACCGCATAAGGGCCGCATCCGCCTTAAACAGGGCCTCACCGAGCTTTTCGATCGGGCCGACAGCCGACAGGGTTTGCAGGGTAATCGACGGTAAGATTTCGAGCATAAAGAAAAAAGAAACACAAAAGCCCAAAATCTTGCCCATCATTCCGCCGATACCTTTTTTAAGATAATAAGCGGGCCCGCCGACATATTCACCGGCCGCATTTTGTTCCCGGTACTTAATGCCCAATACAATTTCGGCAAACTTCGTGCCCTGCCCCAAAAGAGCGGTTATCCACATCCAAAAAACGGCACCGGGGCCTGCGGCAAAAATGATGGTCGGTACCACGACAATATTTGCAGCTCCTATCGACGAAGCGAGGGCTGCGGTTGCCGCCTGAAAAGGAGAAACCGTCCCTTCGCCTTCGCCCTTACCGAACATCTTTCCGAACGTCTGCTTTGCAATAAAACCGGCATACTTAAACTGAAAAAGTTTGAGCCTGAACGTAATAACCAATCCGCCGCCTACGAGGATAATCAAAAGAGGCGGACCCCAAAGCCAATCGGCAAAAGCGCTTACCAGTTTAATCACTGAATCCATAAAATTAACTCCTTAAAACACATTTTTATAATCCGCCGGTTTGCAAAACGATCGGCTGTACGGCCTTTCTTATTTAAGGAAAGGCTTGTCCGCCGTGTGCGAATTTTTAAACCTTGATAGATTACAGCGTTTTTTCGATAAAGCAAAGAAGTGAAAAAGCGCATAAAAGCTTAGCCTAAAAAACAAGAGATTAAAACCTTGACTTTTTTCAGCTATGCCTATCTTATCATATTTGTGTATACACTGCAATATTCCGCATTCGGTTTTGACCGAATTTTAACTGAACCGGTATTACAAAAGTAGAGAAAAAAAGACCCTAAATGATATACAGGGGAAGATAGCCATGACCGTACGGGCAGTATCTCCTTCAAACGGTGAGCTTCGGATAAACGGTACGAGACGTTTTGCACACAGATACATCGAAAAAATCCACAGCCGGATGACTTGTTGTTGTACGTCTTGACCGTAGTATTTTTTATACATTCCTTAAAATGCATTGGTTGAGAGAATATCAATTCTCGAACACCGGTGCATTGCGCCATTTAGGAATGAAATGAGAAATGGCATATTCCTTAAAATACGGCATTGTAGGAAGTATCAACTTCCTACAATGCCGTATTGGTGCGTGTGAACGCACATATATGCGAGTTTACAAGAGGAAACTAGCGGTTATAAGCGGTATGCTATTTAAGTGCCGCTTATAACCTATAGATTTTTACGTGATGAACAGCTTTTTCTTCGGTTAGATTTAACGTGATGCAATACCGTTCATTGACATTTTATCCTTTTTGCTATATCATCGAAGATAATGATTACGATTAGCGATTTAAGTTTGAAATTCGGCGATAAATATCTTTTTAAAGATGTCAATTTAAAATTTACGAAGGGGAATTGCTACGGCATAATAGGCGCAAACGGTGCCGGCAAGTCCACATTTTTAAAAATACTTTCAGGCGAACAGGAGCATGACGGCGGGGAATTCGCCGTTACGCCGGGGGAACGTATGGCCGTGCTGCGTCAGGATCACTTTGCCTTCGACGCCTACAGCGTAAAAGATACCGTTTTTATGGGCTATCCGCAGCTTTATAAGATTATCAAGGAGCGGGAGGCCATTTACGAAAAGGCAGATTTTTCGGAAGAAGACGGCATACGGGCATCCGAGCTGGAAGGCGAATTTGCCGACTTAAACGGTTGGGAGGCCGAAAATCAGGTCGAGCAGATGCTTTCGGGGCTCGGCCTTGACGAAGGTTACCACGACCGTATGATGAGCGAGCTCGATGAGGGGCAAAAGGTTCGGGTTTTGCTTGCACAAGCTATTTTTGGAACGCCGGATATTCTTCTTTTAGATGAACCGACAAACGGTCTTGACCTTGAATCTATTACATGGCTTGAAGAATTTTTAATCGATTTTCCGAATATCATCATCGTCGTTTCGCACGACCGCCATTTTTTGAATACCGTTTGTACCCATATTTGCGATATCGATTACGGAAAGATCAGGCTCTATTCGGGCAATTACGATTTTTGGTATCAGATGAGCCAAATAATGCAGCGGCAGGCAAAGGATCAGCAAAAAAAACGCGAGGAAAAAATGAAAGATTTACGGGAGTTTATCCTGCGTTTTGCCTCGAATGCCGCCAAAAGCCGTCAGGCTACCAGCCGCAAAAAGATATATGATAAGCTCGCTTTAGAAGAAGTCGAGGTAACGACCCGCAAGTTTCCCTATATCAATTTTAAGCCGAACCGCGAAATAGGCAATAATGTGGTCAGGGCGGAAAAGCTTTTTTATACGACTAAGGATTCCGGAGCCGAAAAGGGTTTACAGCTTTTAAATGATTTTTCGTTAACCGTAAACCGCACGGACAAAATCGCCTTTGTCGGACAAGAACATAATTCAAAGTCGGCGCTTTTTGACATCTTGGCGGGAAAAATAAGCCCCGATTCGGGGGATGTGTACTGGGGGCAGACGGTTTCTTTTTCGTACCTTGCAAAAGAAAATTCACAGTTTTTTGAAAACGATTTGAATATTACCGAGTGGCTCAAACAGTTCTCCCCCGATCAGGACGATGCATACGTACGCGGCTTTTTAGGACGGATGCTTTTTTCAGGCGATGAGTCGTTAAAGCCGGTTAAGGTACTTTCAGGCGGTGAAAAGGTGCGCTGTATGCTCAGTAAGATGATGCTGTCGGGAGCCAACGTCTTAATTCTGGATGAGCCGACAAATCATCTTGACCTTGAAGCCATTACCGGTTTAAACGAGGCTCTGACGAGTTTTCCCGGCGTTATTCTTTTTAATTCACACGACCACGAATTTATCTCGTCGATTGCAAACAGAATTATAGAAATTACGCCTTCAGGGGTTATCGACCGGATGATGAATTTCGAAGATTATATTCAAGACGAACAGGTAAAACAGCTTCGCACCGAGATGTACGGAAATACGGCAAAAAAGATACAAATTTAAAAGCAGCATAAAAAATCCGTAAAATTAAATATTTTACGGAGCAAACATTGAAATTACATTACGCCGTTCTATTAATTTAAATGAATTTATCTATGGCTATAAAAAAATATCTAATATATTGCAGCATGAGCGTAAAGTCCATTTTGTCATATCAAAAGCTTTTATTTTTCAACATGCTTTTTGTTATTACAGGTTTTATAATAAAAGTATCCGTATTAAAAGTTTTTTTTCAAAATGGCAAAGATATACATATTTGGGAAGACACATTTATGTATATAATTTTCTCTTCAATACTAGCAGAAACCTCGTGTTTTTTTAGACTTCCAATATTTGTGCAAACTATAAAAAACGGAAGCATAATAAAATACGGAATTTATCCCGGCTTGTTCTGTATAAAGTTTTTTTTGAAGAACTTGGAGTATCTATTTTAAGTCTTATAACGGCTTTACCTTTGGCGTGCATCGGTATTGTTTACCTTATGTTCTATAAAATTTATTATAATTTTTTAAGTTTCTTGGCGTATCCGCCCTGCTTTTCACTATTATCAATACAACTTTAATTTTTTTAAGTTTATTTATACTATATGCAGGATTTTGTTTTTTTACAATAAAGAAAAATTTATTTTCAGATCTTTTTATTGAAAGTATTGCAGAGGTATCACTGGTTCCTATGGAATACCTTAATATAATTATCAGACTTTTTACGGTATGTGTTCCGTTATTTTATACTGCCTATATTCCATTGAAAGAAATATTGTTTTTTGACAGCAAAAATATTTGCAGAATGTTTTTTATTCCGGCATTTTGTTCTATTTGTTCTATATTTATTTTCCGTATTTATTTTTAATACGGCAAAAAAAGCTATAGGAGTGTTTCATGTTAGATAGTACGGATTCGGTCGTATATTTTGAAAATATATTATTTTATTATAAACGCAGATTTTTTTTCAAAATATACGGCTGACGATACACATCTTTATATCGAAAAATTCCAAATACGATACGGAGAATCTGTAGGGATAATCGGAAAAAACGGAGCTGGAAAATCTACTATGCTAAAACTGATATTAGGAATATTAAAACCTTATTCCGGAAAAAAACACTTGCTTCCAATCACGGAAATCAATTTTTGTCTAAAAGCGGTAATAAGTCGTGAGGATTCATAAGCGCGCGGAACATAATACCGTTCAAAGGCAGTTTTGATTGAGTTTCTCGCTTGTATATGCGCACGATATTAAGCGCTACTTTA
>CAUTPO010000024.1:0-19800 GCA_963540475.1 uncultured Treponema sp. | reverse complement strand
TTATGGCGGCGTCAACCGAAGCCGTTTATTCGGCAGAGCATAGGAAAGATGAATGTACACGATGATTTTTAGTTTCGGTGCAGCTGGTATTGTACTTATTGTATTCGGAATTTTAATTCGGGAATGTAAATGCTATAATTTGATGGCAGGATATAATACGATGCCGGCCGAAAAGAAAAAAACATACGATCCTGCGCCTCTTGCAAACAAAACGGGAATAGTGCTGTATTGTGCCGGCTCTTTTACGGTTATAATCGGAATCGTTTTACACTTTTTCCGGCATATAAGATCCGCAACCCTATTGATAAGTGCGGGGTATACCTGCATTATTTTGATTACGGTTATTCTTTTTATCGCAAAAGAAGCGAGGAACTTAAACGATTTATAGGGGGCCCGCGTAGACAGTTTTACGGCAGGTGATACAAAAATATTTGCCATACCGTGCCGCCGTTTTCTAAAACCGCTACAATATCTGTGAGCAATAGGCGGGTGTTTTAAGACCTTGATGTGTGCGGCGCTTGTTGCAAAGGGGCGTGTATGGAAAAGATTCCGGTACGGGAAGCGGAAAAAACGGCAGCAGACTATTTGGAAACGGACTATGCGGATACGCCCGACGATATGGAGTGTCCGCACGTATTTGAAACGGATAACCCGATTTACGGTCTTGATCGGTTACACGATGAGGTTGCCGTCTGCGCCAAAAACGTTTTCGGTATTCCGGCCCTGTACCCATGGCAGCGGCTGGCAATTGCCAATATCCTCGATGCAGTCCGTTCGGTGCAGGCCTGTCTTGCGGCTGCGGAAACTGAGGCTGAAAAGGCCGAGTTATTGGACCGGCTTGACCGCAACGAGGAAGAAAAAACCGTTACCGGCCTGTATGACGAAGACGGCATTATGCGCGGCAAACAAATCATACTCCTGCCTACGGGGGCGGGTAAATCTCTGTGCTTTCAGGTACCGGCCCTGCTGATGGACGGCGCAACCGTCGTCATCTATCCCTTATTAGCGCTGATGAGCGATCAGTTTAGGCGGATGAAAGAAGGAGGCCTTGAACCGGTTATTTTTAAAGGCGGGCAAACGGAGGAGGAGCGCCGTGCTCAAATTGCACGCATGGAAGGCTCGGATGGCAAACCGCCTGCAAAGCTCATCATTGCAAACCCCGAAGTCCTTTCGGCGGGAAGTTTAATCGACAAAATTGCAGCCTGCAACATCTCTCATCTTGCGATTGACGAAGCGCATTGCGTAAGCGAATGGGGCGACAGCTTCCGTCCGTCGTATCTTAACCTTACGGATATCATAAAAAAACTGCGGCCGCCTGCGGTAAGCGCTTTTACGGCGACGGCAAGCCCTCCCGTTCTAAAACGCATTGCAGAAATTCTATTTGAAGGCAGGGCTCACCTTGTCCAAGGCGAATCCGACCGCACGAACATTCTCTATTTTGTAAAACGGTGCAGAATAAAAGAGCCCGCCCTTTTGGAAGAGGTTCAAAAAAGAAAAAGGCCGATGGTCATTTTTTGCTCAAGCAGAAGGGGGACGGAACAAACGGCCGGATTTTTGCGTCTTAATCTGAATGATGAAAATATCCGCTTTTATCATGCCGGGCTTTTACGGGAAGAAAAAGACGAGGTGGAAAAATGGTTCCATTCCCATAAAAGCGGCATACTCGTAACGACCTGTGCGTGGGGAATGGGCGTCGATAAAAAGGACGTAAAAACCGTCATTCACAAAGACCCGTCACCGACGGCGGAAGCATACGTACAAGAAGCAGGGCGCGGCGGCAGGGACGGCAGCATTGCGGAGGCGGTTTTGCTGTGGTCGCCGCAGGACAGGGTGCGGATTTTAGCCCTGCCGAAAGAGCAGCAAAAAAGGGCATTGGTAATGGCGGAATTTGCCGAAAGCGGACGGTGCCGCCGCGAGGTTTTGCTGCAAGCATTGGGCGAGCAAAAGGCCGCAGCCCGCACGGCCGATGATGAGATTATCGCCTGCTCAGGCTGTGATATTTGTTTTAAAACGGCTTGTGCGGAAAACGAGGACGAAAAGCGGATTCTCCGGTTTATACGTAAAAATAAGCGGATTTATACACAGGAAGAAGCGGTCGCTATCCTTTCCGAAAAGTTACCGTTTTGGCGCGCAGGCGATGTAAAAAAAATACTGCACGAGCTCATCGGCTGCGGCCTTATAAAACAGCACACCGGTTTTTTGTGGCAGGGCAAACTAAGCTGCCGTTAGACAGGCGGTGTACGCTTTGATCGGTACGGTATAATGGATTTACCATAACCCGAATGTTTGACAGAAGATATAAAATGTGGTAGAATATCTTGTGTTTTAACGGATTAAACCGGTTTTTTTCATATCGGTCAACCTGTCTTAAAAAAATCGATTTAACAGTAAAACAAAAAAATTACAGAGGAGCTTGTAAATGAAAAGGTTTAAAAAAGCTTTGTTGGCTTGTGTTCTTGCGTGTTTTGTATTTGCATCGTGCACAAAGGAAAATTCGGCGGACGTTCTTAAGGTCGGTATGGTAACCGATGCGGGAACCATCGACGATAAGTCCTTCAATCAGGGAACCTGGGAGGGCATTCAAAAGGCAAAGGCCGATTTCGGGATTGATATAAAATATCTAAAGCCCGTCGGTACGACCGAAGCGGATTACATTAAAGAAATTTCGAACCTGTACGATTCCGGTTATAAATTCATCGTATGCCCCGGGTTTAAATTCGAGACCGCCATCTATAAGGCGCAATCGAAATACAAGGATGCGAAATTCGTTATTATCGACGGAAACGCCCACCCGGCCGATTCGTGGAATCCCGAAAACGGACCGTCAACCATCGGAATCAGTTTTCTCGAAAACGAGGCGGGCTTTTTAGCCGGTGTTGCAGCCGCCCTTCAAATGCAGGAAGGCCGGTTCGGTTTTATCGGCGGAATGGAAATTCCTGCCGTACAAAAATTTAATTGGGGCTGGCAGCAGGGCATTAAATATGCAAACGAACACTTTGGAACGCATATTACGATGGAACAGGAAAACTTTATATATCAGGGAACGTTTAACGATATAGCGGCAGGCCAGCAGATCGCCGCCTCGATGTATGACAGGGGCGTAACGGTTATCCATGCGGCGGCAGGCGGTGTCGGTGTCGGCGTCATAAACGAGGCTAAAACCAGAACGCAGGCCGGTAAAAAGGTGTGGGTTGTCGGTGTAGACGTAGACCAATACTCCGAAGGAATAATTGCCGACGGTTCTTCCGTTATTTTAACGTCCGCAGTAAAATACGTCGATGTGGCAGCCTACGATATGATCAAGGCCGAACTGAACAAGGAATTCGAAGGCGGCCGCTCCCTTCTTTTATCGACCAAAGAAGACGGCGTCGGAATCCCCGAAACGAACCCGAACCTGTCCGATGAGGTTCAAAGCAAGGTAAAAGAAATTCACGAAAAAATCAAAAACGGCGAAATTGTTATAAGCAGCGTTCAAGGCGATTTGTTTAAATAAAATTCGCAACACGTTTTTTTAAATAGGAAACCTCGGTAAGCGCCGCTTAGCGGGGTTCCTTAATTTTACTCCGGCAGACTGTTTGTTTACAGGCTTGCCGGACTTCCGATAGCAGTGTAATAAAAATTGATAAAAAGTCCGATTAAATTTATTTTACGGGAGTATGTGAGTGTCCGATTATGTAATAGAGATGAAAAATATCCGCAAGGCCTTTCCCGGAATAATTGCCAACGACGGCATAACGCTTCAAGTAAAAAAGGGGGAAATCCATGCGATTTTAGGAGAAAACGGGGCGGGAAAATCCACCTTGATGAGTATCCTCTTCGGGCTGTATCTTGCCGACGAAGGCGAGATTTTCGTAAAAGGCAAAAAAGTAAAAATCAATAACCCCAACGATGCAAACGACTTGGGCATCGGAATGGTTCACCAACACTTTAAACTCGTACACAATTTTACCGTTACCGAAAACATAATATTGGGTCGGGAAGACGGTTTTATTCTGAATAAAAAAGCCGCCGAACAAAAGATAAAAACCTTAAGCGACAAATACGGTCTTTCGATTTCTCCCGATTCGGTTATAAGCGATATAACCGTCGGCGCCCAACAGCGGGTAGAAATTTTAAAAATGCTGTACCGGGACGCCGATATTCTGATCTTCGACGAACCGACCGCCGTTTTAACCCCGCAGGAAATAAGCGACTTAATGAAGATTATGCATAATCTTGCGGCCGAGGGCAAGGCGATTATTTTGATTACCCATAAATTACAGGAAATTTTGGACACGGCCGATCGATGTACCATTATCCGCCGCGGAAAACTCATAGACGTTGTCGATGTGGCTTCCACGACCAAGGGCGAACTTGCGTCCAAGATGGTCGGCCGTCCCGTCGATTTTAAGGTGCCGAAAGAACCGTGCAAGCCCGGCGCCGCGGTTTTGGAAATCCGCAATTTAAATGTAATAAAAGAAAAGAAACTGCCTGCGGTAAACGGTTTTTCGCTTGATGTGCGGGCGGGCGAAATTGTAGGCATTGCCGGTGTTGACGGGAACGGGCAAAGCGAGCTGGTTTACGCCCTTACCGGCCTTATGCCGATCGAATCCGGGAATGTTATTTTGAACGGAACCGATATTTCGCATTATTCCATACGGAAACGCTCCGAAACGGGGCTCGGACATATTCCCGAAGACAGGCAAAAACACGGGCTTGTTTTGCAATATTCGATAGCCGAAAATATGGTCATAAAATCCTATTACACAAAGGATTTTCAAAAGCATGGGTTTTTAAACAGGGAAAAAATAGACGCCTTTGCCGAACAGGTTGCCTCCGAATTCGATGTACGTTCGGGGCGGGGCATAGAATCCAAGGCGGGTAATTTGAGCGGCGGAAACCAGCAAAAAGCAATTTTGGGACGCGAAATTGTTTTGTCGCCCAAACTGCTGATTGCGGTAAACCCGACGCGAGGTCTCGATGTGGGTGCCATAGAATCCGTGCATAAAAATCTGGTCAAATGCAGGGACGGCGGTATGGCTATTTTGCTCATTTCTTTCGAGCTTGACGAAATTTTCAACTTGTCGGACAGGATTGCGGTTATGCACCGCGGGGCATTAAGCGGAATTGTAAAACCGGAAGAAACAACGGCCTGCAACGTCGGGCTTATGATGGCGGGAATGGGAGGCTCCAATGATTAAGGGTGAAAACAAAAAATTCGGCTTAAAGGATTTGAATTTATCCGAAAACAATTTCGTTATCAGTTTTTCCGCCGTTTTGCTCGGGCTTTTGGCGGGGGCGGTTTTTATTCTTCTTTTAAGAAATAATCCGCTTACGGCCTTTTCTTATTTATTCCGCGGCGGCCTTATGAGCATTGAGCGGCTCGGAAATACGCTTGCAACGGCAACAACGCTTTTGTTTGTAGGCCTTGCAGTCAGTTTTGCATTTAAAACGGGACTTTTTAATATCGGGGCCTCAGGGCAGATGCTGATAGGCGGCCTTTGCGTAACCTTTATCGCCCTGTATTCGACCCTGCCGCGCCCGCTTTTGCTTCCGCTTTTAATTGCGGCAGCCGTTGCAGGCGGAGCTCTTTGGGGTTTTTTACCCGGGCTTTTAAAGGCTGTTTTTAATGTGCACGAAGTCGTTTCTACCATCATGATGAATTGGATCGCGTACTGGATTGTGTATTATTCGGTGCAAGGCTATTTGAAGGCTGAGGTAATCGAAACGGAGAGCCGCTCCATAGCGGAGGGCAATTCCTTGCGGGCTGCGTGGCTGACAAATCTTTTCGGAAGCGAATATATCAATTACGGCATATTTTTAAGCGTCATCGGTATGCTTTTTTTAAAGGTGATCTTGGATAAGACGACGCTGGGGTTCGAATTGAAGGCTGCCGGCTATAACAAGAGCGCCGCCGAATACGCAGGTATACGGGTAAACAGAAATATCGTCATTTCGATGATGATTTCAGGCGGCTTGGCCGGGCTTGCGGGACTGACTTTTTATGCAGGGTATTCGCTGAATATGCAGATCGGCGTTATGCCGGCGCAGGGCTTTGACGGTATTGCCGTTGCCCTCTTGGGTACGGGAAATTCGGTCGGGGTTGCATTAAGCGCCGTCTTTTTCGGTATTCTGCACGTCGGTAAGGGCTTTATGAGTGCGAACACGACAGTTCCGCCCGAAATTGCCGATACGATTATCGCCGTCATCATCTATTTTACGGCGACCAGCCTGTTATTGAAAAAGTTTTGGGCGGCCCTTTTTAAAAAAAGAAAAACAAACAGGCTTCAAAAGGAGGAAAAATAGTATGTGGGTGATATTGACTTCTATCTTTCCGTATGTAATTGCGTATACCGTTCCATTGCTGGTCGCCTCGCTGGGCGGTTTATACAGTGAAAGAAGCGGCGTTACAAACCTCGGTCTTGAAGGCTTAATGCTAGTCGGCAGTTTTTCCGCCGCAGTTACCATAAATCTGATACAAGGAGCCGTGCCCCAAGGGCTTCTTATCCCAATCGGTTTTTTTGTTGCGGCGGCAGTCGGTATTTTGTGTTCGCTCCTCCATGCCTTTGCTTCCATTACCTTAAAGGCCGATCAAATTATCAGCGGTACGGCAATAAATATGCTGTCGGCCGCCTTAACGGTATACATTGCACGCTCCATTTTAGGATCGGGGAATGTGAGAGTGAGCGGTATTATCAGAAAGGATATTCCCTTTTTATCGCGCATTCCCATACTTGGCCCGCTGTTTTTTTCGCAATCGTATTGGAGCACCTGGCTTATTCTGATAATCCTTTTGTTTTCGTGGTTTTTGCTGTACAAAACCTCGTTCGGGTTACGGCTGAGAGCCTGCGGCGAACACCCCTCGGCAGTTGCAAGTGCCGGTATAAACGTGCGTAAGATGCGGTATTTCGCAGTATGTGCAAGCGGGGCTTTGGCCGGGCTCGGCGGTGCCGTTATTTTAGTAACCTATTCGGGCGAATTTAACGGAAGCGTTGATGGTTTAGGCTTTTTGGCTATTGCGGCCCTTATCTTCGGCCAATGGAAACCCTTAGGTATTTTGGGCGCAACCTTTTTTTTCGGGTTTGCACGGACGGTCGCAAACGTTTCGCAGGTCATTCCCTCGCTCAACGTTATTCCGCCCGTGTGGTTAAAGGTTTTCCCGTATCTGGTTACCCTGATTGCCCTTGTATTTTTCAGTAAAAAATCGGCGGCGCCCAAGGCAAACGGAGAACCGTATTAAATTCGGCTGCCGGATATAAAAAAACGGCCGTTTTTATCCGATATTTTTTAAAGATATGAAAGTTTTTTTTAAACGATGGGTTTCCGCAATTCTCCTCTTTTTTCTTTTCGGAATGAATCTTGCAGGCCAAACGGCGGAGGACAATTCCGCCTCGAACCCGCTGGAAGGCATTTGGGAAAACGGCAGCCGTTTTGCCGAAATTACTAAAAGCGGCGGCGGAAATCCTGACGAAATAAACATCAAACTGGTTTTAAAAACCTATTATACATACGTATATGATAACAGCGGGTCTTTTTCCGCCGTTATGGAAAAAAAAGACGGCTTCGATTCGGTTTTTAACCTAACTGCCGAGTATCCGTTTTTTAAAAAGAAACCGGTGCTCCCCGTTTGTGCGGAAAACAATGCGCTTTTTACATCATTTTACGAAAAAACAAAGTATGAATCGGCTGAAGAAACCCTTTCGGAGGAATTTTTACCTGAAGGTATCGATCCCGAAAAAGCCGATTATGCATTAAACCGCCATACAAGCCTGCTGTACGGCTTTTGGGTTGAACAAGGTTCGCCGAGCGGGTTTTTACTCTACCCGCCCGAAGAAATAAAATCGCTTGATGCCTATTTTTTTACCGAAAACGAGTATATCCGCTTCCGGTACTGGCTTGACGACCTTGCCTATAACGATAAAACCGCCCATTTTACCGATGCCGCCGGCAATAGCTATCAGGTGCCGAAGCTCATCGAACGGAATGGTCTGGTGTATTCGTGCATTACGAGTAACGGGCGGGTGCTGCGCAATTACGAAAAGGGTACGTACACGGTAAAAACCGAAACGGATTTAGAGGGTGCAGAAAAAATGACGCTGACCTTGAACCCGTCCGGGGCGGGACCCGGCTCCAATGCTGCCGCCGACACCTATCCGAACCCGCAATTTCCCTTAATGGAAAACGTTCCATTATATGTTTTGGACGGCGGAAAGGTTTTTGCGTTGGGGAAACCGTACTTGACGCGTTCCAAGGTCGAAAATTTGGACGAAGAAATAAAGGCGCATAATTCCAAAAAGCGCAAACGAAAAAGCGAAACCGATTTACAGTAAGATAATACCCGCAGGGCTACCAAACCGGGCACGGCCTTGTTTCGAGATGCTTAACCCGATCTATCGTGTCCTATAGGGGCGTCTCCGGCGCCTGCATCAAAGAGCGCACACTGCCGCCGCCTTTTGCAGCGTTTTTTAAAAACGCGCAAAAGGCGGCTCGTTCGGCGTCGGGAACCAGCCCTTCAATTTTCACCTCTTCTTTAAACTCGGTGCACTGTATTTCCGCAGAAAACTCGGTAAAGCGGTTTTTTATCTGCCCGTACTTGGGATAAGAGCAAAAAACGGTAAAGGCGGTTTTCGGTATAAACTCTTCGGTTATGGCAGCGGCTAAAACGGCCTTAGCCGAATCGGTGTAGGCCTTTACCAAGCCGCCCGTACCGAGCAGGGTTCCGCCGAACCAGCGGGTTACCGTAAGCAGAACATTCGTAAGCCCTGAATTTTTTAAGACGGTCAGCACGGGTTTTCCCGCCGTTCCCGAAGGCTCGCCGTCGTCGGAGCTGCCGAGTATGCCGCCTGAAGCACCCAACACAAAGGCATGAACTACGTGAGAGGCATCGCTGTATTTTTGTTTTATGCTTTTTAAAAGGCTGCGGGCCTCGCTTTGTGTTTGCAAGGGAAAAATTTCCGCTAAAAATTCGGAGTTTTTTACCGAAAGCTTTGCCGAAGCGTGCCCCAAAAGGATTTTCATATTACGGTACGGCTTCCCGCCGCGCTTTTACGGCTGCGGCATAGTATATAAAAAAGAGACCTGCGGCAAAGGGGATGATTGAAAAAACCGCTTTTTGTGCCGGCGTTTCCGTTTTGAGCAGGGGAAAATTCGCAAAGGCCTGTACAGAAACTACGATAATTGTATAAAGCGCATTTAAACCGTAAGAAAAAACGAACCCGAGCTGCGGCAAAACGAGGCTGACGGCGATACCCGCCATTCCCGCTATTAAAAACACCGAAACAAACGGGCTTAACACAATCGAGGCGATGATGCCGACGGGAGCTAAAACGCCTATTTTAAATACGACGACTGGGGCGGTAAAGGCCTGAGCTGCAAGCGAGGCGGAAATTCCGCCGAGCAGTTTCGGGGGGATTTTGCCGTTTAATATCTCAAAAACGGCAGTTCCGAAAAGTAAGATTCCAGCCAGCGCCCCGTACGAAAGCATAAACCCAAGGCTTAAGGCTTCTTCGGGCTTGAACAAAAGGTGCACGGTCAGCATTGCGCATAATATCGAAAAAATATGGGGCTTTAAACCGAGCGATTTTCCCGCCAGCAAAATAATCATCATACCGAGGGCGCGGTTTAAAGACGGTGCGGAACCTGCAAACCATACAAAAAACACAACCGCTGCAAGCGAAATTTTTACGGCGCGGCTCTTTTTTCCGAAGATGGAGCCGGCTTGAACGGCGGCAAGGCTTATGAGCGAAACGTGCATTCCCGAAAGGGCCAAGATGTGGGCCAGCCCTGCATTGCGAAAGGCAGAAGAGCAGGCCTCTTCCAAAAAGTCCTTGTTTGCAGAAAGCAGCGCCAGCATAAGCCCGCCTGCCGCGCCCCAGTCTGCAAGCAGGCGCATAAGGGCGAAACGGAGCCGTGCCCGCACCGCCGAAAACGGGTTCGACCAGCCCGAAAATTCGGGGATTTCGGGATCGGCAAAAAAGAGAGCCGGTTCCGTGCCCGTTTTTTTAGGCATAAACCTGCCCTTAACCGAAAGGATAACGCCCCTTGCGAAAATACGGCTTGCATTCTTTTTGGAAGATTTGTACAGTGAAACCGCCCCCGCATTGTTTTGGGTTATTATTCCGGAGGGAATAAAGGCCTTAACCGTGCCTTTTGCGGAAAATTCCGCCCCATTTTTATACCGGCAGGATAATAAGGCCGCATGCACGGCGTAATACTTTTTACCTGCGGGCACCGGCTCCCCGTTAAGGCGTATTTGTACCGACTCCGTTTTTCCCGCGTCCGCGAGCGTCATAACGGGCGAATAAAAGGCGAGCAGCCGCAAAAACGAAACAAAACCGATGACGATTCCCGCAATAACGAATTTTAGGTTTTTGCTGCCCCTTTTTTTCAAAAAGCGGGCCGGAAAAAACCGGACGCACAACATATAAGAAGCAGAAAGGGCTGCGATTGAAAGGCTCCACGGTAAAAACGAAAAACGATGTTCGAATAAACAAAAAACGTAAAAGGCTGCGGCTGCAAAACAGCCGACAAAGACAATCGGACTAAAGAATATCGAACCGAAAAAATCGGCCCCGTGTATCTTTTTACCTTTAGTTACCACTTTAACTCCCCGATAGCGTCTTTTGCAGCCTGCTTTACCGTTTCGGAATAATTCAGATACTCGATATTAAGTAGATAGTCGAATGCGGTTTTGTCTCCGAGCTTTTCCAAGGCTTTTATTAAGGCCAGCATTAACCGCTCGCTGTATTCCTTGGTCTTTTCGGTTTCCGAATTTAACACGCCTAAAAATATCGATAAATTCGCAGAACTCTCCGCCGTCCCCAAATTCCCCATACACTCGATAACCGGTATGAGTGCGCTAACGCCGTCTTCTCCCGTTTTTCTCTTTTTTTGCGTACGGAAAAAATACGCATTTACGCTGTCCGATGCATTGCTCCAATGCAGGTCCGACAAAACATTCAAGGTTTCTGCAATAAGCCGCTCCGACTGTTCGGGATACGAATCCGCATTTTCCAATCCGTACCGTATAGCAGCCTCGCTTATCTTTCCCAAGTCCTGTTTTTCAAGCCGCCTGTTTTCCTTTGCCGACACATACAGCGTGTATATATATTGTAGGTCTTCGCGATCCTGTTTGCCAACAATTTCGCTGTAATAATCGAAAGGAATATCGTTTAAGGCGCTTTTGACGGCGGTTTTCAGTTTTTCGCTTACGGGATAAAGGAGGGTTTTGAATAAGATTTCGAAAGAAGAAGGATCTGCAAAACTTTTTAGGGCGTCTGCTATAGCCGCCAATAAATTGATATTGAATTTTTTGCCGGCCAGCAAGTCCGAAAAACCGTTTTCGTACAGGGTGTTCAGATATGCCGTAAAAACGGAATCCCGCTCGATGAGGACGCTTAAACTTTTTAAACAGGCAATTTTAAATGCCTCGTTTTCTATTGTCGAAAAAAGATAGCGTATATTTTGTGCCGCCGACTTTTCTTTGAATTCACCCAGTCCGGTAACGGCCATCGTGCCCAAATCGAGCAGTTGCGGATCGTTTTGTAAAATTCGGTATGCGCGCTCCGTGTATTCCACCGCGTCCTTGTACAAGGGCACCGCTGCCGCATTTTTTGAGGCGGAAAGTCTTTTGAGAATGGTAACCTTTCCCGCCAAGTCGGCCTTGGCAAAATCTTGCCGCAAAAGCCCGATGTTTCCGTTTTCCTGTGCATATACGGCAAAAAAAGCGCAAACGGCGAAAAAAAATATGCCGAATGCGGCGGTTCGACCCCAGCCGTCCGGCCGCCTGCAAAAGATAGTCATTTTCATAAAAACCTCGTTGTGAGCCGGCTGTCTCCGGTCAATCTTTAATCCCTTTCCGGGGCAAGCTCTTTTACATCTTCTTTCGGTACGCCGTCCGTACGGTCCGTGTTTTCGTTTTCTTCATACTCCGATAAAAGGGTGCTCATAAATTCGTTATCTTCGTCGGACGCTATATTGTACACGTACGAAAGCACGGCGTTTTTCATCTTTTGGTCTAAAAATTCACTGTGAAAATTCACCTTGGAAACATTGGCAATGGGTTCGTACGTACACCGCACAATCTTCCCACACATTACTACAGGCGTGTTTTTTATTTTGAATTGCAGTTTCATCTTGACACCCCGCAGAGCCTTTCCCTTTACGGTAAAAAGGGCTCCGTCTTCGGATATGTCGTGTACCGTGCATACGACACCGCCGCCGTGTCTGTAGACGGAATCGTATTCCTGCTCGGAGTGCACGGGAAAAACCGACGCTTCGAATTTGCATTCCGCCCGTACGGACTTGCGTTTTTGGGTCCGTATTATCTTATCCGAATGTCTTAGGCGCACTTTTACGCGGCCGTTTTCCGTTTTCGAGTCCGTGACTGCGGAAGAAAAAATATAGCCCGCATCTCCTTCCCGCCAAAAATAGACGTTTACGGTTCGGCCCTTCCATACGATTTTTTTGCCCGTCGGTACCGAATCTTCGAACAGTTCCAGCGTCAGCGCTTCTTTTGTGTTTATCAACACCCTGCCGTACACGGTTGCTTCCTGCGGAACGGTGATGATACAAACCTGTCCGGTGTATATTTCGCGTGTAGAATCGAGGCGGCGTTTTTTTCGAATTATTTCAAGCTCGACCTTGGTTCTGTAGGTGTACAGGTTCGTCAAAAAAGACTGCATTTTCGTTTTAAATTGTTCTTCCACAGGCGTTTCAAGCCGCTGCAGAACGAATTTGATACATTCGTCCAAGGCAGGTACCGACCAAAACAGGCGGGTTTTGTCTTCCAAACCGGTATAAGCCCCCGTACGCCACAATAAGCACAAATTCGAAAACGAAAAGCCCTTGTCTTTTCCTTCTATAAGAAAGTATAAGAAATCCCGTATCTTTTTTCCCGGTCCGGTAAAATAAAACGCCCCAAAGACCAGTGCAGTTGCAACGCAGCCGATTATAACTATAATAATATACATATCCTATCGCTTTATGGTATAATAATATCACATATTATGACTTATGATAAGAAGAACGGAAAAAAATCGGTATGTTTGGCGGAATTTCTTTTGGTTTCGGCTGTTTTTGTTTTACCGCCGGTATTTACGGCACGATCCGTTAGTCTGCCGAAGGCGCCCGATACCCTTTTTTTGAGTGCGGTGTTTATCGTAAAAACCGTTTTTGCAGCAGCCTATGAAGAAGCGCTGTATCGGGTGTATCTTCCGTTCAGACTGCACAGTTTTTGTACAGAAAAGGCAGCACCGTTTAACCGCAGTTTTCTGCTTTCTGAGTTGCCGCCGATCCTGTTTTTTGCCCTTGCCCACAGATATGCGGGGGTGTATACGGTGCTGTATGCCTGTGCCGCAGGCTGCCTTTTCAGGTTTATATACAAGAAGCTGGCCGGGCGGTATTCGCGTCTTCTCGGCTTTATTTCCGTGTGCGCGCTCCACTCGGCTCATAATCTCGCCGTTTTTTACGGGATGGTGTTTTAGAAATATAAAACCGGCACTATGTAGGAGGCTTATCGAACCCTTTACTCACGTGCTCTTTTTCTCGCTTTCAAGCAGCCCTGCCTTTTCAAAGGCAAAAAACAAAAGGCTTAAACCCACGGCAACGAGGGAGGCCAGTACCATTCCCTTAAATTCTATTTCGCCGAAACGGACGGTAAGCCCGCTTAAGCCCGTTGTAAAAACTACCGAGGTTAAAATCAAGTTTTTGGATTTGGAGTAGTCGATTTTCGAGTCTACTAAAAGCCGTATGCCTGAAGCTCCGATCATTCCGTACAGCAAAAAGGTAATGCCGCCGATGACGTTGCCCGGCACCGTACGGATAAGGGCTGCAAGCGGGCTTATAAAGGCCATACAAACGGAGATAACGGCGGCCCCTGCAATGACGTATACGCTGTAAATGCCCGTAACGGCCATAACACCGATGTTTTCGCCGTAGGTGGTGGTAGGCACACCGCCGACCAGTCCCGAAAGCGCCGTCGAAAAGTTGTCGGCAAATATGCTGCGGTGCAAGCCGGGGTCTTTTAGCAGGTCCTTCCCGATAATGTTCGAGGTTACAACCTGATGGCTTATGTGCTCGCTTGTTATAACGAGCAAAACGGGCAGCATTGTAATGACCGAGCGTATATCGAATTTGGGCAGCTGAAAGTGCGGCAGGGTAAAAAGCCCCGCTTCTTTAATGACGGAAAAATCGACCATACCGAAGAATACGGCGGAAAGGTAGCCTGCAATGCTTGCAATTAAAATGGGAATGGTGGATAAAAAACCTTTAAACAAAACCGAACCCAAAACGGCCGCACCGACCGTAATTAAAAAAACGGTTATATCGCCTGCCGTAACCGATTCGGTCATAATGTTCGCACCGATACTCCCGCCGCGGATTGTCAGGCCCGTCAGCTCAAAACCGATCAGAGACACGACAGCCCCCATTGCCGCAGGCGGCAAAATTACGTTTATCCACGAGGTACCGAACTTATAGACGATAAGGGCGATAAGGCAGCCTAAAAGCCCCGTTATGATAAAAGCGCCTTGGGCATAATGAAAGCCCGACGTCGAAATAATCAGCGACGCCGGGCCTAAAAATGCGAAACTCGAACCGAGATATGCGGGGGCTTTTTTCTTTGTTATAAAAATGAATAACAGGGTGCCGACCCCGTTCATAAATAAAACAATTCCCGCGTCAATACCGAAGATAATCGGAACCAAAACCGAAGCGCCGAACATTGCAAAGGTATGCTGAATGCTAAGCGGCAAAAAAAGCCCTGCCGGTACTTTTTCGTCTACCTGATAAATCTTTTTATCGGCCATAATCCTCTCCTTACAAAATAGTCGCGCGAGTGTACTCTTTTTTTTCGATTTATGCAAGGTTCGGTTTGGAATATTTTAAAAGGGTTTCGGAGTGTATTTGTACAGTACAAGAACTCCGCCGGCACGGAACCTCCGGTCATCACCTAAGATAAGCCTAAACGGACAGCCCTCTTTACGCAGTCTTTTTTCCCTCAATCATCAGCTTCCAGCGCAGCCCTGCGTCCGGCCTTATTCCTTTCAAAGGCCGTAATAAGCATATAGCCTGCAAACATACAGCAGGCCGACACAATGCGCATCTTAAAAGGCTGGCATACCTGCGGAAAAACGTACAAAACGGAGCCTGCGATCAGCCCCGAAATAAAGGCGTACACCGTTTTTTCGTGTTCTTGCAGCAGGCGGGACATTATTTTTCCCGATACGGCAAGACCTGCAAGAACCCCGGTTCCCGTAACGGCCAAAATCGGAATATTAAAATCTGTAACCGCCCGTATAACAGAAGGATATACACCCAGCATGAGCAGGACAAAAGAGCCCGAAATGCCGGGAATGATCATTGCGGCGGCCCCCGCAAAGCCTGCAAAAAACAGCACAACAGCACTTTTCGCTGAAAGAATGCTAATGACCTCACCGGCAGTGTTCGGACTGCCGAACCGCCTTTGCGCAAAATACAATATCAGCATAAGGGCCAGCCCCGCCGAAAACCACACGCATTTAAAAGCGAAGGCGCTTTTTTTTGAAGGCTGCGGCTCTTTAAGAAATTCCGCAAGCACAAAAAGGCTGCCTAAAATCAGACCGGTAAAAAAGAAATTCGTTTGCACGGGAAACTTTTGATACAACAATTTGAAAAACCGCGCAAAAAGAACCGCTCCGGCACCCACGCCGCCTATCAAAAACAAAAGCCCGATTTTGTTTTGTTTTATCTTTTTTATGTCGGCGGACACAAGACTTATCAGATCGGGATATACCCCGAAAATAACGGCGATCGTTCCGCCGGAAACTCCGGGAATAACGTTTGCAATGCCGACTGCCGCTCCCGCCCCGAATTTTTTGATGTATTTCAGCATAAGGCTGATTATAGCGCAAAACGGGAATTTAAAAAAGCGCTCCACTCGCAGCTCAGCACGGTGCCGGCACTTTAAAACCGGCCTACAATTCACAAAGCCTGCAAAACGAACTTGCGAATTGTATTTCATCGGCGTAACAACGCCGATAAAAATAAACCTTACTTTCCGACAACCGAAATACACCGGCGGATATGCGTACCGTTTACCGCTTCGTCAACCATTGCGATTGCATAATCGGCATAGCTTACCGTACTTTCCCCTGCGGCATTGCGGGACAGATCCTCGCCTGCAAGCGTATAGCTTCCGGTGCGCTCTCCGTCGGCCTTAAAATCGAACGGCGGACACACGTACGTCCACAACACATCATTCCGTTTTTGCAGTGCTAAAAAAGCATCAACTTCGGCCTTTGCAAGCGGCTTAAACGCATCGGGAAAATCCGGCGTATCAATCAGCATAGTTTTACGTCCGGAATCATCATTCACATACAGACAGCCCGCGCCCCCGACAATTAAAAGCCGCGTATCCGACCCGGAAAGAATATCGCACAGCTTTTTCAGCGAACTGCTGTGCTGCGAAAACGTTTCCGCCGTCCATGTACCGAACGCATCGATAACCGCATCGAACCCGCTTACATCCTCCGCCGTCAAATCAAAAAGGTCTTTTTGAATAACCTGCTGCGCCGCACTTTCATTTTTTGACCTCACAACTGCGGTAACAGCAAGACCTCTTCCGACCGCCTCTTTTGTAATCAGCCTGCCGGCCTTGCCGTTCGCACAAATAACCGCTATTTTCATATAGCACTCCTTATAATTCATATATTTGCATTATGCCTGTTCGATAACTCCGTTAGCGAACAGGTCGACGAGTTCTAAATCGCGCAAATAGCACGATTTAGAACATCGCATTTCAAGGTAGCCTGTTCTGAAACTGAAGTTTCCGAACAGGTTTATTATGCCTCTTGATAGAATAACAACATAGGTATATAATCGTCAAGTAGGCACTTTTTTGTGCCTTAGTATATTTTAGATACTTATAAGACGGCTTTATGTATTTTGGGCGGCTTTTTGCTCACGCAAAAATCGGGCTTTTCGGGGTTCCGCCCTTCGGCTCCATTCCTCCGGAACAGCCCCGCCTCAGAAAGCGCGGTTATAACGGCATTGCGTTTTTAAAAAACTCAAAGCCCATTTTTGTACAAAAAGATACGGAATTCGGTGGGGCTGCCCCTACAATCCCTGCCGCTATTGAAAAGTGTACATCCTTGTACACTTTTGCGAATTTTTTGCAAAGCAAAAAATACCGCTTTTACATAAAAAGACCGCCATCTGTGGCGGTTTTGGAGAGAATATGATAAAAAAGCAATTACCTGAATGCGATGTCGAACTTACCGTTATGCTCATAAGCGACCGGTGGAAAATACTTATTTTGCGCGATTTGTTGACGGGCACAAAACGGTTCGGCGAATTAAAAAAATCGGTAAGCGGCATATCGCAAAAGGTTCTTACCGCGCATTTACGCTCAATGGAGGAAGACGGGCTTGTAAACCGCAAAGTATACGCGCAAGTACCGCCCCGTGTTGACTACTCGCTTACAGAAAAGGGTTTTAGTCTCAAACCGGTATTGGATTCAATGGCACAGTGGGGCAAAACCTACCGAAGCGGCTTTTAAGGAAGGTAAGGCTCAAGTCCGGCCCTGCTACCTGCGCGGTAAAGTCTTGCAAAAAAAAAGCGTTTGTGTTACCCATTATTAAATGGCAAACGATTTTGTTCATCTTCACGTTCATTCCGATTTTTCGCTTTTGGACGGGGGGTGTTTTTAAATAAATACTTATTTATTAAATAATAGGAGCTATTTATATGAAGCTATTTGCGTTGCTTAGTAAAAAAGAAAAGATTCAAATTTTTTTTGTTTTGCTATTCTTAGTCATTACTGCTTTTTTTTCTTTTTTACCTATTATATTTATGGAAAGATATATAAATAGCGTTGTAAAAGGAATGAGTGTGATTTTGATATTAGGAGGCGGTTATTTAGTCATTCAACTTATTAATGCTGGATTTCGTTCTTTTACGGATTATATTATTAGTAAACAGCAAATTTTAATTGCTTCCAATTTACAGAAAAAATTATTTGATACTTATGTTAAGATGGATTATGATGAAATAATTGACATTGACTTTTCAGATGTAACAAATGCATTATTAGAAGATGTATCTATTATTGCAGATAAATATTTATTACCGCTAACAAATACGGTTAATTCTTTGGTAACGTTTATTGTAGGTATTATTTACATAATCAGAATAAACAATGTTCTTGCATTAATAATAGTTCCTCTTGGGATTATCACGGCTGTTTTAAATTGGCTCTCTGAAAAAAAATACATTGAAAATGCAATAGAAAAGAAAGACTTATCTATTTCATTATGGAAATCTTTTTCAGAAATATTTAAAGGCATTATTCCAATAAGAATATATAACAGAGAAAATGATTATAAACAGATTATTGAGAAAAAACGTGAAAGATATAAATATATTTCCAATAAACAGAATTTTCTTGAAAAGATAAATGCGTTTGCAGCGAGTTTTCTGTTTATGTTTTCGATTGGTGTTATTTTAATTGTTGCAGGATTGCTTACTGCGAATAATAAAATGAGTATAGGCGGAATGGTTGCTGTTCTTATGTATAATCACATGATAACGGATCCGCTTATTGCATTGATAGAAACAAAAAAGATGTCAATTGAAGTGAAGACGTCTATTAATAGGTTAAATTCATTTTTAAATGGTATAAAAGTAAATAAATTAAAAGAAACAGGGGCTTGCGATAAACTTATAATTAAAAATTTATATTTTAATTATAAAAATAATAAAACAAATAATTTCATTCTTCAAAATATTAATTTAACTTTGCATAATGATGAAAAAATCGCAATTTTTGGCAAATCAGGCTGTGGCAAAACAACACTGATCAAGCTTATTGCCGGTTTTTATAATTCGTATACAGGTGAGATTTCATATTATTTAAACAATCAAAAAAATAATTATCTTCCTTCTATTAGTTATTTATATCAAAATTCATATTTATTTGATGATAGTATAATAAATAATATAAAACTTTCAAAACCTAATGCTTGTAAAACTGAAATTGATAATATTATAAAAATTTGTTTGCTTGATGAAGTAATCGGAAAATACAAAGATTTTAATATCGGGGAAGGTGGCGAAAGTTTGTCAGGTGGAGAAAAAACAAGAGTACGCCTTGCAATTACCATTTTAAAATCTGATGCATCTATCTATATCTTTGATGAACTGAGTACTTCGTTGGATAGTAAAACCTTTGAAAAAATAATGTTTAATCTATCGCAGTATTTAACCGATAAAATGTGCATATTTATTGAGCATAATAAACTAATAAAACAATTTGTTGATAAAGTTTATACGCTATCGAATGGGTATTTGAGCCTTGATGATAAACTCAATGTATAAAACAGAATTCTTATAAGTATTATCGAGCTTTTTTTATATTTATTTAATAGTTTCGGTATTCTTTGAAATCCATCAATTTATACTACATTATATAAATTTATAACTGTGACTTGCAGATACCGGTCGATTTCTGCGGGTGTAAGCGTTTCTAAGTAATTTTAGGATAAAAACAATATATTTTTATTTAAAGATATTAAGGACTCTCAAATTTATATAAAAACTTACGAAAAATTATAAAAAGAATATATCAAAATTGAGTTTTTTTTATTTAAAAAGTTTTCATGCGGATGTTATGTACACGCGGTAAGTTGTAAAATAAATTGCCCAAAAAATAAAAAAAAGGTTCATCTGAACCAAAAAAACATTATAATGAAATTAGGAAAAACAAAGATAATGGGGAACAGATGAACCAAAAGAATGATACCATAAAAAGTAAAAAATGGAAACACCTTAGCGAAAAAGAAAGAT
>CAUTPO010000023.1:0-20172 GCA_963540475.1 uncultured Treponema sp. | reverse complement strand
CGCTTATGAATCCTCACGGCTTATTACCGCTTTTAGACAAAAATTGATTTCCGTGGTGAGGCAATGCGAACCCTTGAAATTTTATCTTCTTTTTTTTATACTACGGCGCAGAAAAATAGTACATTCGGGTATTTTAAAAAAACTTAAGTTTTTAGAGTGACCCCAATATACAAACGGCTACCGTGAAAAGCCGATAGGCTTACAGCTTTTCGAGGTTTCCGATAAATATATACGAAGGAGAATTTATGCGTAAGGTAATTATGGAAGCCGAAGCTCTCGACGGGTATCTTACAAACGACGATATCGCCAATCTTAATCAAATGAACGAACTGTATGCAAAGGCATCAAACAGGTTTTCCGGTTTGGAAAAGGGTTCAGGCGAAAAAAAAGAGGCGGCAAAAGCGGAAATAATCGACATTTACGATGAAATGGGAAAACTAATGCAGTCCATCTGTAAGGAAATCCCCCAGCTGAAAATTTATTCTTTCGATACGGAACACGAAAACCATGCGGAAGCGTCGAGGGTTATTGCAAAACTCCGCTCTATCAATACCGATCACAGCGAATTCCTGTACTATACGCAGCGCTCCTTTGAAATGCTTTTTAAACTTGCCTATAAGGGAAAACACAACGACAATAAAAACTACCTTATCGTAAAAACGCCCGTTACGGACCCCGTACAAAACTATGCGGTACACAAAATTACGGATATAGATTACAAAATCGAAAACACCGTCATGTGTGTTATGCTGCGCGGTGCCCTTCTTCCTTCCATGATCTTATCAAAAGAAATAGAAGAATACTCCTCGCACGGTTATGTTACGCCCTTTGCCCTGTTCAAAATAAAACGTGACGATTCTTGCGAAGAAGCCAATATGCAATATATTTTGGATTTGGATAAATCGTATTTTAATCTAAATATCCTAAATGGAAAGGACTTGATCTTTGCAGATCCGATGAATGCCACAGGCGGAAGCCTCGTAACGGTCATAACCTATCTGAAAAAACTCGGCATACGCCCAAAATCGATAAGCTGTTTTCACGTCATTTCCGCCTTAAAGGGCGCCTTGCGGGTCGTGCGGGCGCTGGAAAACTGCACCTTATACACCCTGTGGATGGATCCCGCTTTAAATACCTCGGCGTATATAATGCCGGGTTTGGGGGACGCTGGCGACAGGATAAACGGAAAGGATTCCAAAGATGATCCGAGAAACATTATTCGGCTGATTGCGGATTACGGGCTGAATATTTCCGGGCTTTACCGTTCGCAGCTCAGACAGATTGAAAAGACCGTACTCGAAAATTAAGGCTTTTTTTATGGAAAAAAAACGAAAAACACTCCGCCGTACAGCCGCAGCCGTGCTTTTTCTTGCCTTTATTGCAAAAGGCGCTTTTGCAAAGGGACAGATGGACGACGATTTGGCGGGAGAATATTTTGCGATAGCGGAAGGCTATACCGAACTGAAAAACTATCCTAAGGCCGAATCTTTTTATAAAAAGGCGGAAAAATCAGCCCGATATAAAAATGCAGTGCAGTATAACCTTGCCCACGTGTACGCCCTGCAAAAGGACTGGGAAAATTGCCTCTCGTATTTGACGCCGCTGTATATGCAGGCGCAAGGCAACATAAAAATCGCCTCGGCCTATGCCTATGCCCTCGCCTCTTCAGGAAAAGAAAAACAAGCGATAGAAATTTACGAGAAAATATATACCAATAATCCCGAAACGCCGATCTATTTTTTTAACTATGTGCGGATCTTAATCGCATCGAAAAAATACGGCGAGGCCTTACAGCGGCTTGAGGAAAACAAGGATAATTTCGGCTCGGATACCGACAAAAAAACATTGAACGATCTCCTTGAAAAAACGAGGGAGCTATTAAACCCGCCGAAAAAGAAAAAGGCAAAAGAGAAACCGCAGCCGGAACAGCCCGAAAAAACAAGCCGGCCGGATTCGGAGAACGCCGCCCCTACCCCGTAAAGCCTTCGTGTTTTTCGAATATTCCGTACCTGCGCAATGCCCAAAAACGGACACACAGGGCTGCACATAAAAAACAAACGGTTTTGTGCCTGCTTAAAACCGGCCGACAAACACAAAAAATTTATCCGACAAAATCGATGATATCTTATCATCCAATTCTTCTATTATTTTACAAGATCAAAAAGAGCTGAAAACGCTCGTCCTGCAAGTCCTCCATAATCAGCAAGAATAGCCTTTCTATACCCGCATTATCTTCAAAGCCCATATAAACTGAGATTCTTTTTTCGTTTTTACCGATCATGTTACTGCCGTTTTCCGGCTATATCCCGTATCTAATGCCGAATCACCATACCCCAGCACTCAGACTCGTGGTATGGTGCTCAATGTTTTGCAGTATATGTTCGTTCTGTAAGACGCTTGGCTGTAATACCCTCACACTCAAAAAGCACCTTAAGGTATTAAACCTTCTTGCACGAATACAAGCAGAGCCGTCATTGTATTTGCTCGAAACAGCCCGGCAAGTACAGCCGTAGTGCTTCGAATCCGCCCGTTACACGGTTTTTCAGCCTTCTTCCTGTTCGGCGGTAAAGGCCTTTGCGGCCGCAATAACCTCTTCTGCAATCTTGCCGGAAATGGGGGCATAGTGATCAAATGACATTTCGAAAGAGCCGGTACCGCTTGTCATAGAACGCAGGTCTATTGCATAATGCAAAAGCTCCTTGTGCGGTACTTGAGCCTTTATTTCTTCTATGCCGTTCGACAGGGCGGCTTGACCTAAAATTCGGCCGCGGCGGGAAGAAAGGTCGCTCATTATATCGCCTAAATGGGAGGTATCTGCAAAAACGGTCAAATTCATCACGGGTTCAAGCAGAATGGGTCCCGCATTCCGCATGGCGTCCTTAAAGGCATTTCGTGCGGCAATTTTAAAGGACAGTTCCGAAGAGTCGACGGGGTGTTCCTTACCGTCAAGCACGGTTACCGCAACGTCGACGACAGGGTATCCTGCCGAAACACCTTTTTCCATTGCTTCCAAAACGCCTTTTTCGACGCCCGGAATATAGCCCTTGGAGATGGCTCCGCCGAAAACGGCATTGGTAAACTTATATTTTTCACCGCGGGGAAGCGGTTCGAGCGCCAAAACAACCCGCCCGAACTGACCATGCCCGCCTGACTGTTTTTTATGCGTGTATTCAGCCTGCGCCTTACGCTGTACGGTTTCGCGGTATGCAATCCGCGGGATCGAGGTGTGCAGTTCCATCTTCGACTGTTTTTGGAGCTTGTCCAAAACGATGGACGTGTGTAAATCGCCCATTCCCGAAAGCACGTTTTGTTTTGTTTCCGCATTAAACCGGAACGAGAGGGTCATATCTTCTTCACAAGCCTTAAAAAGCTGTTCGCTCATTTTATCGTCGTTTTTTTTGTCCGCAGCGGAAACGGCAAGCGAATAAATGGGTTCGGGCGTGCGCAGTTTTACAAATTGTACCGCATCGGGATAGGCGGCAAGGGTATCGTTCGTTTTTGTGTTGGCCAGTTTAACCAAGACGCCGATGTCGCCAGCCGCAAGCTCCTTGATTTCCGTCAGTTTTTTGCCAAGCGGTTTATACAGTTTTCCAAGCCGTTCTTTTTTTTGCTCCCGCAAATTATACACTTCGGCGTCGGCTGCAAGCGTTCCCGTAATTACCTTTACATACGAAAGGCGGCCTGAAAACTGTTCGTTCGCCGTTTTTACGACTATTGCCGACAGGGGCGCCTCAATATCCAGTTTTACGGAAATTTCCTGCCCCTCCTTATCGGTTCCCCGCTCAAGGCTTCCTTCAGGCGACGGCAGTATTTCGCTTATAAACCGTAAAAGAGCTGTCAGTCCTGCGTTGTTCAGTGCAGAACCGCAAAATACCGGCACAATTCTGTTATCTTGTATAGCCAGCTTTAAGCCCTCCGAAATTTCTTCAGGACTAAGCTCGCCCTCATCTATGAATTTTATTAAAAGATCTTCATCGCCTTCCGCAGCTGCGCCCGCAAGCACCTCCATAGCGTCCTTATATGCCGCCTTATAGGCATCGGGAATCGGTATTTCGACTTCCTTTCCGTTTTCGCTCTTGTACGCCACTCCGTGCAGCACGTCCACAACACCTTCAAAACCGGCCCCCTTCCCCATCGGAATAGTAACCGGAAAAACGTCAACCTTAAATTGATTTTTCACGTCTTTTAGGCAGGCATCGAAATCAGCCCTTTCTTCGTCCATTTTATTTGCAAAAACAAGGCGGGGTTTATTGCGCCTGTCAAGATCGCGCCAATACTTTATCGTTTCGATTTGAACACCCGATCGGCCGTCCAATACTATCAGAGCCGTTTCGGATGAGCGGAATGCAGCGATGACCTCGCCGATAAAATCGGAAGCACCCGGCGTATCCCACACGTTTATGAGTTTTCCGCCGTATTCGAGGTTTACCAAAGAGGAATAAACGGATATTTTTCGATCGATTTCTTCCTGCGTGTAATCGGTAACGGTTTTTCCCGATTCGACAGGTTCTGCCTGACCGATTGTCCCTGCAGAAAACAAAAGATGTTCCACAAGGCTCGTTTTTCCCGACTGCCCGTGTCCTGCGACGGCTATAGTTCTGATACTATCGGTTGAAAATCCCATAAAAAGCTCCTTTCGACATATTTATCCGTCCTTAAGCACACTACAGAGAATACACGCAACAGACGAATTATGTATAATTTAGCATACACCATAATGTAAAAAATATCAATAAAAAGATTTGTTTTAGGGCAAAAAACCGTACAAAACGGCGGACGGTGCAGTGTTTTGAGGAAAAACGGGCGGCAGGTTTTAAGCGGCAAAAAGACCGGCCAATGTGATGAGCGATACAACGGACGGGTTTTATGTTCTGCAAAGTATTAAAGAAGACATATAAAGAATGAAATGCGTTAAAAACAAAGGCGCCGTTAAACGCAAGGGAGCAGCCCCCGCGCCTAACGGCATTGTTGTTTTTTCTTATTTATTTACCCCGTTTTAAAAAGGGATCTTTAAAGCCGAGTTTTTTAAACCGTTCTACGACGGCTCCCGTTTCGTCGGTTTGCAAGGGACCGACAAATACGGTATAACGTTTTTTGCCGCCTACCTTGCTTTCTTCTATTAATAAGGGATATTGACTGCCGTACCGGTCAACTACCGAGTCGGAAGAATTCTTGTCAGTGTATATCGCTATTTGTACATACAGCTTTCCCTTTTCCAGTTTTGCGTTAAACACAGGCGGAGGAACCTCTTTTTCCGGTTCGGCCTTTGCAATCAGCTTTTCTTCCTGCTTAGGCTTTTCCGTTTGAGCAGGAACCGCCTCGTATACCTCATCTTCCAAAGGTTCTTCTTTTTTCGGCTCCTCTTTTTTAGGTTCTTCTTTTGGAGCTTCCTGCACAGCTGGCGGCTCTTGAATTGCAGGCACCGTCCGAACCTCAGGTTCAGTAGGGTCTTCCTGTGCTTCCGGTTCCATTACCCCGCCGATCACCGACACTTCCGGCTCCGGTTCGACCGTTTCCTTTTCAGGCTCCTTGGGAGCGCTGATACTTTGAACGGGTTCGGGCTTCGGTTCGGCCGCAGGCTCAGGCTTTACGGGAGCCTTTACCTCTCGTACCGCTCTCGTATCTTCTTTCGGCTCGCTTTTTTTCGGCCGTACGATGCGGGGAACGGTTATGGGCGGCCTTTCGTCTGCAGGCTCCATATACGCCGTTACCGCAGGCGCTGCAACCTGCCTTACGGGGCGCTCCGTTTCCTGCAATGACGGCTGAGACGCCTGCCGTATTCTTTCCGCAACGGGGCTTACAATCCGCGGCGGCGGTTCAAAGGCGGTAATATCCTGCTCTTTCTCCCGCTTAGGTTCTTCTTTTTTTAGTGCCGGAGCCTTATTCGCATCTTCACGGCGGGGGGGAACGGGAGCTGCCGCTATGGTGTCCTTTACATCGAGACTTAGGCCGTCATCTCCTATTTCCTGCACCGGCGAAGGCGTCAAAACGCGTATCCGCACCACCTTTCCCGAAGGAACGGACAGCTTATTGCCCAAATCGGGCGATAAAACAGCCAAAAGCCCCGGAACCCCTGATGAACCGACGACGACCGCCCGCGCAGAAACATTTTTTTCGAGATTGGTTATTTCCAAAAGGGTATGCTTGGGAAACATATCGCTTTTTACAAACAGCCCACTTGCAGGAAAGTCCGATGCGGCACCGATTCCTCCGTTTCCTTCCCATGTCGCCTGCAAAGACGAACAAAAACAAAATGCAATAAACAGTATCGGCAGTATCTTCTTTTTCATCATTGTACCCCCATAAAAACAAACACTACTATCTTCATCTTTTCCCTGCTTTTTTATTCTTTTTGATTGCAGCGAGTATCCCGTCCGCAATTTGCTTTGACAAAATTTCCGCCTTTTTTTCGAGATTACCGCCCTTTACCCCGGCCATATCCACTGCCTTGTTAAAAATCTCGTTTTCACCGGAGGATTCAAAAAGGGAAATGTTCAGACGCTTCCAGTCGGGAACCCGCTGGCGCGTCCGCTCATCAAAAATAAGCGTATCGCCGTATTCGAAACGTAAGAGCACAAGATAATCGGCAGGCTCTTCTTCAAACAATTTTCCGATCTCGGCCAAATTTATATCTTTTTCGGAAACATATTCCGTTAAAGGAACGTTCGTAACGATAAAACCGCTGTCAAAAAACGAATTCAGTAAGAGGTCTTCAAACATTACGGTAACAGTTCGGCATTTTTCGGGAGCGCTCTTGTTTTGAAAACAGGCAAAGGCGATTGTCATCGTAAACGCCTGCATGCTTGCACATAATCCGAAAAAGACAAAAAACAAAAATCTTTTTAACATCCGCAATAAACCTATGTTCAGTATATCGGAATTTTAAAAAAAATATTAAGAAAAACGGGATAATTTACAGCAAGGCGGGTACGGCTGTGCAAAACAAAGCGTTTGTTATTGACGTTTTTAGAGAATTTTGTTATATTTTAAGAAAATAGACCTGTTCGATAACGGAGTTATCGAACAGGTCGACGAGTTCTAAATCGCGCAAATAGCACGATTTAGAACATCGCATTTCAATGCAACCTGTTCTGAAACTGAAGTTTCCGAACAGGTCTAATAATCAGCTGATGACTGCGGAGTTTAGCTTTGGTGTTGTCGGCAAAGATCGTGCAGACACCGCCTAAAAAACGTCAAACTGCGGTGGAAAAAACGGCTGGCAGTTCGGAATTTACTATAAAAAAAATTCGAACTTTACCGATAATCAAAGGGGAGAAGCACCGAACGGAAAATCGTGATGTAAAAATAATACACTATTTATCATTTTTGCATTTGACTTTTTTTAAAAAAGAAGATATAATGGATTATAGAGGTATTGGAAATACTTCTGTATCAATAGAAGGGCACTAGGAAAGGAATTATGAATAATAACGATATCATTGCAGGCTTTGACGATGAAAAAGATGACAGCTTGAAAATAAGACTTCAAAAAGTAGACGGATTGGACAAGTGTGTAGTTGTTTTCTTAAACGGGTATATTGATACATATAACTCGGCATTTTTTCAGAAAAAAGTAGCACGGCTGATTGAAGGCGGATTTTCGCAGATCATTTTTAACTGTGCGTCGCTTAATTATGTTTCATCGACGGGGATCGGGTCGTTTACCGCTTTTTTAAAGACCGTAAAACCGCGCGGCGGAGATGTTGTTTTGCTCGACATACAGCCCAAGGTATACGAAATTTTTCAGCTTTTGGGATTTTCGCAGTTTTTCAATATCAAAGATGCACTTCCCGATGCAATCGCCTTTTTTCAGACTACGACTTCAGAGGTCCAAGCCGAAATCTTCCCCAAAATATTCGCATGCCCTATTTGTACAAAAAAATTAAAGGCAACCAAAGCAGGCCGATTCCGCTGTTCCGAATGTAAAACTATCTTGGCCATCGACAATAACGCTCAGGTTTTCCTCGGCTGATTTCAGCCGGTCTAAAACACCGCCGCTGCCTAAATCAAACCCCTTGGTTTTACAGGCGGCGGTGCATATTCCCAACTCATTCGTTTTAATACCTTAAACCTTTTTAATGCCCATAAAAAGGTTCCATAATACCGACTAAAAGGATTTAGTATGCAGGTAGAACTTTTAGCCCCGGCCGGTAATCCCGAAGCGCTGGACGCCGCAATCGGCGAAGGTGCCGACGCCGTATATCTCGGTTTGAAGAGCTTTAATGCCAGGATGCGCTCCTCCAATTTTGCATGGCCCCAGTTCGAGGCGGCCGTAGACGCGCTTCATAAAAAAAATAAGAAAATTTACGTAACCGTCAATACGGTGATAACCGAGGCGGAAACCGAAAAAATGTACCGTTTTTTAGCCTATCTTAATGCAGTGGGCCCCGACGGAATTATCGTACAGGATTTGGGCGTCGTGCAAATGGCAAAAACCTTTTTCCCGAAATTAAAGCTCCATGCGTCTACCCAAATGAACATCGCCTCAGCCAAGGCCGCCAATATGTTAAGCCGCTCAGGGGTTTCGCGGGTGGTTTTGGCGCGCGAACTTTCTTTAAAAGAAATTGAAAACCTTACGCTTAATACTTCTTGCGAACTTGAAGTCTTCGTACACGGCGCCCTGTGCATCTGCGAGTCGGGCCTGTGTCTGTTTTCTTCTTATTTGGGCGGAAAATCGGCGAACCGCGGTATGTGTACGCAGGCGTGCAGGCGTTTGTACACGGCGCACACCGCAGGCGGCAAAAAGGAAGGCTATTATTTTTCGCCTGACGATTTGCAGCTCATCGATTATGTTCCCGATCTGGTACGGGCAGGAGTTTCGTCTTTTAAAATAGAAGGCAGGATGAAAAGCGCCGAATATGTCGGTACCGTCGTTTCGGCCTACCGCCACGTTTTGGATAATTGGGAAAAGGACAAAAAGGCGGCCATCGAAACAGGCCGCAGAATTCTTGCAAACGATTTTGCCCGAAAAAAGACAACCTTTTTGTTTGAATCCTCCGAATCCGAAAATATTTTAAACCCCGCACAGGCAGGCGGCACGGGCATATTTTTAGGCCTTATTGAGAAAACCAAAAATTTCAAAATTACACAGGCCGAAGGGAGAACAAAGGACGAAGCACCGCGCCGGGTACATTACGTTTTGTTAAAAGGCGGCCGCTATGCCCCCGATTTCGGCGATTCGGTGCGGCTGCATAAAAAAGACGATACGGGACGGGAAAGCTGGAAAATACAGGATGTGCGCGTTGAGGACGGTAACAGCTGGGTGCAGGTACCGGCCGACTTCGGTGAGGGCGACAGCGTGTATCTCTTGCAGACCAAGACGATGAGCCGGCGCTACAAGCCTGTTTTGCCCAAAAATCTGGATAAATTCCGTTTAAAACCGGGCGGAGAAAAGCTAGCGCCCCTCAAGTTGTATCCCGAAGGGCCGCAGCCTGAAGCGGAAGGCACAAAAACGCTTCCTATCAAGTCAAGCAACACGAAAAAAAACGGGCGGCTCCGGAACGAGGAAAAAACGGCCTTTAAAAAAAGGCAGCCCGTAAAGTCCGATGCGGATATTTTACCCGACGGGTTTTATGTACAAGTTTCTTCGATAAACAGTCTGCACGCGGTTTTGTCGGAAAAGCCGGTACGGGTCATCATCAATATAAACGAAGATACGGCAGCCGCTTTGGAGCATTCGATGAGCAGAAAAAAGCCGCTTCCCTTCTCAAAGCGCGAGGTGATTATATCGCCCGATCCGTTTTTGCCGGAGGGAAGCAGCGCGGAGCTTGAAGACTTTTTACTAAAGCTTGCCGACTCAGGCTACAGGCAGTTTGCCGTAAACAATCCCGCTCATCTTGCAATGCTGAAAAACAAGGATGTCGATCTAATCGCCGGCCCGTATCTGTATACGTTTAACCGTTTTGCGGTACGCTGGCTTCAGGAAAACGGGGTATACGGCTTTGTTTCTCCGGCCGAAAATTCGCAAGGAAATCTGGAAGCGGTTTTTGAACCCGGTATGAGAAGACAGGTGTTGGTTCCGGTTTTTTCTTATCCGGCCCTGTTCCGAATGCGGTTCAGGCTGCCTGAGTCCTACGATTTTTTGTATTTTTCGGATAAGCAGGGCGAAAGTTTTAAGGCCTTTTCCACTCCGTCGGCGTCCTTCGTTTTACCAGAGCGCCCCTTTTCGATAACGGACAGAATTTCGGCCCTGCAAAAAAAGGGCTTTTCCAAATTCTTAACGGATTTTTCTCATACCGAAATCGAACGGGCGGAATACCGCAAAATCATCGGAACTTGCAAAAAAAGCGGTTTTTTAGACGATGTGTCCCGTTTTAACTGGAAAGAGGGATTTTACGATCCTGCAAAAATAGAAGCTAGAAACCGAAAACGCTAATCGAAAAGGCTTTGCTCTTTTTTAGCGGGTGTTTTAAGCCCGAGGTGCGCATACGCCTTATCGGTTACGGTTCTGCCGCGCGGCGTGCGCTGTAAAAGGCCGGACTGAATAAGATAGGGCTCGTAATAATCTTCGAGGGTATCTTGTGCTTCGCCGATGGAAATAGCCAGGGTTTCCGCACCGACCGGGCCGCCGCCGTAGTTTTCGATAATGGAACGCAGAATTTGGCGGTCGTAGGTTTCAAGCCCGAGTGAGTCGATATTAAGCTGCCGTAAGCCCGCCTTGACCGCAGGCTCGTCGATACAGGCCTTTCCTGCAACCTGCGCAAAATCGCGCATTCGGCGCAAAAGGCGGTTTGCAACACGCGGCGTTCCGCGGGAACAGCGGGCCAGAGCGCGGGCGGCGTCCTTTTGTATGCGTATGTTCAATATATCTGCCGAACGGGTTATAATGGAAGAAAGCTCCGTTTCATCATAAAATTCGAACCGCTGTACGATACCGAAGCGGCTTATCAGCGGACTTGAAACCATACCCGCCCGCGTAGTCGCACCTATCAGGGTAAACGGCGGTATCGGGATCCTGACGGTTCTGGCGCCCGGCCCCTGCCCTATTATCCAGTCAAGCTCGTAGTCTTCCATCGCAATATAAAGCATTTCTTCAATAGCCGGTTTTAACCGGTGAATTTCGTCTATAAAAAAAACGCTCCGCTCCGTAAGCGCCGTTAAAATTCCTGCAAGGTCTTTCGGTTTATCGAGGGCTGGGGCTCCGGTTACCTTAAACTCGACCCCAAGTTCGTTTGCGGTAATTTGGGCAAGGGTCGTTTTACCGAGCCCGGGCGGGCCTATCAAAAAAAGATGATCAAGGCTCTCGCCCCGTTCACGTGCGGCCTTTATAAAAACGGACAGATTTTCCTTTACGGCAGGCTGTCCTTGAAAATCGGCCAGATACCGGGGGCGCAATGCCCTGTCTTTTTCGTCTCCCGCCTGTTCTTCAGGGCGCACGGTCATAAAGTCTTCTTCTTCCTGCATAAAAGGCATTGTATAATGTATTTAAAAAGATGTAAAGTGAGTTTTTAGTAGGGCATTTTTTTTCTTTTTTGTCGAGAAGAAGAAAAAAGCCCCGCCCCCCGCCCAAGAATGTACATCCGTGTACATTCTTGGGCTTCGACTATTCCGGGCAAACATCCTGTTTGCCCTGCCAAAGGGTTCTGCCCCTTGGAATCCCGCTCAGGAATGTACACAGATGGCAGGGCCTGAGGAAACATCGCACAATTAAACACCGACGTTTTTACCGCAAGGCAAAAACTGATTTCTGTTACTGCAAGCGGTTTCACCTTGTAAAACGGGGCTCGTTATAGTATACTCAAAGCCGAATGAACATAATCGAAAAAACTTTGCGGGAACGCGGAAACGATCCGAATACCGTTTTCGTATTCCCTTCAAGAATTGCGGCGATGCTTTGGTTTCAAAAATCGCCGGCCCTTACGGGCTTAAAAACGATCCCCGCGGAAAACTATATTTCGTGGGACGCATTTAAAGAACACAACCTCATCTCCGATTCAGGCAGCCTGATGGCCGTTTCAAAGCCGGTACGGAGCATCTTCGCGGCCCATATCTGCAAAAAAAATACCGAAGCCGCAGACTGCGGACAGCCGCTTTTTAGCACTATCATTCCTGCCGAATATGCGGAAAACGGGTCAATTTTTGCCGAATGGATCGCAAGCATCCTGCCCCAGCTGGATCACTTCGAAAAACGCTGCAAAAAAGCGGGCGGATTACCGCACGATGCGGAAACGACCGATTATCTTTTACTAAAAAAACACTATGCCGAATTTTTACAAGGAAACGCCTTGTTCGAACCCTCATGGCTTTCTTCAGAATTCTTTCCGCGCGGAAAAAAATATGCCGTTATATATCCTGAACTGATGGAAGACTTTTCAGAATATGCAGAGCTGCTCAAATCCTGCAAGGAAATTTCTTGTATCCGCTGCCCGCAATTCAAGGCAGAAACTGTCGATACATACGGCAATGCAAGAAGCGAATTGCGGAACACGGTACTGCAAATTGAAAAGCTGCTTTCGGAACATGTTCCCGCAGACGAAATTGCCGTCAGTGTTCCCGACATAGAAAATTACGGCGCATACATCAAACGCGAATTCGAAATACGGGGTATTCCGGCAGAATTCCGATCTGGTTTTAATCTCGGAAAAGAACAGGCGGGCAAAATATTTTCACTTATTTACGAATGCGTAAAAAATAATTATTCATTCGAGTTTTTAAAGCCCGTCATTTTAAACAATCACATTCCGTGGAAAGACAAAGGCGGCATACAGGCACTGACGGAATACGGCATAAAAAACAATTGCGCCGTTTCGTGGAAAGAACAAAGCGGAGATTCGAGTTATAAAAATATCTGGATAGAATCATTTAAAACAAATTACGAATATACCGAAGAAGATATTTTCGAAAAAGAAAAAGCGAAAAATTGGTTTTATACCTTTTACCGTGCAGCGAATAATATGTGCACTTCCGAAACATTTGAAGAGCTGCAAAAAAACTATTTTGTTTTTAGGGAGGCGTGCATAAACACTGCCGAATTTTCGGAAAGGGACAATGCGATTTTGGGGCGCTGCATTTCCACCCTGCAGGAACTTTTATATCTGGAAAAAAAATTTAAAGAGTATATGCCCAAAGATCGATTCAAATTTTTTATTTCCCAACTGGAAAAAGAAATTTACGTTCCGAAAAATACGGGTTGTGCCGTCAGCATTTTTCCGTACCGGGTAGCCGCAGGCACGCCTTTTACGCATCACTTCGTCTTAAATTGCAGCCAAAAGCACACGAGCATCGTTTACGATAAACTTCCGTTTTTAAGAAAGGACAAACGCGAAGGGCTCGGCATTTTTGAAACGGACGCCTCGGCTTGTTTTTTTGGGGCATACGCCGAAGCGGTAGGCTGTATTTTTAGCTTTTCGGAACATTCGTTTAGCGGGTATGCCATCATAAACAACCTTTTGGAAAATGCGGAAAACGCCGGCGGCACGGAAGAAAAAATACAAGCCCTGCTGCAGTACGATTCTTTTTATAATGAAGAAACGGCCGAAGAAAAAACGGAAATATATAAAATGCAAAAAAACGGCGCCGAGGCCGAAAACGGACTAAAGCGGCAAAAGCGGTTTTCGTATCTTAAAAACAAATACGAAGATACGTGCGAAGAGCTTAACGGGTATGTCATACAAAACCTGTTTAAAAACACATCGGTAAAGGTCAGTCAAACGGATTTAAAAGACTTTTACGTTTGCCCCTCGTTCTGGCTGCTAAAAAAAGTCCTGCGCATAACATCAGAAAAATACGATGCGGCCCTTTTCAATGTACGGAATATAGGAATCCTCTGCCACGAGGTGTTAAAAGAATTGTATACCGAAATAAAAAAAGAGGATACTTATTTTAATGCCGACCATCTTGAAAAATACCGGCTGATTGCAAAAACACAATTCGACAAAACCGCAAACATAAAATCGGATTTTAAAGGCGCCTTGGCAAAACCGTTTATTCAGTCGCTCAAGCGGCGGGTACTTACCGTAGTCGAGTACGTACTGCAAACCGACGCCGAGCTCTTAAACGGGTATAGTCCCGCATGGACGGAAGAAAAACTGGAATTCAACGATACGGAAAACGGTATTTATTACAACGGGCAGGCGGACAGGGTTTCCTTTCCTCCGCACGAAGGCGCAGGCGTCATCATCGACTACAAAACAAAGGATATGCCGCCTTACAGTTCTTACGGAAAGAAAAATGACTCTGACCCGAAGCTGACCGATTTTCAAATTCCGATGTATGTGTTTTTAACGGAAAAAAAATTAAACGGAGAAAAGATCGGTCACGCATGGTTTTTAAGTTTTGTTCAGCAAAAAACGAACACAATCATCAACGACAAAAACGCCGTACCGGCTGCTTCGGGCAGAGACAGTAAAACGCGGGAAGAATTTCAGTCTGCGCTTGACGCGTTTTTATTATACGCACACGGTTTTGCCGAACACGTACGCGAAAAGAACTTCGTAAAGCCGAAAGAAGTTACCTTCAAAACCTGTTCGGAGTGCACGTTCAAAAACATTTGCCGGGAAACATATTCGGTAAAATAAACAGCTGAAAGACCGCCCGTATTTCGGGTTTTAAAATACCAAGTCATAGAAAAAGGAAGCTCAATGAAACAAACAATACGGGATTTACTGGACGGCTTAAACGAAGAACAAAAAAAAGCCGTTACAACGGAAAAAAATGCGGTAATAGGTGCCGGTGCGGGCTCGGGCAAAACAAAGGTCCTAGCCTCGCGCTACGTTTATTTTGTTACTGAAAAAAACATACACGTCGAAAATATCATCGCCTTAACCTTTACCGAAAAAGCCTCGGCCGAAATGCACAAGCGTATCTATGCCGCATTAAAAAACACGGATCACCCCAACGCCGCAAAGGCCGTCGAACAATTTCACCGTGCACGGATTTCCACCATCGATTCTTTTTGCAATTCGATCGCGCGCCTTGCCTGCAAAAACTTTGGTATCTCGCCCGACTTTACGATAAACAACGCCGAATCGGAAAAGCTGGCCTACAGAATTTCGCTGGACTTTTTTTTGGCACACCGGGCAGACCCCGCATTACAGTTTTTTTTAGCGGAAAACACAATCGAAAACTTCGTAAAAAAACTGTTCGTAAAAATACTGACCGAATACGTTTGTATTTCAAAACCCTTTGATTTTGATCCGGGCTTTAAGGCGCAGGTAAAAGAATACGCCGAAACGGAAAAAAAAGCCTTGAGCGCCTGCCGCTCCGTCTTCGCTCTGGCAAAAGAATATGCCGGAACAAACAAAAACCTACAGGAAGCGCAAAAGATTATCGAGCAAACGGATATCCCCGAATCGGCAGAAAGCGGAAATTTTTATGAGTTCATAAACAGGATTACGAAGATTACGACGGAAACGCTTAAGGGAAACAAGGGCGGGGCCGAAGCAAAAGAAATAAAGGCGCCCCTACAGGACATAGGCGAAAAACTGCTAAGCGTTTACAATTTCGAACACTCAAAAAACTACCTGCGCCGTCTGTTTTGCCTGCTTAACGAACTGCAAAACGAATATATTCTGCAAAAAAAACGAAGCGGCATTCTGACCTTCACCGACGTTGCACGGCTTGCAGCCGATGCACTAATTTCGGATACCGAACTGAGGGGCTTTTACAAAAAAGATGCGCACATCATAATGATAGACGAATTTCAGGATAACAACAGCCTGCAAAGAGACCTGCTTTTTTTAATTGCGGAAAAACCGGAGCGCACGGAAAAATCAGTACCGAAACCCGAAGATCTGTGCCCGAACAAACTGTTTTTTGTCGGCGACGAAAAACAATCGATATATGCCTTTAGGGGCGCCGATGTTTCCGTTTTTAGAAAACTGGCAGAGGAAATAAGCCCGCAGGAGCAAGACGGAACGATCCGGCTTTCGACCAATTACAGAACCGAACCTGCACTAATCGGCTTATTCAATACGATCTTCGATAAGGTATTTTATTCAAAAACCAACAGACCATTGGAAAAAGATACTCATGGGAATGCTGCCGTTCCCCCGTACGAGGCGGAATACTTTCCTGCACAAAAACGGGACGCAATACAAAACCTGCGGCCTAAAATAGAAATTCTGTTTTTTAACAAATCCCGTCTAAAAAACGAAGAAGATAAAAGCCGTTACCTTTCTGCAACGGAAACCGAAGCCTTTTATATCGCAAAAAAAATACGGGAACTCTACGATTCGAAAATGCCGATAGGCAAAAACAAGGAAGCCCGCCCCTGCACATGGAGCGACTTTGCGGTTTTGATGCGGACTTCAACACACCAGAGCGTCTACGAAAGTATGTTCCGCAATTTCGCAATTCCGTATACAAGCGTTCGCCAAAAAGGTCTTTTTAACGACGCGCCCGTCAACGATATATACGCACTTTTAAAACTGGCAGTGTACCCTGCCGACAAAACAACCTATGCACAGGTTTTGCGCTCGCCGTTTGTAAACATCGATGATGATGCATTTGCCCTCCTTCTTTTGAATTTTAAAACGGCCTTCGATGTCCACTATGCCGAACAATTACACGGCGAAAACCGGACGGCTTATATGCACTCTTGCGCCTTATTTGAAAAGAAAATGCGCTTACGATGAATTGTGCGGAGCTGATTACCAGCCTGTGGTACGGCGAAGGATACCGCTACTTCTTATTACGTAAAGAAGAAAATTGCCGGTACACGGAGCTCTACGATTATCTATTCGAAACGGCACGCAAGGCCGACGCCGAAGGGATGACCCTTTCGCAGTTCGTCGATGTGCTTTCGGCATACATCGAAGACGGTGAGCGGCCGGACGATATGGAAATTCCCTTGGAGGGAAACACCGAAGCCGTTTCGTTTTTGACGGTTCACAAGAGCAAGGGCTTGGAATTCCCGATTGTCGTTATTCCCGACTGCGGCAATGCGGGAATGAGCACAAGAAAAGAAGACCTCGTATTTTACAGCGAGCAATTCGGCGCCGTTGTTTTTTCTCCCCATATCAACAATCTGCCGAAACAGGAAAACGTCATTTTCGAGGCGGCACGGGAGGAGGCAAACCGAAAATTGATTGCAGAAACAAAGCGCCTTTTGTACGTAGCTGCGACGCGGGCGGAAAGCTATTTGATAATAAGTGCCTCGGACACAGCCGACGCCAAAAGTACCGGCTCGCAGGCAGACCGACCGGAGCCTACCGGAGAAACGGAAAACGCCGCTCAAACGCTTTCCGAAATAAAAAAAATATTTGTACAAAAAGAAAAAGAAGCCTCGTCAAAAAGTTTTTTACAATTACTGCTGCCCGCCCTCCCCGATGAGCATGAAGACATTGTGTTTACGGAAATGCTTCCGCAAGAGCGGAGTGTCCTGTACGCAGGAAAAAAGGCCGAAGCCGCCGCAGAGAGAAACTTTGCAAAACTGTACGGACCGGCAAAAATAAAAGAATTCGAATATGCCGAAAAAAAAATCCTTGCCGTAACGCAGTTTGCAAAAAACGGATTAAAAGCCTCGGAAGAAAACGCGTATTCGTTTATACCGGCACATGAAGAATTGACCGCACACCGAGAGGACGAAGACGGCGGCTTTACGCCTGCGGAACTAGGCACCATCGCGCACCGTGCAATAGAAGCACGGCTTTCGCATAAAGAATTCGCATACCCCGAAGGTTCGGAAAAAACGGTAAAACCGTGGACGGACAACTTTTTCGCCTCCGATATGTACGGCCTCGCCTGCCGCGCCGAAAACCTGCGATCGGAATATGCCTTTTTGACCGAATATGAGGGGTATATTTTAAGCGGACAAATCGACCTTTTGTTTAAAACGGACGGAACCGTGTATGTCGTTGATTATAAAACCGACGAAACCGAAGAGCCTGAGCGGCACAGGGTACAGCTTTCGATATACAAAAAAGCCGCGACGGACCTATCCGCCGCTTACGGCGACCCCTGCACGGTACGGGCCTTCGTCTTTTATCTGAAAACAGGGCACTGTTTCGAGCTGTAAGACAGCGCTGAAAGCACGCGGCAGCAGGCGGACTCAAACCGGCCCAGCCCGTCATTCTTTGTAAGAGGCAGCCTGCATATCATACAGTTCTTTGTAATACGCATTGTTTTGCATCAAATCGGTATGACTGCCGAACCCTGCCGTTTTCCCGTTCTTTAATACAAGAACCTTATCGGCCTTTTTCACGGTAGAAAGACGGTGGGTAACAAAAAACACGGTTTTTCCCTTTGTCAGCTCCAAAAATTTTTCGTAAATCAAAAATTCGGTTTTTGCATCGATTGACGCGGTTGGTTCGTCTAAAATCAAAATATCGAAATTGCCGAAAAAAGCCCGTGCCAGCGCAATCTTTTGCCATTGACCGCCGGAAATATCTCTTCCACCTTCAAATTCGGTACCGAGTAACATATCCGGCCCGCCTACATCTTCTGCAAAACCAGCTTTTTTTAGCGCATCAAAAACCGCTTTATCGTCTGCGCTCTTTTTTAAATCGGACAAGGCTATATTTTCCCTCACGGTCAAACAAAACCGTGCATAGTCTTGAAAAGCCGCACCTATTTTTTCTCTAAATCGAACTATATCGAATGTTTCTATATCATTAGTATCAAACCGTATGCGCCCCGAAGAAGGCGTATAAAACCTGCACAACAATTTCATCAATGTCGACTTACCTGAACCGTTTTCTCCGACTATTGCGATTTTTTCCCCCCTGTGTACCGAAAACGAAACGTCCTGTAACGCGAAATCCGTATTTACCGGATATTTAAAAGAGAGGTTTTCAAAAGAAATCCTATCAAAGCCGACCGGCCCCATTTTATTTTGAATACAGCTTTTTTTGACAGGAAGAAGTGCCATAAAATCAAAGTATTTTTGCATATACAACAAGGTGTCATACAAGAGGCTCGAATCTTCTACCAGGCGGGAAATACCTTGCGTCATATACATAATACCCGACGAAAAAACAAGGATGCTCCCGACAAGAAAATAGCCGCTCACGGTTTTTTCTATAAACCACTTAAAAGCAAAAACGCTTACGGCCGCAGTTATCGTTAAAAATAAAACCGAAGCGGCAAGTTTTTTTAATCTGTTTTTGCCGATATCTTTTTTAATATTTTTAAATGTTTCGGTATATTTATCGATAAAAAAATCGTACAGTCCGTAAAGCTGAATGTCTTTGATTTTTTCTTTCGATAACAGAGCGGCGGAATAATAGCTTAATTTCCTTGAATCGGTACTGTTGGAAACCAACACCTCAAAGGCTTCCTGCTGAATTCGATAAAAAATAATGCTTTGCGGAATTATTGAGGCAAGTATTACAATCGAAATCAACACACTGAAATCGGCTAGAAGAAACAGCATAGACAACACTGTGATTACGCTGCTCATTATACTTGCACCGAAAACGAGCAGGTTTACCGGCCGCCAGCCGGCCTCGCTGCGCAAAATATCTATGTCGTCATAAAAACGGCTGTCTTCAAAAACGGTCAAATTCGTAATTTCTTTCGACTTACTCATTAAAGACGTATTTAAATACCAGGTCAGTTTGTCGGTCAAAAAGCCTTGTACGGTCGTGTATATCGGCGTCAGTATATTTGAAAGAAGAAAGGCCGCCGCCCATACCGAAAGAAGGAAGATAAGGCTATCCGTTTCTTTACTGCCTGCTGCATTAATTATTTTATTCGAAGAATAAATAAGCACCGACGGCATTACGGACTGAAGCGGAATAATCAGCAAAAGCAAAACGGCATAAGCTTTTCCTGCTTTTAATACGGCCGTCAAACTTTGTAAATACAATTTTATAAACCTGCGGAATGTCTTAAACACAGCAATGCTCCTTGTTAAAATTCAAGATTTTTGTTGAGAATACAAATAATGAAAATATTAAGGGAAAATCTTTTATACGCAAAAACGGTATATTTTAAAGATTTCCGGCTGCCATGTTAAAAATAGGATCACCTCCGATAGTTTTGTAGAAAAACTTAGTCCGATATTTATTGTTTATTTCAAACTGTAAATATCCGGCTGTTTCCAATAGAACCTGTTCGATAACGGACTTATCGAACAGGTCGACGAATTCTAAATCGTACAAATAGCACGATTTAGAACATCGCATTTTAAGGCAACCTGTTCTGAAACTGAAGTTTCCGAACAGGTCTAATTAATAATTGGGCATCTCTAAAAACCTTGTTGGATTTTTAGAGATGCCCGACGAGTTTTTC
>CAUTPO010000022.1:0-20770 GCA_963540475.1 uncultured Treponema sp. | reverse complement strand
AACAGTAAAAATTTGCCCTAAGGACAAAAAATCGGAAACGGCCCAAAACAAGGCAAAGCTTTTTGTCAACTTTAAATCCTGTTCCAGATAGGCTTTGCTTTTTGCACTGAATTTTTTTATTTCGTATTGCTGACGCGTAAAGGCCTTTACCACCCGTATGCCGGTAAGATTTTCCTGAATAACCGTCGTCATTGCAGCTTCCCGCTCGGTTGCAATTTTAAACTGCCGCCTGATTACCTTAAAAAAGATAACGGAAAACAAAAACATAAACGGCATAACCGCAAAGGCCGCAGTCAGTCTAAGGTGAGCCTGCGCCATCAAAAAAAGGGTATAGCCGATCAAAAAAACAGCACTCACCGTGTCGATTATTTGCGAATGCAGGGCAAGTCTGATAGTTTCTACATCGGAGGTACACCGCTGAATCAGGTTGCCCGTTTTAGCATTTGCATGATACGAGTACGGTAAAAGCTGAATGTGATTATACAGTCTATTCCTAAGATTTTTTACTGAACGCTCGGTCGCAACGCTTGCCAAATTTATTCTTATAAATGTAAACAGGCCGCGGACCAAGGCAAACACAAAAATAAAACCGGCCATAATCACCAGTCCCGCAGTCCCCTGCAAATGCTTGCCTGCAATGGAAACAATATTTTCGACAAGGGTATTTTGCAGCGGAGCATTCCCTATTACCGAATCGATAGTAATTTTGATCAGTGCAGGCTGCATGGCAACGATTATTTGAGAAAGCAGTGTAAAAATAAGGGCAAGGATATAAAGCAGGCTTTGCCCTCTTGCATACGATAAAAGTCTTTTTAAATTTTGCATAGTTTGATACTCTAATTTTGCGATTTTAACATAAAAAAAGAATTTATGGAACCTCGAAAGCTGCAAGCATCGGCTTGTTTTGTAAGGAAATTCATTGTAAATATCTGCCAAGCACACTGTAAATCAGCTTTCCGCCCCCTCTTTAAAACAGCTTGTTCCGTGCACACCGAATGCCGAACGTGTCCTGCCGTACGGCCAGCTGACAACCGAGCGCTCCGTATTCTTTTAAATTAAACCTGTTCTGAAACTGAAGTTTCCGAACAGGTCTATTATATTTCGCATTTCGGTCTTCTTCTCAAACTCCATTATAAACGTCATAATCGGAATTACCGAATTCGATGCCTTACCCATCGGTCATATCTCCCTGCGATGTCCGTATCGGAATTTTTTCTCCGGAATATACTGGCTGCGGTTTTATAATCACCGAACCGAAGGCCTTTATCCGCGCAAAAAATTCCCTGATCAGCCGCTGCCCGCTTCCGTAAATAAACCGCCTATCGCTTGCTACCCCATACGCCTCAAGCCCCAAGCTGCGGGCAATGTATACGGCCCGATATAAGTGATACCGCTGCGTTACAATTACTATTTTTTTAGCGCAAAAAATATCCTGCGCCCGATAACAGCTGTCATACGTCGAAAACCCCGCATGATCGGTAAAAATATGCTCCTTCGGCACGCCCTTTTCAACCGCATATTTTTTCATCGCCTTAACTTCATCATACGTTTTTCTGCCGTGATCCCCGCTCATAAGCAGGGCATTCGAAACACCGCTATAGTACAGTTCCAAAGCGGTTATAATTCTGTCTTCCAAAATATGGCTCGGCCTGCCGTTTTTTAAAACGAGCGCACCCGGCACCAAAATACAGTCGGCGTCTTTAATACGCCCGTCATCGGCCTGCGTAATGTATTTATCCGCAAACCGCACGATATGCACATTGATTAAAACACATGCCGCAATAAAAGACAAAAATACGGTAAAAAATATTTTTAATTTAATCGTTTTCATCTTGAAAGAATTTACCCCTCATTAATCTGACACGGTACCTTATACCAAATGTTTTTTCATAATACGGATAGCCATACCGGGATTCTCGGTGGCAAGCAGTCCCATTGCCGACAAAATATATTCCTTATCGAGCAAAAACTTCGGGTTTTTAGGCTTTAAACTAAACGGATCGTCCTCTCGAAAGGTACAGGCTTTGAGTATTTCTTTATAGTGCGGATTATATACCAAGATGCCGCCCGTACCGATAACGCATGAAAGCTTCGTCAAATCCTTTCCTTCCTGCTGAAAGCTCGCCCCGCAGCCGGTATACACTGGTGTCAATACTCCCGCATGCCGCTTCATCGAAACGTCGGCACACACCTTGGCGACGGCACAGTCGAATGCAAGGTCTTTTTCTTCAACGGAAATAAAGTCGGTGTGTTCGTTCCGTTTTTTCACCTCTTTTTCCATATCGAATGCATATTCTTTCGGAAGATACCGGCGTAACCCGTGGGGGCCTTGAACCTCTGCAACAGTGGGCAGCGAATAGCGCATTCCGAGATCTCCTTCCACGGTTCTTTTTAAAAAGGCCTCAGGCAGTCCGTATAGGAACACCGAGCCCTGTGCAGGATCCCCGTCGGCAGCCGAATGCACGTCGGTCGTCGCACCGCCTATGTCCAAAACGATTAAATCGCCGAGCCCCCTTTCGTCTTCCGTTCCTTCGGACAAAACGCGGGCAGCCTGCAAAACCGCCGCGGGAGTGGGCATTAGGATATTATCGATATTCTTTTCGACATTGGTCATACCCTTTGCCCGCACGATATTATCCATAAAAATACTGCGGATTGTTTCCCGGGCACTTTCCACATTCAGCTTGTTGATTTTCGGCATTACGTTTTCGGCGAGACGGTATTCGACCCTGCCTTTAAAGATGGAAACGATTTCGTCAGAAGCGCTTTTGTTTCCCGCCGCTACAACAGGAACCCGCACCCCGTGCTCGGCAAGCATACGCGCATTATGAAGAATGCAGCGGCTGTCCCCGCCGTCGGTTCCCCCCGCAAGCAGGATAATGTCGGCATTAGAACAAACTATTTCTTCCGCTTCGGTTTTATTCAAGTTATGGCTGTAGGTGTGAATAACCTTCGCCCCTGCACCGAGGGCTGCCCGTTTTGCCGCCTCGCTCGTAAGCTCAGGGACAAGCCCGATCGCGATTATTTTCAAGCCGCCTGCCGCAGAAGAACAGGCAAGGCTTTTGACAACCTCGTAATCGGTTCCGGTTTTTTCGTGCAGCAGGTTTAAGGCATTGGTATACCCGATCATCACATCGGTTTCCACGGTCGTATAAGCCTTTGCAGTACCGGCAATCTCTTCTTTTTCTATGTCGATTAAGGTAATTTTCGTATTCGTACTCCCGAAATCGACAAACAAATAGCATTTCATTTCTCCCCTCCTCTTCCCGTCCCGTTCAAAGGGTCAGGTTGCATAAGGCTCCTGCGCGGTGCCCGCGGTTAGGGCGCTTATAAAAAGGCGGCTTATTCTAACCGTGCACAACAGGGCGCCTGCAATACGCGCATATCGGGTCCGTCATAAACGGCCTGAAAACCGATACACAGCACCGCATTCGGATAAAGCCCCGACAGTCAGGTCCGTCAAACGGCCTTTTTTGCGCGCTCCGCGGGTACGGTACGTTTATACGATTTTTAGCGAACCGAGCACGAGATTCTGCGTGCTTTCCTCATCGAAGAGGACATATTGGCTGCCGTCGAAACGGCAGCTTACGCGGGAATCCATGGGATAGTCGCAATTCCCGAAAGCAACCGCCGAAAGGTTCACTCCGTTGACTTCCAGCTCGACGGAGGTTTCCATGCCGCTCGGCAGACTGCTGATAACGGTTCCCGTTACCGGGCCGCTGTTTGCAATCGTGATAAATTCAGGGCGTATACCCAGCACGTATTTTTTGTTTTCGCCGATTAAGGAAAAGTCTATCGGTTCGTTCGGTATAAACTTTGCATTAAACGGCTCGGCTTCCAGCAAAAGGGCCGAATCGGCTCTTTTCGCCGTACAGGGTATAAAATTCATCCCCGGATTCCCCATAAAATCGGCACAAAACAAATTGGACGGACGGGCGTACAGTTCAAGCGGCGGAGAATATTGCTGCAGCCGGCCGTTTTTCATAAGGCATATCTTACTACTAAGCGTCATCGCTTCCGCCTGATCATGGGTAACATACACAAAGGTCGCCTTTGTCGCCGCATGGAGGCGCTTGAGTTCCGCCCGCATTCCGTTGCGCAGCTTTGCATCAAGATTGCTCAAGGGTTCATCCATCAAGAGCACCTGAGGATTGGGCGCGAGGGTTCTTGCAATGGCAACACGCTGCTGCTGACCGCCTGAAAGCTCCGACGGATAGCGGCCGGCGTACTCATCGATGTGCATTGTTTTGCATATTTCGCTTACCCGCCGCTCGATTGCCTCCTTATCCCATTTGAGGTTTTCCAAACCGAAGGCAATATTTTTGTACACCGTCATGTGCGGCCACAGCGCATAGTTTTGAAACAAAAAGCCGATATTCCGCTTACTCGGAGAAACATTGATCCCCTTTGACGCGGAAAAAACGGGCATACCGTCAAAATAAATATCCCCATCCGTCGGAGTTTCAAGTCCTGCAATCATGCGCAAAATAGTGGTTTTGCCGCAGCCCGACGGCCCTAAAAGCGACACGAAGTCCCCCTCTTTAATTTCGACGGTAAGGTTTTCGACGGCGGCCGCAGCCTTCCCGAATTTTTTAGTTACATTCACCAGTGTTATTGTAGACATATTATTTTTTTCCTCCGATACCCTTTTCTATCGATGCGCCGGTCAGTTTTTCTACGGCAAAGTTGACCGATAACACGGCAAAAATAATCAGTAGATTGATGGCATTTGCGTATTGATCCCAGCCTTTTTCGTCATAAAAGAAAAGAAGCGTCGTCAGCACGCGGTTATTGGCGGTAACCAAAATGACAAACAAACTTAATTCCCGCATACACGAAACAAAGGGAAGCAAAAAGCCTGACACAATCGTCGATTTTTGAATCGGAATGATGATCCGCGTCATACGTTTTATCCACGGAATACCCTGAATAATTCCCGCTTCTTCGATTTCCGGCGAGAGCTGCAGCATCGAATTAACGCCTGCACGCGAGGCCATCGGAAGATATTTTACCGTTGCGATTAAAACCAGAATGGCAAAGGTGCCGTACAGAGGCGGCAGGATAAATGTACTCGAAGAAAACATCGAAAGATAAATGGCCGAAAAAGCCATCGATGGAATAAGGTAGGGAATAAAGGTCAGGTTTTCGACGATACGGCTAAGCATACTTCCGCGCCGCCGCACGATCGAATAACCGGCTAAAAAGCCGCACGAACCTGCCGCAAAAGCAGAAACGAATGACAGTTTCAAGCTGTTAAACAGGGTCTTCCATACGTCCGCATTTCTCAATATACCCGTTTTATTTTGAATATCGTTTACGCCGCGGCTTAGCCCGATCCAAAAATCGGCTGTCATATTCGCAAGACTGTAATCGCCCTTGACGATAATCAGCGATTGCAGGAAAAACGAAATCATCGGTACGACCGACATACACAGCACAAAAACCGCCGTAAGGCACGAAAGGGCGGTACGCAGCTTTTTCAAACGGAACAGTGAAACATTCGGGCTTTTTCCCGTAACGGTCGCATAAGATTTCCGCTTGCCGATTACCGCCTGATTTACAAACATAATTACAATACTGATTACAATAAGCACAATCGCAATGATGTATCCTGCACCGGGATTTGTTCCGTGCACGGCGGCAAACAGTTCCGTCGTCAGTACGTAATACCGTACGGGCAGGCCCAAAAACTGCGGTACCGCAAAAGAGCTCATCGAGCTTGAAAACACCAAAATAACGGTACTTAACACGGCGGGCATTACCATCGGAATCGTAATACGGAAAAACATCTTGACCTTACCCGTTTTTAAAATCACGGCCGCCTCTTCCAAATTGGCATCCATATTCCGCAGTATACCGCCTATCAGAATATAGGCAAAAGCCGCATAGTGAAGTCCCATAACGGCTATGATGGGAAACGGCCCATACGCAAACCAGTCCGGTGTCGTAATACCGGTAAGCGCGGTAAAAATGCCGGGTGCACCGCCCGTAACCGAATTTTTAAAAAAATTCCGCCATGCAAGTGCCAGCGTCCAGCTCGGCATAATATATGGAAAGATAAACAGCTTCGTCAGCGGCTTTTTCCACCGCAGATCGCTTCTGGTAACCAGCCATGCAAAACCGCCGCCGACCGTAACCGCCACAACGCAGGAAAAAACCGAACAAACAATACTGTTAAAAAGCGGTTGATACAGCAGCGTCTTACTGTAACTGCTGAAAAAAGTCCGTATCCAGTGATAGGTGGTAAAGGTTCCGACGGCCTGCCCTACCCGAGCCTTCTCCGCCGAATGAACCGTAAAGGTATCGGAAATGATGGAAAAAAGCGGAATCACCACCAGATAGGTCAAAGCCGTTACAAAAAACAGCAAAAGCACATTATACGGCTTACCGAAAAAAGTCTTGATTTTGTTGACCGTTTTTTTCATTTGATTTAATCGTGATACAGCCGGCCGCTTATTTAATCAGATTGATAAAATCTTCGACATTCGCCCTGTTTTTTGCACAAAAATACGGATCTTCTTTTACCAAAACCTTGAGCCACTCATCCAGCGAAAGGTCGCCTTCGACGGCAGGAATGCTCTTATTGGCCGAATAATCGCCGTAACGGCCGGTCATACCCGTATACACGGAACCGTCAGCAGTTATCAGTTTGCCGTCACCATACCAACCCTCTTCCGTCAGCATCCAAATCAAAAAGGCCTTTGCCATATCGGGATTGTCGGCGTTTGCAGTCAAAAGTCCGTAAATCGGATAAATAAAGCCTGCAAACGGGGTCATCGAAGGAGTATAGCCGAGTTTGTATCCCTTATCGAGGTTCTTTTTATACTTGTTTAAGGTTACCAGCGCCGACCACTGCCGTGTTTGTCCTGCAGCCCCTATCGACTGGATTACATCACTGTCGGAAGAACCGGCAATCAAACCGTTATTATACATCATCTTGATCCATTGGTAGCCGGCATTCGGGCAATCGGAATCGAGGACGATATCCTTTTTATAATAGGCCTTATATGCATCGGCAAGCTGGTTTGCATATTCCTCCGCAGTAACCTGCGTCAAAAAATCCATATTAACGCCCTCGGAATACGGGTCCTTGATCTGTACGGTACCGCGGTATTTTTCGTCCGTTACATACCACACATTCGCCACATCTTCAGGCCTTACGTTTTCCGAATTGAAAATAAAGACCTTATTCAAAAAGCCCCAAACCAAAAGCGGTTCGGTATATTCGCCTGCGACCTCTTTGATTTCTTTGTTATACCAATTATATACAAGCCCCTCTTCTACGAGGTCGGAAACGATTCTAGCCCCGTCTTGAATAAAGATGATATCGGCACCCTTAACGCCCGACGAAACTTCTTCCGAAACCTGCGTTATCAGATGATTATCCCCGATTTGGGTGCTTTCAAATTCTATATCGAGATTATATTTACGCTTAAAGGCCTCCGCCGCGCTGCCGACTACGCTTGTCGTGCTGTAGATCGTAACCTTATTGCCGTTCTTTTTACCGCTTTCGAGCAGTTGTTCGAACGTTTCGCCGGTCATACCGCCTGCCGGTTTTTGTGTGAGCGAACCGTTTTCCGTTTTGTTGCACGAGGCAGCAAAGACCGCACAGCAAATACCTAAAAGACAAAGAAATTTTCCCTTCATTTTTTTCCTCCGAACGGGCCTTGTACTGTATATTTTTCCGATCGGTAAGCGCCTCGTACGGATATTCGACTGTTTTCAAAAACCCGGTACAACAGGTACCGAAAACGCAGTTTCTCCGCTTAAAAGACACACCGAAAACATCATAAACACGGCTAGTCCGTTCTATAAAATTATAAACCTTGCTTCTTATCGTGTCAACCGAACCGCTCTTGTTTTTTTATAGGGGGCCGTTTGAACCCTTTTGATCAAACCTGTTATCCGCCCGCCGTTTGCGCCGGCTTTTAAAAACCGGTTAAAAAAAGCGTACACGAACCTGCCGTTTTTAAAGAGCCGAATGCTTAAAAACAGGCAGCTTGTAAAAAACCGCAGCGGAGATAAAGAGAAATATAACGACACTTTCGAAAAAGGCGGAAGAAGCCGAACGGAAAACACATAACCTTTTTCACCCGGAACCGGGCCGCGGAAAGCCCCGCCGCCGCTTTTTTCACCGCACAATCGAAAGTTTTTTACAGGGTATACCTTTTTCCGAGGTACTCTTCACTGTTTTGAGCCCAGTTTTTCTTTTAAGGCCTTTTTTACCAGCGGCGGCACCAATCCCGAAAGATTTCCGCCGAAATTGATAAGTTCCTTAATCGAACTGGAGCGCAAAACAAAGTACTTCGGATCGGGCAGTAAAAACACGGTTTCTATATCCTTGTCCAAGCCCTTATTCATAATCGCAAGATCAAACTCGTACGAAAAGTCGGAAACATTCCGCACACCCCGAATAAGTACCTTTGCATTGATTTTTTTCGCATACTCTACAATCAAAGAATTCCATGTGGTAACCACAATATTCTTTTTATCCGCCGTAAGAGCGTCCAGCATCTCTTTCCGTTCCTGACCCGAAAAAAGACAGTTTTTGTCCTTATTCACCGCTATAACGATGTGAATTTCCCCAAAAATCTTTTCGGCCCTGTCTATGACGTTTAGATGTCCATAGGTGGGAGGATCAAACGATCCTGCAAACACAGCTTTTACCATCTTTAAAGTGTAGCACTTCCCGCCGTTTTATTCAAGTTCCCGCATTACCGGGTTAAAAAAAAAGGACTCCGCCGCAGGACCGAGAATTTTCGAAAGCAGCATAATATGCAGGCGCGTTTTTTGGCGGTCGGTATACCTCTTCCATTTTTCTGCACTATACTTTTTTAAAAATTCCGCCGCTGCCGCCTCTTCCCGGCCGGCCTGATCCTTGATATCCGAATAATCCTTTAAGACATTAAACACAAAATAAGCGCTTAAAACACGGGCCAAATCATCTTCCGCGCTCTCCAAAACAAGCTGAAAGGTCTTAAAGGCCGCCTCATATTCCGTATTCAACCGGCAGGCCAGTGCGGAATAAAAACGCATCCAGTCGCCCGTATACCCCGCGCAGGAAACAAAACGCGCAGTAAAATGCTTAAGCCTCGCATAATCTTCCGACAATACCATCACGGCGGCAAAATCGGGAGCCAATTTTTTCAGATGCTGCGGTTTATGTTTTTCCAAAAGCTCCTCGAGGCGGTAAATATCGGAAAAATTCCCCGACAGAACAAGCGATTCGGTATAAAGGCGTGCATTTTTAAAACTCATCTTGTTTTTCGCGAAAATTTCGTTTTCAAGATATGCCGATAGCCCGCTCCAATCCTCTTCTCCGATATAAGCCGCCAAACGTCCGTTTTTAAAAAAGACGGTATTTACCGTTACGATCATACAAAACAGGCACAAACCGAACACCGCATTTCCCTTCCATAACGACTTTGCATAACTTCCTGCGGGATACAGCATCGGAAGAAAAAAAACAGTAAACAATAAGGCAAATAAGACGATATTAAATATGATAAGCAATGCTTTTAATTTCATCAAAAATCTCCTATAATGGAGATATGAGTTTACTACAGGAGCAAGAATAAGTGAATACCTATAACATCAAAGAAGTAGAAGATTTTTCTTTTTTCAAAAAAAATGTGTACATCGACAAAAAATTCCTGCTTTTGATTCCCGAAAGCCCTTTAACGGTCGAAATCAAAGAAGCGCTGAAAACATGGGATTTCGAACTGATATATTCCGAAGGCGATATTGCAGCCTTTAAAAGTTTACAAGCGGAACCTACGCTTGCAGAAGCAATTGCCGCCGCCAACGAAGAACCGCCGCCTGCAAAACCGAACAAAGAAACCGAAGCGGCTATCGAAAAACTGAAAAAACATGATGAAGTAATAGAAAAAATAGAAAATAAATTGCTGGAATTCTCCGAGTTTATCGAAAAGACCTTTACCGGCTATACCGTAAAAAAGCATATCGACCCCCGAATCGTTTCGGATACGGCAAAGGAAATATGCGAATTCGTAAAAGAAAACAGAAAATTTATTCTGCGAATTGAAGCCCAAAAGTACGGCAATTCCCAAAATTACCTGGCATCCCATTCTCTGCGCTCCACCGTCCTCGCCGTCATCATCGGAATGCAGCTGAAAATGCCCGTACACAAACTTATCGAATTGGCTTCGGCAAGCCTTTTACACGAAATAGGTATGATACGCCTGCCGCCGCAATACTATATGTACAGCACACCCCTTTCCGAAGAAGGCAAAAAGGCCGTACTAACCCACCCCGTACTTTCTTACAGCATTTTAAAAGATTCTTCCTTTTCAATGCCCGTCTGTCTCGGCGTGCTTGAACACCACGAACGCGAAAACGGAACGGGTTATCCGAGAGGCCTTAAAAAAGAGAAAATTTCCATTTATGGCAAGATAATCGCAGTAGCCTGCTCGTACGAGGCGGCAACCGGTACACGGCCTTACAAAGAAGCGTCCAATGCGGCCTCCATTCTAGTTGATATGCTCAAAAACAAAAACGGCCAATACGACGACACCATCTTAAAAGCGCTTCTTTTTTCACTCTCCTTTTATCCTGTGGGCATTTATGTCCACCTTTCCAACGGCCAAATAGCACAGGTCGTAGACATAAACCCGACAGACCCGCGCTACCCGATTGTCCAGATATACGAAAAAAATCCGTCGGATAACCCGAAAATAATAGGCACGGGTAAAGAAGGCGTCCACATAAAACGGCCGCTTAACAAAGAAGAAGTCAACAACTTAAAACACGGCAACGTTGTATAAGGGCCGGTTTTCAAAGCCTGAGCCGGTTTTACGGAAAACCGCACGGTAACCTTACAAATTGTTCTTTGTTTACGCAAAAGACGGAGGCTCTCCTACACAAGCGCTGTCAAAATCCTTAAAACCCCATGGAGCTTTTATGAAAAAGAACGGAATTTTTCTTTTGTTTTTTTTGCTGCTTTTACGGCATACCTTTGCACAAACAAGGGCCGAAGTCCTACAGGAATACGATGCAGCCCTAAACAGAATAAAGTATGCTTCCGTCTGCGGTTTTTGTTTTGACGGCGCCGCACGTGTGCCGGAACAAAAAAGGGCCGGTTCGGAACATTCGTTTTTTGTGCAAGACCAAAACGTCTTTTTAAAAGTAACGGACAGCAGGGACAAAAAAACGTATTATACACGCTGCTTTGACATAAAAAACATAAACGGAAAACTTTCGATAAACGAAACGGTACGGATCGTCCCCGAAATACGGGCCGAAGGAACATGGCATTTTTCGAAGCTCGGGAAAAAACTGAATATAACGATATGCGCCGACACCTCGTGTAAAAATATTCCGATTCCGCTGTACGAAATAACCGAAAAGCCCCTATCCGTAAAGGACGGCATTCTTTTTTCGTTTAAAGACGGCGGCAAAAAAACGGCCGAAAATCCTGCCATAACGCTTAACACCAAGGCTGAGCCCCTCGTCGATACGGCTGTACAAGCGGAAAAGATACGGGCACTTTTTAAGCTGATGGAAAAAGATTTTGCCCCTTCCGAAATAAAAGAAAAAAGGACCGAATTTGAAGCGGTTTTAAAGGCGGCAGCCCGTCAGCCTATTTTAAAATAACCCACGTGGAACCGTTTCCGCCCGCTTCCCGCTTCGGGCGGCCCGTTTCGCCAGCAAACCGTTGGTGTTCAAGATAGGTCTTTACAAAGGGCTGAAGAACGGCCTCATCCTTCGAGTGGATTCCTTTCCCGTGAATAATCAACACCTTTTTTAACCCGCGTCTTTTACAAACGTCAAAAAAGGTGTTTAGCGCATTTTCGGCCTCCAAGCGGGTCATACCATGCAAATCGATTTCCGCCTCGGGCCGCATTTTGCGTAAATTGTTTCTTGTTTCGGCAGGAGATACATCGGCCCTTTCCAAGGCAGCGTCCTTATCCACAACACCGTAACGGCGCAGCCACAGCTCCATCGGATTAACCCTTTTTTCGTTATCTCGTTTTATATGCCGTGCAATTCCGCCCTGATTCCGCTCGTCTTTTTTTAAGCGCTTTTTACCGTAGGGTTTTCCCGTTAAATTTTCCCATTCGTCCAAAATATCCCCGAAATTCTTACTCATATCATACAACCCATTTGTTCGCGATCACATTTATAATGCGTACAGTAAAACCCGCAGGCAGCTCAGGCGTTACCGCCTTTAACCATCGATCTTTAATCACCGATAATAATCAAATTTTCTTTTTCCGCCCAGCCGCCCAAACCGTCCCTTTTTTTTACGTAAGCCCAACTTCCGACGTTCCGCAAAACCAGCACGGTTTCGCCTGCCGTAAGGCCGCCTGCCGCCGTTCCCGATATTTCCGGTATGTGATACAAGGTACCCCTATCCGTTTGTATGTTCGGAACAAACACAGCCCTCGAATCCTTTCCCGTTCCGAACACATAAATACCTACCCCAAAAGCAACCGAAGCGGTGGCAATAAAACAGTAAAACAAAATCGTATTTTTCCCGCTCTTTGTACGCGCGATTGCGGCAAATAAAAGAAAAAACAAAAAGGCGGCTGCCGTAATTTTTTTTATGACGGAGGATGCCGTCGGAAAGGTATTCTCGAAACCGAGTTCTTTTTCAAGACCGATCCTTTTTGACCTTAAACCGTTTGAGAACAAAGCCCCGGTTTCCGCAGCGCGCAGCTCGGCAATTTCCGAAGCCGTCCGTTTTATTGTTTCGAAATCGGCCTTTACCGCATTAACTGTAGACGAAACGCTTTCTTTTTTTTCTTCCAAGGCCTGCCGCAAACTGTTTTGTGCGGCTTGATCTTCCGGCGTCATCACGGCCTCAGTTTCGCCGATCCGGGACGGTGCCTTATGTACGAAAACGCTTTCTTTTTTTACGGAAAAACGGTCTTCGGCTGCCGTACCGTTTTTTATGCTTAAAACGGGAGCGGGCAACTCCTGCATACCGTGTTTTAAGGGCGTCCAAAGAAAACAGGCGGCAACCCGCCACCCCGTCTCCGTTTTCATCTGTGCCGCATCGAAAAAGGTTTCTTCCAGCACGGAATTCTCAGGCGGACGGCAGCTTATCTCAGGCGGCGCCTCGCCGTCGCCTGAATAAAAAAAGCCTTCCAGTACGGCGGTATACACATTTCCCTGCACGATTTTATCGGCAGCCATAGAGTTGTCCGCCTCGGAAAAAATTTTCCAGCGGAATTCGGTATTTGCGGAAAGCGGCGGCGATTCAATTCGAATATCGAAAGCGTGCAGCGTCTTTTTGTTTCTTTTTGAAACAATAACAGGCACAAGCCTAAACGTTCCCGTTTTTGTCAATCCGTATTTGTTTTTGATTACAAGGCCGCCGTATGCGGAACTTACGGTAGAACTTTTAAGTTCGATGGCTTCTCCTTCAAGCCTTAATTCAGGCGATTGTAAAAATTTATAATAGTCCGGAAAATTATCGTTTAATTTTACCTCGACAAAAAAAGGAGAATCCAAAAATAAAATATCGCTACCGTATTTTAATTCTGCAAATTCGCTTGTTTCAGAAAAAAGGAAAAACGGTATCAAAAAAAACAAGACCGTTAATAATCGAAGGGTATGGGTTTTTCTTCTTGTTCCGTATTGTGCCATCTTGCATTCTCCTTCTTTTTTATCAATTCCGTTATCGTCCGATCAAAAACGGCTTCTTCATTATTGCCTGAGGATTTTACGGTTTTGCGGTCCGCAGTTTCGGCCTCTTTTTTAACGGAATATCGTTTGCTTAATTCGTAATTTATTTTTGCATCGACACTGCCCGGTTCCAATTCAAGCGATTGCTTAAAAAAAGAAACAGCCTCCCGGTACTTTTGCGCCTTAAACGAAATTATGCCCAACTGATACAGCACGGACGCATGCAAATTCCTATCCTGCACATCCGTAATATTCCGAAGCCGCAGCACTGCCGACGCATCCTCGTTTTGCATAAGATAGGTAGACGCGATTCCGTAATTTGCATAAAGCCCGATTTCTTTATCGTTTGTGCCGTCTCCCAATTCCAAGGTTTTAAAAAAATTCGAGGCGGCGCCGTTCCAATCGTTTTGTTTCCACGCAAGGTAGCCTGCGAGGGAAGAAAGTTTTGCCTTATCGGCAGGCGAACAATTAACCAGCAAAAAGCACAGCACAAAAAGAAAAACAAACCTATTTGTTTTTGCCATAAAACGGAAGCCCTCCCAAACAAATAAAAATAAAAGCCGCCAAAGCCGTTTCAAAATTCCGTTTGACGGGTTCTTGAACATACACCATTTTTTCAGTGCCTGCCGTTCCCGAATCCGCAGCTTGCACTATCTTGTGAACAGCCCCCTGACTTAAAGCATGCAGATACAAAGAATCTCCGCCGGCGGTTTTTGCGGCGTGCATCAAAAACGCCTCTTCAAGTTTCGAATCCCGTAACTGAGCCGTTCCGTTTTCGTCATAAACCGAAACCCGTCCGCCCCTCGGCGTTCCAAACCCTGCAATAATCAAGGTAACGCCCGACTTTTTCACAGCTTCGCAGGCCCGTAAAAGAGAACCGGCCGTTTCCCCGCCGTCCGTACATAAGATAACAATCTTCGAATTTCCTCTGTTTGCCGAAAAAGAATTCAGCGCTTTTAAAACCCCCGCTTCCAAATCGGTTCCGCCTGCGGTCAGCACGTGCGGTGATAAGGAATCGATTGCGGAAAACAAGGCCTGTTTTTCAAAACTCAAAGGCACCGATACAATTCCTTCACCCTTTGTTATCACCAAACCGCAGGCCGCATTATCGAATTGCTCCGCCAATATCTTTAAAAACCGTTTTTGCACCGCAATCCGTGCCGCTCCCATATCTGCAACGGTCATACTTTTTGAAACATCGCTTACAAACATTACAGAAACACCGCGCCTTCTAACCGAAACAGGCTTCGCCCCCCACAGCGGACACGCAAGAGCAAGCACCAAAAAACACCACGCACAAGCAAAAAACACGGAGCGGATCCGTATCCTTCTTATCGTTCTTTTCGAATCCCGGGAATTACCGTACGCTTTTTTAATATTAACTATATTTACAAAAACCATAATCAATGCAGGAATTACCGGCAGCAGTAAAATCAGATAATTCGGATTTTCAAATCGAATCATAAAAACATCCTCATAAACAGGCGGCGTATAATCCATGCGGAAAAAAAACAAAAAATCACAGCTGACAAAACCGGCCTGTATAAATTCTCCTCAGTCGTCTGCGTAAAATTAAATTGGGAAGCGGGGACATGAGATGCAATCGCATTAAAAATTTCTTCCAGCATTTCCGAAGAACCCGCAGACGCATATTTTCCGTTTCCATAACGTGAAATTCTTTTTAATTCCTTCTCATCGAATTTTGAATAAAACGAGCCGGTATATGTTTTACCCGTTTTTTTATCAGTGTACTCTAAAACCGTGTAGCCCGTATTGCCGATACCGATTACATAAAAACCGATATTTTTCCGTACCAGCATTTCCGCCGCCGTTTTCGGATTTATTTCACCCGTATTGTTTTCTCCGTCCGTCAGCAAAATAATATACGAAGACTTTTTACTTTTTCCCGAATGAAGCGAAGAAACCGCCAAGCCCATTCCCAAAGCCGTCCCGTCGCCGAGTTCACCTATCGACAAAGAATCGAGCCGCGATAAAAAAACCTTGTGATCGATTGTCGGCGGCAATATCAGGGCGGCGGAGCTGGCAAGAGCCGTAAGCCCGAACGAATCGCCGGGATACCGCGCCACAAATTTTCTTATTATTCTTTTTGCACTTTCGATGCGGCTTTCGCCGTTTATATCCTTTGCAGACATTGACGGACTTATATCCATCAAAAACATCACGGAACAGCCTTCATCGGTATACACCTGTTCGGTCTTAAACGTAACCGGTTCGGCTAGAGCAATAATCAAAAAAAATAAACCGGCGTATAAAAGAATTGAAGAGATGATATTTAAAAAATTCGAAAAGTTATTTTGTCTTGGTTTTGTTCCGTTCCAGTTAATCAGATTCAGGCTGAATTCGGGCGTAAAAACGAAGCCTGTTTTTTTTAAAATAAAAACGGCAGGAAAAATGAGTAAACAAAAAAAGAAAAACGGATGATTAAAACTTATCATTTGAATCTCCCGTACTTTTATTTTCTTTTCGGCGCGCCGCTTCCATTTTTTGGATTTCCGGTTCGCATAACTTGATTAAATTAAAAGATTTATGCAGCAGGCTTGTTTCCCGGCCCTTAAAATCGCCGGATAAAAAATCCGTTTTTCCGAACCTCATTTTTTGCAAATTCGAAAACAGGTTTTGAAATTCGACACCGATATTTTTATTTTGAAATTTACCGCTTAATTCCAAAACTATTTCGGAATACGTAAGGCCGCTTCCCTCTTTAACCTGCTGCAAAAAACTTTCGGTTATTATGCTAAAACAATATCTGCGCAAAATTTCTTCAAATTCTTTCAGCCATTCCTTTATAAAAAAAACGGTACTTTCCCCGGACGTACTTTGCCTTATACCTACATCGTATTTTTTTTTCATTTTTTTAAGCGAGCTTATCAAAAAGTTGATACGTTTTTTTTGAATACGCGAAAACGAATACGAAAAAAAAGCCTTTTTTATACTGTGAACGATAATAATTCCTGCAAACACAAAAAGGGCCGTTATAAACCCTGCCATATACAAAAGATATGTCGTTCCGGGAATTATTATCGGCGGACGGGGCGGCTGTAAAATTTCGGTCTTGGACATTTCCAAAATAGAAGACACGGGAACGGTTGGAAGACTTACATTTAAACCGGCTGCTTTCAAAGAAGGAAAAGAAATGTTCCCTGTTTCCCACGGAATAAATACAATCGATATGTATTCTTTTTTTTCCCTCATTTTTATTTGAACCGCAGTTACGCTCATCGACTCGTTTTGTATTATTTTAGCAATTTGAAAGTAGCCCCTTTTTAAACCCGACAAATCGGCATTTGCAAGAGCGTCGGCGGGAAACATAAATTCGGCAGTATCCCCTATAAAAATATTTTGCGGAATTAAAATGCCTTCCATACATCTGCCTTTATCTTATCTATGCTGTGTTTTAATTTTTTTTGTCCCCGCCGATTGGAAAGAAAAAAATCGCTTAAAACCGTTACCGGATCGTCTTCCGTATTCAACAGGACAGGATACGCCATACAGCGCTTGCACATTCCCTGCCAGCGCTCCAATTCTTCGTAAAATTTCTTTTTGTATTCTATCCGAAATGTTTTAGAGCTTGTCGGAAGCAGCATGTGCAAGTCAGATTCCATATCCCGAAAACGCAGCGCCCCCGCAGCAGGCAGTTCACGGTCAAGGGCACCGATTATCCGTATACAGATAACGTCGTGTCCGGCCGCCAGAAGACCGAGTTTTTTTTCGAAGCCTTCGACTTTAAAATCGGAAATAATGATGACCATCGATCTTTGCCGCAATATCTTTGAAACGGCCGTGATGGCGGAAGCCAATTCGGTACCTTTTTTTGCCGCATGATTTTTTGCCGCAAAATCTTCCATCGATTTTAACAGTGCCGAAATATGCCCCGAATTACTGTGCGGCATAAACAAAGGCCCCCGTTCTCCGTCAAAAAAGGCCGCGCCGATTTGCGAGGAAATACCGGCCCCAGCAAAGGTCAAAAGCGCAGCCGTTTCCAAGGCCTTTTCTTTCGGTGCATTTTTCCCGCCGTCCACGTCCATCGAAAGGGAAAAATCAACGCACAAAAAAAGCGTCAGATCCCGTTCTTCGCGGTACATTTTGATAAAGGTTTTTCCGCTCCGCGCTGTCAGGTTCCAGTCGATACTCCGCACATCATCCCCGATTTCGTATTCGCGCACCGAATCGAATTCTATCCCCTGCCCGCGGAAAACGGAGCCGAAACTGCCGGCCCGCAACCCTTCGGAAACGGAAAGAGATGCAATTTTAAGCTGTTTTGCCCTTTCGGCGATAAACCCTGCCTTCATAAGGTATATTTTATTACGAAAACGCTTTTTTTTCAATCGGTTTGGGATAGCTGCACCTTATTAAACGCAGTTCTTCTTTACAAGGTTTACCCCCGCTTATCAGCCCCAAAAACGTCTTCTGCCGGCCCCCTTGGCGCAAGGCGGGTACAAAGTTCAATGTTTTGCACCGAATGGTCTATCCGGCACGGCTGCCGATGGTTTCCGGCAAAAAGATATTACCCTTTTCCGCACAAATCAAATTCTGAAGAAAAACAAAGAATCTCATTTTTTCATTTTCAGTTTCTAAAAGAAAAAACAAAATCTGAAATTTTTTAGGCTCAAAAATATCCATAATATATAAAAAATAACGTAAATTTTCCCGCACGGTTCTTGCTTTATCCGCTTTAAGCCTTATCAAGAGGTCTAAAGGAGTGATTCAAAATGATTTTACAAAATGCAGGAGAACTGGCGGCTGCGTACAAAACAACAAAGAATGCCGAAAAACGGCACGATATCGTAATGGAAATTTTTACGGCACTTTATTTTAATGTGGAAAAATTCGGTATTATTTTTAACGACGAAGATGTGCGGAACGATTTTTTGCTCAGATTTTATGCTAAAATTCCGAGAGTTTTGGAAACCTACAATCATCTGAAAGCGAACTTTTTAACCTATCTTATTCAAAGTCTGAAATTTTTTCGCATTTCTTTTCATTACGAAGCAAAAACGGCCGAAACCGCAAAAAAAATTTTGGAAGCGGAAGAACGGCAGCAGCTTTATTGCAGGGAAGAAGAAGGCGAATACGGCAATTTCAATCTGTATACCGGCGATGTTTTTGCACCGTACAAGACCTGTGCGCCGCCTTCGATTAATTGTAAAAAGATGAAACCGGAGCATAAAACCATATTTTTGCTGGCCTGCAAATCCTGTCTTTTTTTGACGGATGCTATGATTTTTGCAATTGCAAAAAAATTGAATATTCCGTACGAGGCTTTCGGAAAACTGATAGATGATATACGGAACGGCTGCCGCGGCCGCCTTAAAAACATAAACGAACAGATTTACAAACGGAACAAATACTATATGCGCATGAAACTATGCAAGAAGATTCTCGAAACGGGCGACAAAAAAACGAGCAGTTACAAAAAATACGAAAAAGCGTACCGATATTATTTGCAATCGTGGGAGCGCGCCATACGTTTAAATAAAAAACAGATTAAAGCACCGAGTAATCGGCTGATAGGCAGGTATGTGAATATTTCGCGGGGAACAATAGACAAAAATATTGCAAAGGCCTTAAAAAAATGGTATAGTCAAACCGATGAAAATATATTTAGCGTCGGGGAATGAGCATAAAAAAAAGGAATTTGAAAGCCTCTTGCCCAAATTCGATATTGTAATACCGAAAGAAGAAGGTATCGAATTTAATCCGCAAGAAACCGGAGCGAGTTTTTTCGAAAACGCGCTTATAAAAGCACAAGACTTGTACAAAATAGTACAAAAACCGGTTATCTCAGACGATTCGGGCTTATGTATCGATTTTTTAAACGGGGCTCCCGGTATTTTTTCAGCCCGTTACGGTGAAAAAGACGGAAGGGCACTGTCTTTTGAAGAGAAGATCGAAAAGGTTTTACACGAGATGAAAGGTGCAAAAAACCGCCGCGCATATTTTGTATGCTGCATTGTCGTGTTGTTTAACGAGCACCGTTTTTTTTCGGTACAGGAAATATGCGAAGGCTCGATTACTGAGAAAGCGTGCGGAAAAAACGGATTCGGGTATGACCCTATTTTTTATGTAAAAGAATTCGGAAAAACCTTTGCGGAACTTACCGATGACGAAAAAAATACCGTTTCGCATCGGGGCAAGGCGGTACGGGCAGTTGCAAAACAGTTTGAGAATACCCGCCTTTAAAAAAACTTCAGAAAAAACGCACTTGTTTTCCGAAGTTTTGCATAATCAACATACCCCGACGCTCTGCGTCGGGGTACAGTGCTCAATGTTTCGCACTGTATGTTCTCATAAGGTGGTTGCAGGCGGCTTTGATACACTCATATTACGGCGCAAAAAGCACCTAGAGGTATTAAACCCTCCCACGTAAATCAAAAATTAATGAAAGTCTTTAGGTCGTCTTTCTACACGCTTACACTTTGTGCATTCCGCAATATTTTTAATTTTGCCGTTATCGACCATCGTTTTTAATACGACTTCACCGCCGCACGGACACGAAAAATGCTGGGTTGCTACGGTTGTTCGCGAGTTTTTACTTGCACCGGCCATAGTATGCCTCCTGAATATAGATGATTACATAGTATAAAAAAAACTACAGTATGTCAATAGCGCGCCAGGGCCTCCGCACGAGTGAAATGAGAAATGGCACATAATAGACCTGTTCGATAACTCTGTTATCGAACAGGTCGACGAGTTCTAAATCGCGCAAATAGCACGATTTAGAACATCGCATTTTAAGGCAACCTGTTCTGAAACTGAAGTTTCCGAACAGGTCTAATAGGTAAGTTTTCAGTAGAAAACTTGACGGTTAACGAGGCTGCGCACTGTTAGCAGCCGAAGTTATACCTTCGCTTTTTGCGTGTTTTTGTAACGACCTGTATCCTCTGTTTTGCGGCATTGTTAAAGTGTGTTACTTTTATGCACGCAGTGTTTTTCAACAGATGGATAGCATATTCTAGATTGTAATCGGTTGTTGCGGTAAACTCATCGATGATTTTTGTCTTTTGCTTTCTGCCTGCTGTGCAGTACCATTTGGCCGTTTCTTCAGTCAATTTCTTTTTCGTTTTCATGTCTAACCCCATGGTGCCCTTACTTTAGGGCT